>REET01000218.1 GCA_007694925.1 Phycisphaerales bacterium | reverse complement strand
TCCACAACATGGGCAAGCGCTGCTCGTACTGCACGATGTGGGCCGACGGGTTCAACGGGCTGCTGCGCCATCTTGAAGACCGGGCCTCGTTTGTCCTCGCTTCGCCCGACGAGCCGGGTGTGCAGCGAGAGTTCGCCGAGAGCCGCGGCTGGGGCTTCAGGATGGTCTCGACGAAGGGTTCGAGCTTCAACGCCGATCTCGGCTTCGAGCCCGAGCCGGGCAAGGTCTGGCCGGGCGTCAGCGCGCTCTACAAGCAAGACGACGGCACGATCATCCGCACCGGCAAAGCCACCTTCGGCCCCGGCGATCCGTTCAACGGCGCGTGGCACCTGTTTGCGCTGCTGAAGGACGGGGCGAACGGGTGGGGGCCGAAGTAGCTGGCCGAAGTCCTGTGGCACTGGCGGCTCGTCCGCCAGTGTTTCCTGTCAGTGATGGTCCAGCGAGCAAGACACTGGTGGACAAGCCACCAGTGCCACACTGTTGTCACACAATGTAATCCGTCTCTCCCAGCGTCTCGTCCACCCTCGCCTTGAACTTCTCGAACCCCTCGCGCCCCATCAGGCCGAAGGTGGCTTTCTTTCCGAGTTCGACGGCGGGCTGGTCGAAGGCGTCGATGCCGAGCATGAGCCCGGCGTACGCCGTGGTGATCTGCCAGAGGTTGATGAACTGGCCGATGTGGCGTGCGTTGATCTCGGGGAATCTGATGGTGAAGTTCGGGCGCTGGCTCTCGACCAGGGCGTACTCGGTCGCCCGTTTCTCGGCGTTGAGCAGGCGGGACATGGTGGTGTCTTCGAGGTATTGCAGCTCGGGCACGCCGAAGCCGCCGGGGATCTCCGCGTCGGAGGCGAACTTCTGGACTTCCAGGAAGCAGATCACCTTGTCGTTGGGGCCCTCGCGGTAGAGCTGGACCTGCGAGTGCTGGTCGGTCGCGCCCAGGGCCTTGACGGGCGTGAAGCCGGCGTAGACCTCTTCGCCCCCGGTCGAGAACTGCTTGCCCAGGCTCTCGGCCCAGAGCTGGCGGAACCAGTCGGCCATGAGGTAGAGCTGGTTGCTGTAGGGCATCATCACATGGTTGGTCTTGCCCTTGCGGGCGCCGAGCTCGACCAGCAGCGTCGCCAGGAGTGCCGCGGGGTTTTTCGTCAGCTGCGGGCGCGAGCAGACCTCGTCCATCTCCGCGGCGCCGGTGAGCAGGGCCTCGATGTCGATCCCCGCCATCGCGGCCGAGAAGAGGCCGACGGGCGAGAGCACGCTGAAGCGGCCGCCGACCCCCTCGGGGACGGGGAGCGTCTCGTACCCCGCCTCGTCGCAGATGCGGCGCATCGTGCCCTTCTCGGGGTCGGTGATGGCGACGACATGCTCCTTGGCGCGATCGCCGAGGCGGGATTCGAGCAGTCGGCGCACGATCATGAACTGTGCGGCGGTCTCGGCCGTCTCGCCGGACTTGCTGACCACATTGAAGAGCGTGCCCTCCAGGCCCCCGAGCCCCTCGATGGCGTGCAGGACGCTGTTGAAGTTCACGGGGTCGACATTGTCGATCACGAAGATCCGCGGCCCGGGGCGGTCGGCGTCGTCGAGCAGGTTGTAGGTGGGCGTGTTCAGGGCCGATTGCAGGGCGATGTTGCCCAGGGCCGAGCCCCCGATGCCCAGGACGATGAGGTTCTCGAACTTGCCGCGGCAGCGGTCGGCGACCTCGTGGACGGCGGCGAGGTGTGCGCGGCGCATGTCGCCGAAGGGCAGCTCGCGCCAGCGTTCCCACCCGGTGCCGCGGGAGTCGTCGAGGCGTTCTGTGAGGCGTTCGGCGGCCTTGTCGAGCTCCGAGCCTCTGGCGAGGCGGTCGGGGTCGAGCCCGTGGGAACCGACGCGTCCGGCCAGGCAGTTGGCGTAATCGATCTTGAGCATGGCATCAGGGTAGCGGAATCCGGTCCGATCGTGGAGGATTCGTGCTCCCCCCGGCTACGCTGAGCGTCCCGGAGGCTCCGCCCCGGCACGCCCCCGCCCTTCCGATGAACCCCCAGGACGCACCCCGATGACCAACCCCTGGCACGATGTCACGCCCGCGACCGACAAGCACGCCCTGCCCGAGCATGTCAAGGCGATCATCGAGATCCCCAAAGGATCCAGCAACAAGTACGAGCTGGACAAGAAATCCGGCATGCTGAAGCTCGACCGGGTGCTCTCGTCGGCGGTGTACTACCCGGCAAACTACGGGTTTATCCCCCAGACGATGGCCGAGGACGACGACCCGCTGGACATCCTGGTCTTCTGCGCCGAGAAGATCCCCGGCATGTGCGTCTGCGAGGCGCGGGTGGTCGGGCTGATGACGATGGTCGACGACGGGCAGCCGGACCACAAGATCATCTCGGTGCTCGTCAACGACCCTGAGTACGCCGACTACAGCAAGGCGAGCAACTTCCCCGTCCACACCTTCAAGATGCTCAAGCGGTTTTTCGAGGACTACAAACAGCTTGAGGACAAGCAGGTCGAGGTCGACGAGATCATGCCGGCCCAGGCGGCATACGCCGTCATCGAGGACGCGCTGGCCCGCTACTGGCAGCTCCGCCAGCGGGGTGAGCTGGCGGGGCTGTGACAGGGATCGTTCGTGGGCCGGGGTGGTGGCTGCCGCCCTACGCTCGCCCCATGTTCCGGGATATCGACCGGGTGCTGATCGATCGCGAGCGGATCGCAAGCCGTGTGCACGACATGGCGGCCGATCTCGCCGACGATCTCGTGCGCGACATGGGGCCGGCGGGGCCCGACGGTGAGCCCGGGCAGGTGGTCTTCATCCCGATCCTGACCGGGGCGATCGTCTTTGTGGCCGACCTGATCCGGCACCTGCCCTTCAAGCTGCGGCTGGAGCTCGTGGCGATCTCCAGCTACCCCGGGCGTTCGATGACCTCGCGCGGGGCGGCGATGCGATCGGCCCTGCCTGACAACCTCGGCGGGCGTCATGTGGTCATCGTCGACGACATCCTCGACTCGGGGCGGACGCTCGCGCTGATCACCTCGCTGGTGCGCGAGCAGTCGCCCGCGAGCGTGCGGACCTGCGTGCTTCTGGACAAGAAAGTCCCCAGGTCCGAGGCGATCGTCCCGGATTACGCCGGCTTTGAGATCCCCGACGAGTTCGTTGTCGGTTACGGGCTCGACTACGACGGGTACTACCGCAACCACCCCGACATCGCGGTGCTCAGGCCCGACGCGATCTCGCCCGAGGGGGCGGGGGGCGGGGCGTGACGCCCGTCATCGGCCTGGCCGGGGGAATCGGCAGCGGCAAGAGCACCGTGGCGAGCGCGTTCGCCGAGCTCGGGTGCCTCGTGCTCGATTCCGACGCGGAGGCCAAGCAAGCCCTCCAGCGGCCAGAAGTCCGCGATCAGCTTGTCGGTTGGTGGGGGCCGGGCGTGCTCGATGAGTCGGGCGCGATCGATCGGAGGCGTGTGGCGCAGATCGTCTTCGCGGATGCCGACGAGCGTCGGCGTCTGGAGGGGCTGATCCATCCGCTGGTGAAGAAGAGCCGCCGGGAGGCGATCGGGCTGGCCCGGGGGAAGCCTGGGGTGGTGATCGATGCGCCGCTGCTGTTCGAGGCGGGGCTGGAGGGCGAGTGCGACGAGGTCGTGTTCGTCGAGGCTTCGAGGGCGAGGAGGCTGGAGCGGGTGCTCCGGACGCGGGGGTGGGACGAGGAGGAGTTCGAGCGTCGGGAAGCGGCCCAGATGCCTCTGGAAGAAAAGCGGCGCCGGTGCGGTTTTGTGATCGTCAACGAGGACGACGGGCCGCGGGTCGAGGAGGCCCGGGCGGTCCTCGAAGCGATCCGAAAGGGATCAGCAGGCGGGTCGGGGGCGTAGAAGGAATACACCCCTGTCGGCTGCGTCGGGCCCGGGGTTGTTTGACCGGGCGTGGGCGGGGTACAATGCTGCGTCGAAGCCGTGGGGCCTCCATGCCCCGCGGGTGACCCTCGCCATAGTTTCCTCTCCGAGCGTGTTTTTGGCCTGAAGGCAGGTCATCCGGATCGTCTGCAAGGCCGTCCGGGTCCGCGCGTGCGGAGAGCACGATCTCCGGCCATTTCAGCGGCAGCGTTTTCAGCCGCAGCGCCGGGAGGATCCGAATCTGAGCCGCAGAACGGGCCAAGGCCGGCCCGGCGCGCGCCCCCCTGTTTCCAGTCAGAACAAGCAAAGAGAAGAGCGACCGGCACATGGCCAGATCGAGCAAAGCCGTTGATGAAGAGCGCCGTGACGAGAGCGGCGGCGGGACGAAAGCGCCCGCGAAACGCAAGACGCGTTCGCGGAAGGCCCCGGCCCAATCGGAGGGAGCGACCGTGAGCACCGGCGAGCAGCAGGCCCAGTCCGAGCCCCGCAACGAGCCCAAGGCCCCCGACGCGCCGAAGGAAGCCAAAGCGCCCGAGCAGCCCAGGGAGCAGAGGTCTTCCGGCGACGACTCGCGCGGGTCGGGCAACGGCTCCGGCCACAACGCCGACCACAAGCGCCAGGACCAGAACCAGCGCAGCAACCAGCAGGACCAGAACGATCGCGGCGGACGCCGCAAGCGCAAGAAGCGCAAGGGCGGCGGCGGCGGTGGTGGTGGTGGACAGGGCGGTCACCGCCCCTCCGACAGGCCCGACCACCACCTGCCCAGCGACGAGGAGCTGGAGCGCGAAGCCGCCGAACTCGAGCGGATCGTCGCCAAGAGCGGGTACCAGGAAGCCAAGGACGCGCTGACGATCACGCAGCTGCAGCGGATGGAGATGGAGGAGGTCTTCAAGGTCGCCGAGAGCGAGGGGCTGGAGGAGTTCCACCAGATCCCCAAGCAGGACCTGATCTTCAAGATCCTCAAGGCCCGCGCCGCCAAGCAGGGCCTGATGTTCGGCGAGGGCACTCTGGAGGTGATGCCCGACGGGTTCGGCTTCCTGCGTTCGCCCGAGCAGAGCTACCTCCCCGGTCCCGACGACATCTATGTCAGCCCGAGCCAGATCCGTCGCTTCGGCCTGCGCAAGGGCATGGTCGTCCGCGGCGCCGTGCGCCCGCCCAAGGAGAGCGAGCGGTACTTCGCGCTGCTCCGTGTCGAGAAGGTCAACGGGCGGGAGCCCTCGGCGATCAACAGTCTGATCAACTTCGAGGACCTGACGCCTCTGCACCCCGAGGAGCGGTTCGTTCTTGAGACAACGCCCGAGCGGTTCGAGACGCGGGTGATCGACCTCGTCACGCCGCTGGGCAAGGGCCAGCGCGCGTTGATCGTCGCCCCGCCCAGAACGGGCAAAACGATCATCCTCCAGCAGATGACCCAGGCGATCAACAAGAACTACCCGAATGTCAAGATCTTCGTGCTGCTCGTCGACGAGCGCCCCGAGGAGGTGACCGACTTCCGTCGCAACAGCGGCAAGGATGTCGAGGTCGTCGCCAGCACCTTCGACGAGCAGTCCTCCCGCCATGTGCAGATCGCCGATGTGATCATCGAGAAGGCCAAGCGGATGGTCGAGTTCGGCGACGATGTGGTCATCTTCCTCGACTCGATCACGCGTCTGGCCCGGGCCTACAACTCCGAGATGCCCCACTCGGGCAAGATCATGACCGGCGGCATCGACGCCAACGCCCTGCAGAAGCCCAAGAAGTTCTTCGGCGCCGCGCGCGCCATCGAGAACGGGGGCAGCCTCACTATCATCGGCACGGCGCTGGTCGACACCGGCTCGAAGATGGACGAGGTCATCTTCGAGGAGTTCAAGGGCACCGGCAACAGCGAGCTGCACCTGGACCGGCGCCTGAGCGACAAGCGGATCTACCCCGCGATCGACATCGCCTCCAGCGGCACCCGGCGCGAGGAGCTCCTGCTGGACCCGAAGGAGCTCGAACTGGTCTTCCGCCTCCGCAAGATCCTGTCGGACATGAACCCGGTCGAGGCGATGGAGCTGCTCAAGAGCCGCCTGAAGAAGTCCAAGAGCAACGCCGAGTTCCTCGTGACGATGGCGATGGGCTGAGCCCGTCCGGGGGCGGCGCTCCGGCGGTACACTCTGCCCGGGGCCCGGCGCGTGAGTCCGGGCCCTGAAGGGAGCCGGCCGGCGTGCAGCTCGATCGACGGGCGACAAGACTGCTTGTGGTGCTCTCGGCGACGCCCTGGGCCGCGGGGTGGACCGTGCTGGGTCTCTGGATCCTGCTGGTCGCGCCGTCCTCGGTGCAGATCGGCTCGTTCGAGTACACGATGCCCGCGATGCTCCGGTTCACCGCCGGGCTGACCTCTCTGGCGGCGGGACAGCTCGTGTTCATGTGCTTTGTTTGCGACCGCCTGTTCCCGCGGGCGCACCGCCCGGCCGTCTGGACCGCCCAGCTCACGGCCAGCGGCGCGATCATCCTCGGTGCGGTCGCGTTGTGTTTCCAGGTTCTGTGGATTTACGCGGGGGGTGCGGCTTGAACCGCCTGTTGTCCGGATTTGTCGCGGCGGTCTCTGTCTTTGTGCTGGGGGGCGTCGCGATCGCGGCGTCCTCGGGCGAGGTCGCGGCCAGGGAAGCGGTGCGCATGGCGCTCCTGGACCTCCGCCTGCACCCCGAGCCGACCGACGAAGACTTCGAGATCGCCGACATCGTCTTCTCGATCGCGCAGGAGCGTCTGCCCGCCGACGCGGAGCTCGCCCGGCGTCGCGTGGAGGCGGCCTACCGGCGGGGCGACGCCGACGCGCTCCGCGAGGCCACCCGCGCGCTCGTCCGCATCGATCCAGGCGACACGATCGCAACGCTCCGCCTGATCTCGATGCGGATCGGCGATCTGCAGACGGCCGAGCGGCGGCTGGCGGCCTACCAGCGTTACCTCGACGAGGGCGCTTCGGTGCTCGACGCGTCGGTGCGCAGCCGTCTTGCGCTCGACGCTGCGCTCCTCGCAAGGGAGCAGGCCGACAATCAGCGGTTCACCGAGTTGCTGATCCAGGCGAACCGGCTGGATCCGACGAACAAGGAAGCCGCCGCGGTCGCGGCTGCGGTGTTCGCAGAGCGGTTCCCGGGCGACCCCGGGGGCGCGATGGAGCTCTCGGCGAACCTGCTGCTGTCTGATCCGCACGATCCCAACGTGCACTTCTCGATCGCGCGTCAGTGCGCCGAGCAGGGGCTGTTCGATCAGGCCGAGCGGTTCCACGCGATGGCCCGGCGGCTGGTCGAGGCGGACGCTGGGCGGCTGCCCTTCGGGCGAAACGCCGAGCGGATCGTGTTGACATGGCACCGGCGCGGGCCGCAGGCCCCGATCGCCGAGCTCGGCGAGTCGCTGGCGCAGGGGCGATACCGGGCGCAGCAGCGGATCGAGGCGCTGCGTGAGCGGGGCCTCCCGACCGCCGACGAGTTGCAGCCCGAGGATGTGCGTCTCGCCCTGCCTTTAGAGCGGATCCGGGTGCTGGCGGCGATGGCGGCGGGGGACGCCGACGAGCTGGACCGTTCGCTCGCCGACGCCAGCGCGAGCGTCGACACATTCCTGGGGGAGCTGGGCTCGCCGGGCAACCGCCCCGCGGGCTTGTCGGAGCGAGAAGCCCAGAGCCAGACGCTCGAACTGGGGCGCGAGCTTCTGGCGATGCACTACTGGGCCGGGCGCCACGACGCCGAAGCGATCCGGCGTTGGTCGCAGACGCCGCTCCTTCGCGGGGATCGCCCCGACGAGGTGCTTGTCGCCTGGCGGAGCGCGCTGCGGGGCGAGGACGGCGCTGTTGAAAAGCTCGAAGAGCTCGCCGAGGGTGACAGCCGCGCCCTTGGGGCGCTCGCGACCCTGGCGATCGCATCGGGCCAGCAGGAGCGTGCGCTGTCGAGCCTGAGGGAACTGACCAAGGCCGATCCTTACAGCCCGGTGAGCGCCTGGGCGCGGAGCGTGGCGATGTCGCTCGCCGACGAGGACCCGGCGCGGACCGAGCACACGCGGGACATGGAGCGGTTCGTTCGGTCCATCCCGTCGTGGCTGGACCGCATGACCGAGTCGCCCAACGCGTTCATGTCGCTGGACGCGAGGTTCGAGGGCTCGCGGCTGGACCCCCTCGATCCTCTTCGCTTGGTGCTGCGTGTGCGCAACATCGCGCCGGTGCCGCTGGGCGTCGGGTCGGGGCGGCCGATCAGCGGGCGTTTCATCGTGATGCCGACGATCGAGATCGGGACGCGGGGCCGCCAGCTCCGCGTGCTTCCCGAGGTGTTCGAGCTGGACCGGCGCCTGCGCCTCCGCCCCCGCGAGTCGGTCGAGGTGACGGTCTGGGCGGACGCGGGGTACACGGGCTGGCTCGGCTCGATCCACCTCTCGGAGATGCAGCGGATCAGAGCGCGGGCGGTGCAGGGCTTCCGGTTCATGGGCGGGATGCCTGTCGCGGGGTCGCTGGCTCTGACCTCGGAGACCGACGCGATCTCCCGACGCCCGCTCGCTTTGGCGCGTGCGGAGTTTTCAGAGTTGATCGAGGCGATCGCCGAGTGCACCGACGAGACCGCCCCGACGGTCGGCGCCGCGGTGCGGGCCCGGTTGCTGACCGACATCGAGGGCCTGCAGCTGAGCGAGGCGGAACGCCAGAATGTCGCCGGATCGTTGCTGCGCCGTATCAATGCGCTGGGCCCGGACGGGCTGCTGGCGTGGGCGGTGATGCTGCCTCACGGGCGAATGGCGCCGGAGCTTGCGCCGCTGGACAACGCGCTGCGGGCGAGGCTCTCGGGCGATGACGATCCGTTGCTGGTGGCGGTGGCGATGGTCTCGCGCGGGGCGACGCGCGACGACAGGCTGCTTGACCCCGAGCGGGAGTGGGACGATCCGCGCCTGGGCCGGCTCGCCTCGCTGCTGCGTGAACGGCTCGGCGACGAGGCGCTCCCGACGCTCGCGAGGGTGTCCCGTCCGCGCGATCTGATCGGCGAGTACGGCACGATCGGGGACGCGAGGTGAAAAAGGTCGGCGCGATCGTCCTCTGGGCGGTCGGCCTGGCGCTGCTGGTCGCCGCTTGTTTCGAGGCGTCGCGCCACGCCGACGCGATCCGCGCGGCGTGGGGGGCGATGAGCGACGCGCCGCTCTGGCTGATCGCGTGCGTCGTGATCGGCCCGCTGGCGAACATGTTCTTCACCGGGGCCGCGTTCTGCGTGCTGAACCGGCACTACGCCAAGGTCGGGCTGGGCGAGAATGTCGTGCTCATCATGAGCGCGAACCTGCTGAACTACCTGCCGCTCCGGCCGGGCATGCTCGGGCGCGTGGCGTTTCATCGCAAGGTCCACGGCATCCGCGTGACCGACTCGGCCAAGGTGCTCGCGGGTTCGATGATCGGGTCGTCGGTCGGCGTGACGGGGCTGATCATCGCGGCGGTGGCGACGCTTGCGACGGGCAGCGGACGCGTCGGGCTGGTGGTGGGGGCGGGGATCTGTCTCGGGCTGTTTGCAGGCGGGCAGGCGGCGCGGGCGACGCGGCTGGCCGGGGTGGGGCGCGGTGACCC
>REET01000216.1 GCA_007694925.1 Phycisphaerales bacterium | reverse complement strand
CAGACATGGTCGTCGGGTTCCATCGCATGATTGTTGCAGGGCGGGCAGACCGACGGCAGGTCAGCCCTCGCAGAGCCTTTCAAGGATGTCCAGCGACCCCTCGATCTCCGCGTGCGCGGACACATAGTCCGCGTGAACCTTCAGCTTCTCGTCGGCGTTGGCCGGGCAGGCGAACCACGCGACATGCTCGCGGATCATCATGTCCCCCTGCGTGTCGCCCACGCCCGCGAGTCGCTCGGTCGCGATCCCCGTCGCGGCGATGAACCGTTCGATCGCGGTCGACTTGCTCACATGCGCCAGGTCGCAGTTGATGTACCGCCAGGTCATCGAGACTCTGAAGGGCCAGCCGCAGACCCTGAACGCCTGCTCGATCATCGGGCAGAGCTCCTTGAGGAACGCGGGGTCGGGGTGGAAGAGGCTGATCGAGCTCGCCTTGCCGGGCTGGATCGTTACGCCCCGCGGGCCGAGTTCGGCTTCGACCCACTTGGTCGCCTCGATCACCGCTTCGGTGTGCTCGGGCCGGATCGCCGGGTCACGCTCGGACCGGTTCTGGTCGGGGAAGAAGAGCCAGACCCCGTTCTCGGCGATGCAGGGCAGCGTCGTGTTGTGCAGCAGGCGGCACATCGCCTCGGCGAAGGGGTGGGGCCGCCCCGAGCAGACCGTCACCACAGGCCGGTCCCCCTCGCCGATCGCCCGCCGGTTGTGCTCGGCGATCCTCGCCAGGGCCGACGCGTTCAGAGGCGACGAATCTTCGGGGATCAGGCACCCGTCGATGTCGAAGATCACCGCGTCGAAGCGCCGCTTCGCCGAGTAGTGGGGGTTCTCTTGGGTCGGTGTGTCCTGCACGGGCCGACTGTAGACGCGCCCCTGCTGCCCGCGAGGTATCCTCTCTCACCCGATGAAGCTCGATCCGACAGAACGCTGCCACCGCTGCGGGTACGACATCCGCGGGATCGATGACCCGACCTGCCCCGAATGCGGCGCCAGCGTCCGGTACCGGCCCCAGGAGTTCCTCACCGGCCTGGTCGAAGAGACCCGGGGCGGGGGCCGCCGTTTCTGCCTCACCTGCCAGCGCGTCGCGGAGTTCTCAGATGAGGGCGTCTGCCCTCTCTGCGGCGGGCGCGTCAGCCGCCCCGCCGGCGAAGCCTGAGCCCTTCCCGCCTGCCGCCCGCTGAACCGCGATACCCTCGGGGCCGAGCCCTGTCCCACAGGAGACCCGATGGCGGGTGTGTTCACGATCGCGATCTTCCTGGCGGCCTCGCTGCTGTTCGTCGTGCAGCCGATGGTCGCCAAGGGACTGCTGCCCATCCTGGGCGGTGCGCCCGCGGTCTGGAACACCTGCATGGTCTTCTTCCAGGCGGCGCTCCTGGCGGGCTACCTCTACAGCCACGCCATCACCACACGCCTCGGCCTGAAATCGCAGCTGATTGTCCACGCCCTGGTGCTGGGGGCCGCGGGGCTCGCCCTCCCGATGCTCGCTCCGGGCGAGGGCCCCGACGCGGAGGCGAGCCCGACACTCTGGCTGCTCAAGGCGCTCGCGGTCAGCGCCGGGCTGCCCTTCTTCGCCATCGCGACCAGCGGCCCGCTGCTGCAGCGCTGGTTCAGCAACACCGCCCACCCGCGCGCGCACGATCCGTACTTTCTCTACGCCGCCAGCAACGCCGGCAGCCTGCTCGGCCTGCTCGCCTACCCCTTCATCATCGAACGCGTGCTCAGCCTGCCCGAGCAGGCGTGGGCCTGGGCCGGGGCGTACACGCTCGCGGCGATCCTGCTGCTCGCCGGTGGCCTGCTCGCGGTCAAAAACTCGCCCAAGCCCGACAAGCCGACGCCAGAAGTCAGCGAGCGCCGGCGCGACAGGGCCGAGCCCATCGAGTGGCCCCGGCGCCTGCGCTGGGTCTTCTACGCGTTCGTGCCTTCGAGCCTGATGCTCGGCGTGACGCACCACCTGACGACGGATGTCGCGTCGGTGCCGCTGCTCTGGGTCGTGCCGTTGGGGCTGTACCTCTTGACGATGATCCTCGCCTTCAGCGAGAAGGTGCGGATCCCGATGCGCTGGCTCTCGGCGGGGTGGGCGCTCCTGGCGCTCTGCCTGACGCTGATGCTGCTGCTGCACGCCCGCGAGCCGATCGCGCTGGTCACGGGGATCCATCTGCTCGGGCTGGTGGGGGGCGGGCTGCTCTGCCACCAGCGCCTCGCCGATGATCGACCCCCGCCCGCGCGACTCACCGAGTTCTACCTCTGGCTGGCGATCGGCGGCGCCCTCGGCGGCGTCTTCAACGCCCTGGTCGCCCCCGTCCTCTTCAGCGTCGTGCTGGAGTACCCGCTGACGATCGCCCTGGCCTGCTTCGCCCGCCCGCTCTGGAACGCCGGAGCCTCGGCCGCGCCCGACCCGGGCCCGGAGACCGCCGCCCAACGCCGCCGACGCCTGACCGGCCTCGCCCTCCTGCCCCTGATCCCCGCGCTGATCCACCTGGGCATGACCGAGATCGCCTCGATCTTCGTGCCCGAGGAGTCCGGCCTGACCCCCTGGCTCGTCGACGGACCCACGGCCCTCGCCATCGCCCTGCTCTGGCGCCGCCGCACCGTCTTCGCCATCGCGATCACGCTGCTGCTCGTCATCGCGGTGATGCCCTGGCGGACCGGCGAACGCGTGCTCGACCTCGAACGCACCTTCTTCGGCGTGCTGCTGACCACACGCGAGACGATCCGCGTCGACGAAGGCGGCGTGATCCGCGAGGTGCCCGTCCACATCATCAAGCACGGCACCACCTTCCACGGCGCCCAGATGATGGCCCCGGGCTACGACCGCGTCCCCATCACCTACTACCACCCCGAGGGCCCGCTCGGAGACACATTCCGCGCCATGCACAACCCCGAGGAAGGCCGACGCCTCTCGCGCGTCGGCGGGGTCGGGCTCGGCGCAGGGGCGGCGGCCGCCTACGCCCACGCAGGCCAACGCTGGACCTTCATCGAGATCGATCCCGCGATGGTCCGCGTCGCCCGCGACCCGCGCCTGTTCACCTACCTCCGCGACAGCCACGCCCCGGTCGACATCATCATCGGCGACGGGCGCATCCGCCTGGCCGAGCTCCCAGAAGCCTCCTTCGACCTCCTGATCGTCGACGCCTTCAGTTCCGACTCGATCCCCATGCACCTGATCACCCGCGAGGCGATCGAGCTCTACCTCTCCCGCGTCCGCTCTCGGGGCGTCGTCGTCATGCACATCTCCAACCGCTACCTCGACCTCGAGCCCGTCATCGGCTCGATCGCCGAGTCGCTGGGCGTGCGGGCGCTGGTGCGGGCCGACTTCGGCCCCGGCCCGGGCGCCGAAGACTCGTTCCACTACGCCTCGACCTGGGTCGCCCTCTCGCCCGAGCCCGAGGGCCTCGACGAGCTCGCCCGCACCATCGGGTGGTTCCCCGTCGAGCCCGGGGGGCGGGGCTCCCTCTGGACCGACGCCGATTCGAGCATCCTCCCCGTCCTCCGCTGGCGGTGAGGCGGGCCGGGGCCGATACTCTTGGCGATGCCTCAGCTTGACTACCAGACCGCCGGCGAGAGCCACGGGCCCGCCGGGATCGCCACCGTCACCGGCATGCCCGCCGGCGTCCTCGTCGACGAGGACTTCATCAACGCCGAGCTCCGCCGCCGCCAGGGCGGCTACGGGCGGGGCGGGCGCCAGCGCATCGAGACCGACCGCATCGAGATCCTCTCGGGCGTCCGCCTCGGCAAAACCATCGGCGCCCCGGTCACCATGCTCGTCCGCAACAAGGACTCACGCCTCGACGATCTGCAGCGCACGCCCCCGGTCACTCGCCCCCGACCGGGCCACGCCGACCTCGCCGGCAGCATCAAGTGGCTCACCACCGATTGCCGCGAAACGCTCGAGCGAGCCAGCGCCCGCGAGACCGCCGCCCGCACCGCGGCCTGCGCCTTGGGCAACTGCCTCCTCCGCGAGCTCGGCATCGAGTCCTTCGGCTTCACCCGCCAGATCGGCGAGGTGGCGACCGGCGCCATCGTCTCCCCCGAAAACCGCGCCGAGCTCCGCTCTCTCCGCGACCAGTCGGACACCTACTGCCCAGACCCCGGCGCCACCGAACGCCAGCGCGATGTCATCAGACGCGCCAAGATCGAGAAAGACACCGCCGGGGGCATCCTCGAATGCCACATCTTCGACTGCCCGCCCGGCGTCGGGTCGAGCATGGACTGGCGCACCAAGCTTGACGCACGAATCGCCTACGCCGTCATGAGCATCCAGGCCTTCAAGGCGGTCGAGATCGGCCTCGGTGTGGCCTGCGCCGACCGCCCGGGCTCGCAGGTGCACGACCCGATCGCTTTCGATCCTTCTCAGCGCAACACGCCCTCGCTCGGGTTTGTCCGGCCATCGAACAATGCCGGTGGCACCGAGGGCGGCATGACCAACGGCATGCCAATCGTCGTCCGAGGCACCATGAAGCCGATCTCGACACTCCTGCGAGGCCTGCCCAGCGTCAACCTCGAATCGCTGCAGCCCGAAGACAGCCAGTACGAGCGCAGCGATGTCTGCGCCGTCTCGGCCGCGGGGGTGGTGATGGAACATGTCGTCGCGTTCGAGGTCGCCCGCGCCATCCTCGACAAGTTCGGGGGCGACTCGCTCACCGAGCTGCGCTCGAACTACGAGCGCTATCTCGAAGCGGCGAGAAAGCTCGCGCCGAAGTCGTAAACCTGGCTCACTCTGAATCGAGCACCCGACTCTTCGCTGCGCTCAGAGGTCGGCGTCAGCGAAGCCGGCTCGAAGGCGCTGTCACCGACAGCCGCAACCTTGACGCCGATCCCTGAGCGAAGCGAAGGGTCGGGTCCGAGCAGACTTTGTTTCAGAACAGCAGCAGCGCCAGCATCACAACGAGCGCCAGCCCGATCGCGTAGCACGCAAAGCCGATCGCCAGTTCGACGCCGGTGCCCTGTTCTTCCGTGATCTTGTCGTGCGTGTGGTGGTGGGTGAACATGGGCGAATCTCCTGTGAGCCGCCCCGCCTCCCGCCCCAGAAAAGGTCGGAGCGGCGTGGGTCTTTCCACGCTAGTGAATCACCATCGTCCCGCGCCGATTCCCTGAACGCAAGACATTTGTACGGATTATTGTCGGGCAAGACGGATTGCACCGCGGCAGCAATCCCGTCCGCAACCGGTTCGCATCCCGTCTGCAACTCTGCGAACGACGCCGCTCAGCGCATGACCAGCGCGAACACCACTTGCACGAAGATCAACGCGTACACGCCCGCGGCGATGTCGTCGAGCAGGATGCCCCACCCGCCTCGGATCCGCTGCAGCGCGTTGGCGGGCCAGACCTTCACGATGTCGAAGAACCGGAACGCAAGAAACGCCAGCAGCAGCGCAAACGACACACGCCAGAACGACGGGTCCATGCCGATCGGCAGCGCAAACAGCGGGATGCACTGCCCGGCCGTCTCGTCGGCGACAACCTCGGAAGGATCCTCGCCGAGGTACAGCGCCTCGGTCTCCTCGCCCCGCAGCACCGTCGCCAGCGAGAAAACCACCAGCACGACCAGCAGCACCAGGTGGTACAGGAACGGCGAAGCGACCGGCCCGAGGCCGATCGCGATCAGCAGTGCCGCGAGCACGACGGTCGGGATCGACCCCCAGGTCCCGCTGGCGGGGAGGTGGCCGAGGCCGAAGGTCGTCGGCAGCAGAAACTTCGGACGGTGCAGGGGCTGCATCTCGGGATGGCTCACGAGGATCTCCGTTCTTCTTGTTCTCGCACGCTGGTGATCGCGCGCGTGATGTAAGGCACGGCGCTGGCGGCGCTGATCACGGTCACCGCCCAGGCGCACACCGACGCAGCGGTCAGGGCGCCACGCGAGCCGGGCTCGGCCAGCGCCACGATCAGCATGATCGCCGGCGCGCCGACGGACTGGGCGATCATTTTCACCTTCCCGCTCATCATCGCCGAGAAGTCGCCGCCGGCCCCCTCGACCAGCCCGCGCAGGGAGGTCACCAAGAGCTCGCGGGCGAGGATCACCACCGCCATCCAAGGCAGCACGCCGGTCGCCTGCACCGCCCCGCCCTCGTCGGGGATCTGGAACTGCGGGCCCGCCAGGAGCACGAACGCCCCGAGCACGAGGATCTTGTCGGCGAACGGGTCCATCACACGCCCGAAGCGCGTGATCACCCGCCATCGGCGCGCGAGCCACCCGTCGGCGGCGTCGGTCAGGGCCGCCGCCACGAACAGCACCGCCGCCACGCCAGCCAGCACGCGGGCCGGGCCGGGGTCCGACGCGAGGTCGGCGAGGCTCAGCAGCAGGAAAACCACCGCCGCCATCACCAGCCGGGCGAGGGTCAGGGCGTTGGGCAGTTTGGCGAGGGTCGGGCCCACCAGCGGGCCGCCCGGCTCGGGCGGGGCGGAACCGGATGTCGGGGTCGGCGTCACGGGCGATGGTAGAACCGGGGCGGGGCGTTTCGATGATGCCCCGGCGGTTGAAGGGGGTCGGGGGTGGATCTATCCTCTGGCCCCTTTCGTCGCGGCACGCCGCCGCGGCTTTCTTCTCCGCTTGGGGTGGTGCGTGGCGGAAGTGATAACCCCTCTCATCCTGTATGTCGCGGTCATCCTCGGTGCTGTCGGTGTGTGGATGGCGCTGCCGAGAAAGCGGGTCAACCCGCAGATCATCGGCGGGCTGGTCGCCGCGATCGCCGGCGGGCTGGTCCTCATCGGTCTGGGCATCCGGGCCCGCGAGGTCGAGGGGGGCTTGCCGAACCTCTATTTCTATGTCTTCGCGGCCATCGCCCTGGGCGCCAGCCTGCGGGTCATCACCCACCAGCGGCCCGTCTACGCCGCCCTGTACTTCATCCTGACCATCCTCTCGTCGGCCGGGCTCTATCTGATCCTGGCGGCGGAGTTCATGGCCTTCGCGCTGATCATCATCTACGCCGGCGCGATCCTGATTACCTATCTGTTCGTGATCATGATGGCCACCCAGTCGCCCTCCGAGGAGGAGGTCGATGTCCTGGCCGAGTACGACCTGCAGGCCCGCGAGCCGCTGGCGGCGGTCTTCGCCGGGTTCCTGATCCTCGGGGCCCTGAGCGTCATGATCTTCACCGGGGCGTCGAAGCTCCCCGGTTCTGAGGAGATCAGGGCCCAGGCCCCGCACCCCGACCACATGCTCCAACTCCTGCCCCGGCGCGTCGAGCGCGTGCTGCAGGACGAGGGCCTGATCTCCGGGCGCGAGCGGATCGTCCGCGAGGCCCGGGGCGTGCTGTCGCTGGATCCTGAGGCGAGAACAGCGATTGTTGCACGGACGGTTGATGTCGACGGCGATCCCGCCGGCGGGTTCATCCCGGGCTCGGAGCGTGAGATCGCGCTGCCCGACCACCTGCGGGCCCGGAATGTCGAGTCGCTGGCGTACGACTTCCTCAACCGCCACCCGATGACGATCGAGATCGCGGGCGTGATCCTGCTGATGGCGATGCTCGGGGCGGTGGTCCTCAGCCGCAGGCAGGTGGATATCGACGACGAACGGAAGCGGCAGCAGGCCGAGCGGCGTCTGCGCGACGCCGAGGAGGCCCGCCTGTGATGGTCTCGACCTTTGCGAGCATGGCCGACTTCCTGGCGCCGGCGCAGGCGAGCTTCCCCGAGGCGATGGGTTCGGTGACGCTGGCGCACTACCTGTTTGTTTCCGTGGCGATGTTCGCGATGGGGCTGATCGGGTTTCTGACGCGTCGGAACCTGATCATCATGTTCCTGTGCACAGAGATGATGTTCCAGGCGGCGGGGATCGCCCTGATCGCCTTCAGCCGGTTCTATCTGCACCACACGGGGCAGTCGTTCGTGATTTTCGTGCTGACGGTCGCGGCCGCCGAGGCGGCCCTGGCGTTGGCGCTGGTGGTGCTGCTCTTCCGCGGGCGCGAGTCGCTCAACGCGGACCAGTGGCACTCGCTCAAGGGTTGACCGGGGGCCGAGGGGCCCGGCATTCAGCGTTCCGCCCGGCGAGACTTCCGGGCATGAGGTAAGGATCGGTCTTGCAGACCACGACGCCACAGCTCGCAGAAACGATCGGGGCGCTCGGCCTCGGCGCCGCCGATACGGGCGCCGCCCTCGAGGTCGCGACCGGCCCGGCCTGGGCGATGCTGATCCCGATGCTCCCGCTCCTGGGCGCCGCGATCATGGGCGTCTGCGCGATCATGGGCGTGCGGTCGAAGCTGCCCGCGTGGATCACCGTCGGCCTCCTGGGCTTCTCTGCGGTGCTCGCGGCGGCGATGTACGCCTGGCTGCCCGAGAACGGGCGGGCCGTCTCGGTCGCGTGGGAGTGGATCAATGTCTCCTGGGGCGACGAGCCCGGGCAGACGCTCAAGGCCAACTTCGGCTTCTACATCGACAGCCTGACCTGTCTGTGGATGCTCTTTGTCACGCTGCTGGCGACGCTGATCGCGCTCTACGCCAGCGAGTACATGAGCCATGACCTTGGGGCTGGGTACTGCCGCTTCTTCGCGGCGTTCAACCTGTTCGTCTTCTCGATGGCCTGCCTGGTGATGGGCGACAACCTGCTGTTGCTCTTCCTGGGCTGGGAGGGCGTGGGCCTCTGCTCGTACCTGCTGATCGGGTACCACTACAAGAAGCACTCGGCGGTCTTTGCCGCCAAGAAGGCGTTCATCGTCAACCGCATCGGCGACCTCGGGCTGCTGCTGGGCGTCTTCCTGACCTTTGTGCACTTCGGGACGGTCGAGTACAAAGACCTCTTCCCGATGGTGCAGCCCTACATCGAGGCGATGCGCCAGGGCGCCGTGGGCGACATCCCGGCGGTGGTCCAGCTCATCCCGGTGCTGCTGATGATCGGGGCGTTCGGCAAGAGCGCCCAGCTCCCGCTGTTCGTCTGGCTGCCCGACGCGATGGAGGGCCCGACGCCCGTCTCGGCCCTGATCCACGCGGCGACGATGGTCACCGCGGGCGTCTACCTGATCGCCCGGATGTACCCGCTCTTCCTCGTCAGCGAGTGGGCCCTGCCCATCGTCGCGTGGGTTGGGGGGCTGACTGCGCTGGTGGCGGCGACGATCGCCATGGCCCAGTTCGACATCAAACGCATCATGGCGTATTCGACGGTGTCGCAGCTGGGCTTCATGTTCGCCGGGATCGGGTTCCTGACGACCACGGGCGCGGCGTACCATGTGTTCACGCACGCGTTCTTCAAAGCCACGCTGTTCCTCGCGTGCGGTGCGGTCATGCACGGCTTCGCGGGCCAGCTGGATCTGCGTCGCCTGAGCGGGCTGTGGAGCCAGCCCGGCTGGCGGATCACGACGGTGGCGATGTTCATCGGCTGCATCAACCTCGCGGGTCTGCCGCTGACGGCCGGTTATTTCTCCAAGGACATGATTCTGGCGGAGGCGTTCTACACGCCGGATTCGCTGATCCACTTCTCCGGCCTGATGGGCTGGATCCTGCTGCTGACGGCGGG
>REET01000215.1 GCA_007694925.1 Phycisphaerales bacterium | reverse complement strand
GTCCTCAAGCCGGGGGGGAACATGGCGATGAAGGTCTTCGAGGGCGAGGCCCTGCCGGCGCTGGCGGAACGGGCCAAGCGCCTGTTCGATCAGTTCAAGCACTTCAAGCCCCGGGCGACGCGAGATATCTCGCGTGAGATCTATCTCGTCGCGGCCGGCTACCGCGTGCCGACGGAGGCCCAGCGTTGACCTTCCTCGCGCCCGCCGCCGCTCTGATTGCCGCCGCGATCACGCTCCCGCTGCTGCTGGGCTTCTACATGCTCAAGCTGCGGCGAAAGCCTGTGGTCATCAGCTCGACGTTGCTCTGGGACGCGGCCATCCGCGACATGGAGGCCAATGTCCCCCTCCGCTGGCTGAAGGCCAACTGGATGCTGCTCCTGCACCTGTTGCTGCTGGCGCTCTTGGTCATGGCGCTGGGGCGCCCGGCCCTCGACGCGGGCCGGGGCAGGGCCGACACGGTCATCTTCATGATCGATCGGTCCGCGTCGATGAACACCATCGACGAGGGCGAGACCCAGACCCGCTTCGAGATCGCTCGCGCCCGCGCCCTCGACACGCTCGCCGACCTCCGCTCCGGGGGCTTCAGAGGCTCGGCGGGCGTGATCGCCTTCGGCTCTCGGGCGACGGTCGCCGCACGCATCGACGAAGACCTCAACCTCGCCCAGCGGGCGCTGGAGACCATCACGCCGTCGGAGCAGCCCGCGGACCTGCCCGCCGCCCTCTCCCTCGCCGAGGCGTTGCTCACCCGCGAGGTCTCCGAGGAAGAGCCGATCCAGACCGTCCTCGCCCTGCTCTTTTCCGACGGGTCGATGGAGCTCCCCCGCGGGATGAGCCTCGCCGGCGCCGAGCTCTCCTTCGAGCGCGTCGGCCCCGAAGACCGGACCGCGGGCGTCGACAACCTCGGCATCGTCGCGCTCTCGGCGACGCGGGACTACGAAGACCCGGCCGTCCTCCGCGTCTTCGCTCGCATCCACAACGCGCGGATGCAGGAGACCTCGACGAGCGTCACCCTCCGCATGCGGGGCGAGGCGGCCGAGCGTCGCGCCGTCACCGTGCCCGCCGCTTCGGTCGATGAAAACGGCGACATCGTCCCCGGACGCAGGGGCCTGGCCTTCGAGATCGAAGACACCGAGGGCGGCGTCCTCTCGCTTGACCTCGACCGGAGCGACGCGCTCGGCGCCGACAACGCCGCGGCGGTCGTCGTGCAGCCCGCCGGCGCACCCGCCCTGCTGTTGGTCACGCCCGACGGCGCCCTGCCCGGCCCGGCGCGCGAGGCGGCGGGCATCGTCAATGTCATGCTCGGCGAGCTCCTCCCACGCTCGCTCAACCGCATGGGGATCGGCCGCTACGACACCCTGATTTCTCAAGGCGTGATGCCCGAGGCCGAGGCGCTGATCTTCTTCGGCGTCGAGCCCGAGCGCCCGCCGCAGCTCCCGAGCCTCAGCCTCGGCGCCGGGCTGCCGCTCGACGGGCTGCGCCTGGCCGAAGCGACGCGCCAGGGAGGCACGATCCTCTCTTGGGAGCGGCGCCACCCCGTCCTGCGCGATGTCACGATGGACACGCTCGTCCTCGGCACGCACCGCACCTTCGCAGAGACCGGCGACGCCCGCGTGCTCGCGAGAGGACCGGGCGGCCCGCTGATCGCGATCCGCGAGGCCGGGGGCAGACGCCACATCGGCGTCTCGTTCCCGCTCGAACAGTCCAACTGGGCGTGGCAGGTCGGCTTTGCGATCTTCATCGCCAACGCGCTCGACCACATCACGCTCCGCGCCGAGACCGACGCCGGCATCGCCTTCACCACCGCAGAGCCCGCCGGCGCCACCGCGACCGCAGAGGCTGTCGAGATCATCGCCCGCGACGCGGAGGGAACCGCGATCGCCCGGGTCTCTGCTGAAGGCCGCGCCGGAGAGATGGTCTCGCTGGGCATCTTCGAACGCGTCGGCGTCTTCGCCCTCGAAGGCGCAGCAGAGCCGGCGCTGGCGATCAACCTGATGAACGAGCGAGAGTCGCTCGCGGCGCCGTCGGACGAGATCACCGTCTCGGGCGTCGAGGTCAGCTCAGAGAGTGGGCCGGGCATCCAGCCCCGCGAGATCTGGCGCTGGTTCGTGATCGCCGCGGCGATCCTTCTGATGGTCGAGTGGTACCTCTACGCCCGCCGGATGCGTGTCTGAGGCCGCTCAGGGCTCTGTGCGCACGCCGTGCCAGTCGGTCAGATCGACCCCGAGCCTGGCCGGTGTCCGCTGCCATGGGAGCATGCGCCGGGGCCATGCGGCCCGCTCGCCCTTAGGCGAGAGCGCCTCGATCGCGACGGACACCTCGCCGGCAAGATCGTCAAGGCCGAGCGTGCACGCCCAGCCCGATGGATCTGCGCTGAACGCCTCGACGCGGGCGCCGACGCCCTCGGAGGTTGTTGTCCCGCTCGGGCGCACCTCGACCCACGCCTCGGCCCCCAGCCAGAGCCGGACGGACGCTTCAGGATCGGCAGACTCGATAAAGACCCGCCACCGGCCGCCATCACCGGGGTAGAGCAGCGCCGCGGCGAGGGGGCCGCCCCCGCGCTCTTCTCCCGTCAGCCAGTGGACCATCGACCAATCCGACCGCGTCGCGCCGAGCACCAGTCCCGGCGCCGAGGCACGGACGCTCCTGACGATCAGATCCCGCTCGATCAGATCGCTCCCGATCCGCACACGCACACGCTCGTCGGGCCGCTCGCCCCCCCGGCCCACAGGCACCCGCACCGACGAGCCCGGCGGGACCGTCCCCATCGGCTCGGGCGCCGTCCCGAACCGCTCGAGCGCCACAAGCACCGCTCGCGATGAGAGATTCGTCGCGACGATCACCGCCTCACCATCGGCCGCGTCGCGCTCGACGAAGGTCGCAGCACGCGGGGAACGGTCGATCCAGTCGCGCACCAAAGCCCGCCTTCGCGACTCCGAAGGCCTCGGATCGGTGAGCATGTCCAACAGATCGTCCAGGCGGTCGGACCTCGACTCCCACGCCGGCACGCGCTCGCCCCCGATCGTCGCAACCCGCGTCAGTTCGACGATCAGCTCCGACGCGAGCGACGGATCGATCAGCGCGATCCGGTTCAGACCCCACATCCACGCCCCGACGCTCTGGTTGGCGATCGCCTCGGGCACGCTCCGCCTCGCCCCGAACGCGACGCGCAGGCGCTCGGGCCTGGGGTCTTCCGCGTCCGGCTGCTGCGGCATCTCCTCCCCGAGCCGACGCCGCAGCAGCATCGCCCGCCACAGTTCCTCGGGGTCGCGTTCGAGGCGCTCGATCGCGCCGCGGACGAAGACCCCCGGCTCATCGAGCCGCGCCGTCGGCAGAAACTCGGCGTCCAGCCCCCCTTCGGCCCAGCGCACCTCGTGGCGCTCGGTGAAGTTGAGCACGATCGCCCCCGACGCGTCGGGCGGCGTGCGGATGAGCGCCACCCACACGCCGGGCGGCGCGGGCGTTGCGACCCGATCGTTGTGCACCGCCTCGTAGGTCTGAAGCGGGCCGATCCAGGCGTCAAGCGGACTCAGCCTCATTCTGCTTTCTTCGTCGCCGGCGATGGTTCCCACGCTCAGGCGGTACACATCGGCCGTGAGCGGGCGACCGTCGGCCAGCCTGGCGATCAGCGCGTCACGCGGGTTCGCCCGACCCTCGAAGATCAGAGGGATCACCACCGGCTCGCCCGGCACACCGACACTCCAGGGCGCGGGCACGCGGACCTGCGCCCCGGCATCGGGCAGAGGCGCAGCGCACAGCAGCGAAATCGCCAGCAGCAAAGCCATGGGCATTGATCGGATCGGCGTCACGAGCGGGAGCCCTCCCGCCGGCCCGCGCCGGGTCACGCGGACTGAGGCGCCTCGACCGGGAGCGTGTCGATGATGTTCTTCACGACCGCGTCGTGCGTCACGCCCTCGGCCTCGCCCTCGAAGTTCATGATGATCCGGTGACGCAGCGCGGGGAGCGCGACCGACCGGATGTCGTCGGTGCTCACCGAAGCGCGACCCGCCAAGAGCGCGCGGCACTTGGCCCCCAGGACCAGCGCCTGAGCCGCGCGGGGCGACGCCCCGACACGCAGGTAACGGTTGACCATCGGCGTGGCGTACTCGCCCGCGCCGAACTCGCCCTTGGGGTGCGTCGCCAGCACGACACGCACCGCGTAGTCCTGCACATGCGGCGCGATCGCGACGCGCCGCACGAGCTTCTGGTGCTCCATGATCTTCGCCCCGTCCAGCACGGGCTTGACCGACGCGACAACATTGGCCGTCGTGCGGTTGAGCACCTCCGACAGATCCGCGCGGTTGGAGTACCCCACCGTCAGCTTGAAGAAGAACCTGTCGAGCTGCGCCTCGGGCAGCGGATAGGTCCCCTCCTGCTCGAGCGGGTTCTGCGTCGCCATGACAAAGAACGGCGCCGGCAGGCGGTGCGTCTCGCCCGCGACCGTCACCGACCGCTCCTGCATCGCTTCGAGCATCGCGGCCTGGGTCTTGGGCGTGGCGCGGTTGATCTCGTCGGCCAGCACGATCTGGGCGAAAATCGGCCCCGCCTGGAAGCGGAACTCGCGGCGCACTCGCCCGCCCTCGCCCTCGACCTCGTGCACAACCGTCGTCCCGGTGATGTCCGCGGGCATCAGGTCGGGCGTGAACTGCACGCGCCCGAACTTCAGGTCCAGCGCCTCGCTGAGGGTGCGGATCAGGAGCGTCTTGCCGATGCCCGGCACGCCTTCCAGGAGCGCGTGACCCCCGGTGAACAGGCAGATCAGCACGCCCTCGACGATCTCGCGCTGGCCCACCACCGCAAGGCCGATCTGGTCGCGCACCCGCTTGAAGTCCTCGCGGAAGCGCTCGGCAGCTCGCTTGACATCATCGACGCTCTGCGGCGTGCCGTTGGGCTCTTGCG
Organism: Phycisphaerales bacterium; assembly: GCA_007694925.1. Lineage (GTDB taxonomy): Bacteria > Planctomycetota > Phycisphaerae > Phycisphaerales > UBA1924 > SLFH01. Next base: position 4,605 of record REET01000215.1, on the reverse strand, counting down.
GGTGCTCGGCCATGGTCCCTCGCGTCTTTTCGACGCCTGCATCGGCCAGGCCGCCCGGAACAAGCGGGCGGCTCAAAGAGCCGGATGGAAAGGCCGCGGTGGGATTCGAACCCACGATGGGCAAGCCCAACGGATTTGCAATCCGCTCCCTTAGACCACTCGGGCACACGGCCGGACTTCGATTCCGGGAGCAACGCTACGATGACCCGGTCGAAGGGTCAACTGCCGAAGCATCACCCCGCCAGAAACATCGCCGAGCCGATCCCCACGGACCGAAAGATCCTCTCATGGACCACTGGCCCGCCAAAGCAACCCTCGCCGCAACGACCGTGCTCCTCAGCGGGCTCGCCCTCGCCCAGCCCGACGGGACCGAGCCGCCCGATTCGGCGCCGCCGACAGTCCGACCCGAGGGCGGCGTGATCGAGCCGACAGTCATCGCCCCAACCACGACGCCCACCGCGGTCGGGGCCCGCGCCGGCGACCCGATCCTGCCCGATGGCCTGCCTTCGGGCCCCCTGCTCCGCGAGGGCACCTTCCTCGTGCGTCGCTCGGGGGCGTTGGTGCGGGCGAGGACAGGCGAGTGGGTCGTCGCCTTCCAGCCCGGGCCCGGGGGCGTCGGGCTGCCCCCGATGGTGCTCCTGCCCTGTGCCGAGACCGAACGCATCGCGTCGGAGGCCGAGGGTGTCGACGGCCCCGTCGCGATCGAGGTCACAGGCGAGGTCTTCGCCTACGCCTCCCGGAACTACCTGCTGCCCACGATGTCGCGGCTCGCGCTGGTTGAAGAGCTCACCGGCAGGGCCCCAACGGGCCCGACCGAGCCCCGCGAAGAGCCCGACGAGCCGGGATCGTTCGTCGACCCGATCCCCGATCGCCCGGCCGACGATCCCCGCGTGCTCGAACTCCTCGGCGAGCTCGAACGCGGGCACGCGATCACGCCCAGACGGGGCGTCCGCCGCAACGACGCGCAGCGGGAAGCCCAGCCCGCCCCCGCACAGGCCGACGGTCGCCTGATCGTCCGCAAGCGTGGTCGCCTGGTCCGCCTCGGCTCGGGGCAGTGGGCCTTCGCCTCCGACACCGGGTTCGCCGGGGCCGAGCCCGGCCCGATCCCGCTGCTGCCCAGCTCGACGCTCGCCGCCATCGAGAGCGCCGCGTCGTGGTCGGGCGAGGCGCTGAGCATCGAGGTCAGCGGCAGGCTCTTTCAGTACCGCGGGCGCACGCTCCTGCTCCCGACCGCCTATGTGCTTGTCAGAGCATCGGACCTGAACCCACTCCGATAGCCGCCGGCGCATCGGACAACCACAAACACAGAAAACGCCCGGCTTTTCACGGCCGGGCGTTTTGATTTCCGTGGATGAAGGCCGCCGCGTCAAACCGTGACGGTGCCCTGCAGGGGCCGGTCCTCGCGGGCGAGCGGGTCGGTCGGGCCCGTCTGCACGGAGCTGCCAGTGACGGGGCAGAAGCGCGAGCCGTAGAGCGGCAGACGCTGGCTCGTCCTCGCCCGGGGCATTACCGGCACGAGAGCGACGATGACGACGGCGAAGATCGCGTTGGCGATGAACATCGGGACGACGCCGTCAAGACCGAGGTAGACCATCGTCGAGGTCAGCACAACGAGCACCAGCGAGATCGGGATGACCGCCTGCCAGCCCATCATCATCACCTGGTCGTAGCGCAGACGCGGGATCGACCAGCGGATGAGGATCATGAAACAGACCAGCAGGAGCACCTTGCCGAAGAAGACCGCGAACTTCAGCGCCGCGATCCCCAGCACCGCCAGCACGCTCCCCTCCGCGACGGCCGGGAAGACGCTGACGAAGGGCAGGAGCTCGTACCCGCCCAGGAAGAGCAGCACGAAGAACGCGCACCCGGTGATCATGTGGGCGTACTCGGCCAGGAAGAACAGGGCGAACCGCATCGAGGAGTACTCGGTGTGGTACCCGCCCACGAGCTCCTGCTCCGCCTCGGCGTTGTCGAACGGGATCCGGTTCGACTCGGCGAGCAGCGCGATGAAGAAGATGATCGCCGCCAGCGGCTGGGCGAAGATCAGCCAGCCGTGGTCGCGCTGGTGGCCGATGATCTCCTCGGGCAGGAAAGACCCGACCAGCAGCAGCGCCGCGAGGATGCACAGCCCCAGCGGGATCTCGTAGGAGATCATCTGGGCGGTGCAGCGCAGCCCGCCGAGGAACGAGTACTTGTTGTTGCTGGCCCATCCGCCGAGGGTGACGCCGTAGACGCTCAGCGTCGCGACGCTGATCAGGTAGATCACGCCGACATTGACATGCAGGCCCGCGATGACGACCGGCCCGCCCTCCAGGGTGCCGATCAGGGGCAGGTCCAGGTCCGGCAGCACCACGGTGCCGCCCCACGGGATGATCGCAAAGCCGATCAACGCGGGGACGATCATCACCATCGGGGCGAGCGTGAACAGCTTCTTGTCAACGCGGTCCGGGGCGTAGTCCTCCTTGAGGAGGAACTTCAGCCCGTCGGCCAGGGGCTGGCCCAGCCCCAGCATCCCACGCAGCGGCTTGAGCCATGGCAGGCCGAAGTCGAAGCCGACGCGGTTGGGGCCCACGCGGTCCTGAATGTACGACGCCGCCTTGCGCTCGACATAGATCAGGTACGCGACCGTCACCAAGATCACATGCACCATGATGAAGAACACATGCACGCTGACGAATGTCTGGGCGGTCAACCAATCGGGCATGGGCGCTTTCTCCGCGTGGGCGGACACTGTAGAGACGCTCGGGGGCCGGGGAAAGCCCGGACGCCGCTTGGGCGGCCGGGGCGCGGGGTTGTGGGGCGCCATGAACCCGGCCTCGGCCACACGCCGAAGCCACCCCCGCCGCAAATCCGGAATCACAGGCGGGACGGCACCGGGGGCTCGCCGACAGGGATCGACACCATCTCGACCCGGGCTCCATCATCTTCAGGCAGAACCTCGACGACGCTGACGCTCACCGTCCTCGCCCCCGCTCGGGACATCCAGACGCTCTGGTGCAGGCGGTCGGGCCAGTAGTGGGCGTGGAAGAGGTCCTGGACCTCGGGTGTCGGTTCATCGCCGACCATCCGCACAAACAGCGGCAGCCTCGCCCGGACCACGCTGTCACCGAGCCCGCTGGAGACAAAGCAAGCGGGCGGGGCGTCGGCCCCGGAAGCCGACAGCCGCCGGCGGTCCCAGGACGCATCGAACACCACAGCGCCCTCGCCCCGACGCGCAGGTTCGGCCCCGACGAGCCGGAAAGGGGCGAACGCCTCCAGATCGAGCTCCTCCAGCAACCCGAAGACCGCTTCGAGCCCGGCGTCCCCCGCTTGCTCCAAGAGCTCGGGGATCAGCAGGCCCCGCGAGCGGAGGCTGAGCCCCGAGAGGTCGGGCGAGGGCTCGGGGTTGCCGTTGAGCAGCGTGAGCACCATGCCCCGGTCGTCCGCCCCCAGCCATGTGCCGCCGCCTTCGGGGTCGGTCGGCCAGACGGCGCGTCGCCCGCCTTCGATCTCGCGCCATCGGGGCGGGGTCGCCTGGGGCCGGCCCCGTCGTTCGTCGCGGCTTGTCACCAGCCTCAGGCCGCCCCTGTCAAGCGCGATGATCGTGACGGTGCACACCGGTTCAGCCCGCCGCCCGCTCGTGGTTGACAGTGCTGGGCGCCCTGCCGAACGACGGCTCGACCTCGCGCCCGAGCCCGACGGCGATCGCTCGCATCATCGCGAAGTGGTGCACCGCGTGGTGCCCCGCGAAGAACAGCTCGCGGGCGAAGGTCGACCCCAGCACCGCCTCGCGCCCGTCGCCGGTGAGCATCACGCGCACGCTCACGCTCTCGCCGAGCGTCTCGGGCTTCAGATCCGAGAGCTCGCCCCGCATCTGCGCGATCGCCTTCGCCGCGGCTTCGGCGTCACGCTCGACCGGCGTGTCGCGATCGCGTCGGTCGTAGTCGACGGGCGACTCGCCCCCGAGCAGGGCGTTGTAGTGGTCGATCACATGGCGTGCGTGCTGGCCGATGGTCCCGCCCCCGAGCTCCGGGCTCGGGCGCGAGATGTCGCCCGGCGCGAGCGAACGGACAAAGGCCTCGGCCTGGGCGAGCAGCGCGTCGGCGGCGCGAAGGACCGCTTCGTGGTCGTGCATCGGATTTCCTCCCGGCCCGGCGCAGCGGGAGCTGCGCAGACCGATCAGGCCGTCACCTTGTTGACGGCCAGCACATCGTCGATGATCTCGCGATGGTTTGCGCAACGGGGGCACTTGTGCTGCCCGCCGAGCTTGCCCTTGGACTCCATCCAGCGGTGGAACGCGCCGACGGGCAGGGGCGAGATCGTCGGGTCGGCCATGCCGACTCCCGAGGTCCTTTTGGTGGTGTAGTCGACATTCTGCGCCTTCAGCGCCCTGTCGAAAGCGTCGCGGAACTTCTCGAGCGTGGCGCCGTCGAGGGCGTCGGGCGGCGGCTTTTCGAACTCTACCGCCAGCTCAAGCCCGGCACGACCGCCCTGGTGCGGGTAAACCGGCGCCGCGGTGAACTCGCCGACCGTCGCCCCAGTCTCGCGCTGAGCCGCGGCGACCGCGTTCTCGATGTGCTCGACGATCAGGTTCTCGCCGAACGCGTTGATGAAGTGGCGGTGGCG
>REET01000212.1 GCA_007694925.1 Phycisphaerales bacterium | reverse complement strand
TTCATGGGCGACGGGGGCTCGCTGGCGATCGGCTTCATGCTCGCCTTCCTGACCACGCGCACGACCTACTACGACCCCGCCAGCGCCGGCGGTTGGTACGCCGTCTTCATGCCGCTGCTCGTCCTCGCCGTCCCGCTCTACGACTTTGTTAGCGTCACGCTGATCCGCATCAGCCAGGGCAAGAGCCCGTTCGTCGGCGACCTGCAGCACTTCTCCCACCGCCTGCACCGCAGAGGCCTGAGCGTCCGCCAGACGGCGCTGGTGGTCTACGGCGCCACCGCCATCACCGGCGTCGGAGGCATCGCCCTCGCCTCGCTGGAGCCCTGGCAGGCGGTCCTGATCGGTCTGCAGACCGTCCTCGTACTGGGCGTGATTGCCCTCTTCGAGTTCGGCAGCGCCACACCCCAGAGCAAGCGGCAGCCTCAACCGTGAACGCAACCCCGGACACCCCGACGCCGCAGCGACGCAAGCACGAACTCCTGCGCCTGATCGGCCTGCTGCTGATCCTCTTTCCTGCGCTGTTGCGGGCGAGCGTCACGCACGACTCCCTCCCCTTCTGGAGCATGGACCCGGCGACGGTCGCGGCACCGATCGACCACGCGGCCCCGGAAAGCCCGCCGGTCTTCAGCGCGATCAGCGCCTCGCTCTCGGGCGTCGGGCCGACCGGCGTCCTGCTGATGGACCTCGTCGGCCTGCTCGGCGCATCGGTCCTGCTGCTCGGGCTGGCGCTGGGCGCCCTCCGCGTGCCGGGGCTCTGGTTGCTGCTGGCGACCTTCGGCACCATCGGCGTCCTGCTCCACGCGCTGGTGCTCGGGCAGGGCGACCTCGACCACCTGCGGATCGGGTCCTCGTGGATCTGCGCGATCTGGTCGGCGCTCGCGGTCTACTGCGCCGCGGCCGACGAGAAACTCCGACGCCTCGCACTCGGCCTGGCCCTGGGCTTTGTCGTCATCCTCGCCCTCCGCGGCGGCGTGCAGGTCTTCTCCGAACACGCACGCACCGTCGCCGACTTCGACCGAAACCGCGAAGCGATCCTCGCGTCGCGCGGCTGGGCCGACGGATCGTCCTCGGCATTGGTGTACGAACGACGCCTCCGCCAGCCCGAGGCCCTCGGCTGGTTCGGGCTCTCCAATGTCTACGCGAGCTTCGCCGCGACCGCGTCGGTCGTCTTCGTCGGCCTCGCGATCTCCGCTGGCGTGCCGGCGCGGAAAGCAAAGCCCCTGCTCCTGCCCGCGATTGTGCTGAGCGTGGTCGCGTGCCTCTCGCTGCTCGCCCTGTTCTACAACGACTCCAAGGGCGGGTTCGCGTCTGCGGCTTTCGGCTTTGGCGTGCTCGCGTGCGTCTGGGCGGCCCGTAAACCTCTGCGAGGGCTGGCCGGGCGCGGAGCGACGGCCGTCGTCCGCTGGGCAGGGGCGCTCGCGATCGCCCTCCCGCTGGCGGCGCTCGCGCTCCGCGGCCTCGTCGGCGAGCGGATCGGCGAACTGAGCCTGCTCTTCCGATGGTTCTATCTCGTCGGTTCGGCGCGCATCTTCGGCGATGCGCCCCTGCTTGGCGTCGGCCCGGGCGGGTTCCAGGAGGCGTACGCCGCCGCACGCCCGCTTTTGAGCCCCGAAGAAGTCACCAGCCCGCACTCGGTCCTCTTCGACTGGTCTGCAACGCTCGGGCTCTTCGGCGTCGCGTGGTGCGTGCTCCTCGTGCTCATGGCGCTGCGGGCCGGACGCCGACCGCTGGCCGAAGCCGTTGAAGCACCATCCGCCCCCTCGCTCCTGGACGCGACCCGGCCGAGGCTGTACGCGATCGCGGGTGTGATCGCGGGCGTGCTGGCGGTCTCGATGTGGCTGGAGCGAGGCGCCTCGTTCGCCGCCAGCAACGCGATGGCGCTGACCGACACCGACCCGATGCCCCTGTGGGCGCTCGGGGCCGGGCTCTTGATGGTCGTGCTCGCGGCGGTCCTCTGGGGGATGTGCGCGTCTGCAATGCTCTCGAAGGCTGTCCCTGCGAGGGCGCTCGACGCCGCAGGACTCGCCGGGGCGTGCGTCATGCTCGCGCACTGGCAGATCGAGATGACGCCCACCCAGCCGTCATCGGCGCCGTTGGCGCTGGTGATCTTCGGCGCCTGCGCCGCGGGCCTATTGCCAAGAGATGCCGCCAGCCGCACGGGCCGATTCGCAAGACTGCCCGGGCTCGTCGGCGGGCTTGTGCCGTTGCTCCTGATCCCGACGCTGTGGGCAGGGGGTGTCGCACGCGTCGCGGCGTGGGAAGCGCAGCTCGCCCACGCCGCAAAGATCCTCGAGCCGATCGGTCGTGTGCGCACGATCGCGGGCGCCGTCGACGCTCGGGACCGGGCCGCCGTGCGTGCGGTTCTGGAAGAACTCCGCCTGCAGCACGGGAACCTGCTCGGGGCCCCACCGCCGCAGACGCTCGAACAGCTCGAATCGCGCCTTGTCGAGCTGGAGCTGGATCGCCGTCCGCTGTCCCACGAAGTCCTGAACGACGCGATGCAGGACCTCGGCCTCGGCTCGGACTCGACGAGGCGGCTGCTGGTCGAGGAGGCGATCCGCATCTCCGAGCGTTACCGGGCCACCGGTGAGCGGGGCCCGGCGGAGGCGTGGGCGGCGCGGGCGATGGCCGCGGCCGATGCCTGGGCGTCGGCCGACCCGGACCGCTTCGGGCCGACGCTGATTCGGGCCAGGGCGGCCGAGGCCGTCAGAACCGCGACCGACGCTGACGAGGCCTTGGCCCGGCGGGCGTGGGAGCGTGCCCACGAGCTGGCGCCGACCGAGCCCGCGCCGATCCGACGCCTCTGGGCGCTGGCGGAAGAGCGGGGCGACACCGAACAGGCCTCGACCTGGGCGGCCAAACTCTTGGAGACCGACGCCCGGTTCCGCCTCGATCCCTTGCGGGGTTTGTCAGAATCTGAACGGGAACGGGCGAGACAGGCGGCCCGTCAGCCTTGATTGCGGGGTCTGTGCTGCGAACGATTCTCCTCCGCGTCATTTGACGGACGCGGTCTCTGTCTGGGAGTGACGGTGATGAACAGCGACGACCCCGACGCCGACCCGGATCACGCGGGCTAGAGAGCCCATCGCGTCGAGGTCGGTGTTTCCACCGGCCCCCCTCGCCCCGCGGGGGATGTCAAAGCCCGACGACTATCGCCCCGAACGGGGTGATCTACAGATCCCCGTAATCCGCGGCGGGGCGCGGATCTTGCAGCAGCAGATTTTCATCGTTCCCCGGAAAGCACCCGACCGGTGTTTCCGGCGGACGGGATCAGACCAAAGAAGACCCGGCGTTTGTCGCCGGGAGAGAACGAGCCCTCGACAGGCTCGACGCAACCGACCGGCCCATCGCCAAGGCACCGCGACGGGGAAGAACCGGATCACGAACCGAGGGAGCCCGGCAAGACCGAGGAACGGCACCATGTCAGACGAACTCAAAGCTGTTGGCCTTCAGCATGTCCGCAACATCGGCATCTGCGCGCACATCGACGCCGGCAAGACCACGGTCACCGAGCGGATCCTCTACTACACCGGCAAGAGCCACAAGATGGGCGAGGTGCACGAGGGCACCGCGACCATGGACTTCCTGCAGGAAGAGCAGGAGCGCGGGATCACGATCCAGTCGGCCGCGACCACCTGCCCCTGGACCCGCAACAACGAGATCTACAAGATCAACCTGATCGACACCCCCGGCCACGTGGACTTCACCATCGAGGTCGAGCGTTCGATGCGCGTGCTCGACGGCGCGGTCGCTGTCTTCGACGGCAAGGAGGGCGTCGAGGCCCAGTCCGAGACCGTCTGGCGCCAGGCCGACCGGTACAAGGTCCCCCGCCTCTGCTTCATCAACAAGATGGACAAGCTGGGCGCCGACTTCGAGTTCAGCTTCCGCACGATCCACGAGCGCCTCGGCGCCAACCCGATCGCGGTGCAGTACCCGATCGGCTACGGCCAGGAGCTCGAGGGCATCATCGACCTCCTGTCGATGCGGGCCTTCTACTTCGACGCCGACGAGAAGGGCGCCGTCGTCACCGAGAAGGACATCCCCGACCACCTGGCCGAGACGGCCGCCAAGTGGCGTCACGACATGATCGAGAAGGCGGTCGAGTTCGACGACGCCCTCATGGAGCGGTACCTCGACGACGAGAACTCGATCACGGTCGAGGAGATCCGCGCCGCGATCCGCAAGGGAACGCTCGCCCGCGAGTGCAACCCCGTCTTCTGCGGCGCCGCCCTCCGCAACATCGGTGTGCAGCGTCTGCTCGACGGCGTCATCGACTACCTGCCCAACCCGACGGAGGTCCCGCCGGTCGAGGGCCTGAACCCCAAGAAGAAGGACGAGAAGATCGTCCGCCCCAACTCGCCCGACGCGCCGTTCTCCGGCCTGGTGTTCAAGGTCGTCAACGACGCGCACGGCGACCTGACCTACATCCGCATCTACTCGGGCACGCTGGCCAAGGGCTCGCGCCTGCTCAACCCCGTCAACGGCAAGAAGGAGATCGCAAGCCGCATCTTCGAGATGCACGCCAAGGACCGCCTTGCGCTCGAAGAAGCCACCGCCGGCGCGATCGTCGCGGTCGTGGGCATCAAGGACTCGATCACCGGCGACACCCTCTGCGCCGCCGACGACCCGATCGTCCTGGAGCGGATGGACTTCCCCGAGCCGGTCATCAGCATGTCGATCGAGCCCAAGACCGCCGACGACAAGCGCAAGCTCTCCGAAGCCCTCGTCACCATCCGGCGCGAGGATCCCTCCTTCCGCTCTGAGTACAACGACGAGACCGGCCAGACAATCATCAGCGGCATGGGCGAGCTCCACCTTGAGATCATCAAGAACAAGCTCGTCCGCGACATGAAGATCGGCGTCGAGGTCGGACGCCCACGCGTCAGCTACCGCGAGGCCATCAGCGGCACCGCGACCAATGTCCGCGGCATCTTCAAGAAGCAGACCGGCGGCCGCGGCCAGTTCGGCGATGTCACCATCAACCTCATGCCCTACACCAAGGAAGAGGCGGAGGAAGAGGGACTGAACTTCAAGGACAACATCGCGTTCGTCAACAAGATCGTCGGCGGCTCGATCCCCCGCGAGTTCATCCCGTCGGTCGAGTCGGGCGTCCGCCAGACCGCCGTCTCGGGCGTCACCGCCGGCTACCCGCTGATCAACATCAAGGCCGAGCTGATCGACGGCTCCTTCCACGCGGTCGACTCGTCGAACGTCGCGTTCGAGCAGGCGGCCCGCCTCGCACTCCGCGACGCGGTCAGCAAGGCCGGCAATGTCCTCCTCGAGCCGATCATGAAGGTCGTCATCACCACCCCCGAGGACTACCTGGGCAACATCACCGGCGACCTCTCCTCACGTCGCGGCATGATCACCGAGACCGAGGACCGCGGCCCGGTCAAGATCGTCTACGCCGAGGTGCCCCTCAGCGAGATGTTCGGCTACACCACCGTGCTCCGCGGCGTCTCGCAGGGACGGGCCACCAGCACGATGGAGTTCCTCGAGTACCGCGCCATGCCCGCCAGCCTCCAGAAGGAAGTCCTGGCGACCGGCGGCTGAGACGCAACGCTTTAAAGACACCACGAGTCCCTCACCCGCCCCGGCCCAGCCGGGGCGTTTTCTTTGCCCCATCGCCTCGGGAAGCGGAGATTCGATTGTCAGGACACCAACGGGGGTTTATCCTCCATTCTGCCCGTTTCAATGCCGGCCCGGGGTGGCCGAGGGGCAGTCTCGGTGAACCGCCGCCAGATCCCCGCGGCCCTACCGGCGAAGGAGAGCCTCATCATGGCCGAACCGATGTACCAGACCCTTCTGCTCTTTGGGGCCCCGGGCGCCGGCAAGGGCACCCAGGGCAAGATCCTCGGGCAGATCCCCGGGTTCTTCCATCTCTCCTGCGGGGAGATGTTCCGCAGCCTGGACATCCACTCCGAGCTCGGCCAGATCTTCTACGAGTACTCCAGCCGGGGCGAACTGGTGCCCGACGATGTGACCGTCAAGATGTGGGCCGAAAACATCCGCGCCCAGACGATCCTGAGCCTGTACAAGCCGCACGACGATCTGCTGATCCTCGACGGGATCCCGCGGAATGTCGAGCAGGCGAAGCTGATGGAGAAGTACATCAAGGTGCTGGGCATCGTGCACCTTGTCTGCCGCGACAAGGAGGCGATGGTCAAGAGGCTCCGCCGGCGTGCGCTGAAGGAGAACCGGGTCGACGACGCAAAGGAAGAGGTCATCCGCAACCGCTGGCGCGTGTACGAGCAGGACACCGAGCCGGTGCTGAACCACTACCGGAGCGACCTGATCCACGAGGTGGACGCCGTCGGCTCGCCCGCCAGCGTGCTCCAGCATGTGCTGGAGGTCGTCGTCCCGATCCAGGACACGCACTTCAACAACCCGATCGACGGCTCCGAGACCGGGCCGGTCAAGGCCTGAGCGGGCCGGAGTACGAGGCGGACATCCCACAGAGCCGACCGACGCCTACCGGTCAGCGCGCGTAGGCTGGCGGATGCGTCGGCTCGCCTTCACCCTGATCGAGCTCCTGGTGGTCATCGCGATCATCGCCGTGCTGGCGGGCATCATGCTGCCCATGCTGGCCGGGGCGAGGGAACAGGCCCGGTCGGTTGTGTGCGGCTCGCGCCTCCGCCAGATCGCGATCGGCATGGACCTGTACTGGAAGGATTTCGACCGCCTGCTCCCCCAGATGGCCGGCCCCCTGCCCGGCGGGGGCGAATCGATTATCGGCTCGCTGTTCGCCGGCAAGAGGGGCACGCTGCCGATGTTCGGGCTGAACGAGTACGGCGCCTCCCGCCGCCCCCTGAACCCCTATGTGCTCACCCAGGCGCTCCCGCCCGACGAGGACAAGGGGACGGTCGAGCTGGAGGTCTTCCGGTCCCCGCTCGATCGCGGCGCGACGGTGCCCGGGCTGGGCCGGGTCGACTCGATGTACGACCTCATCGGGTGCAGTTATGCTCTGAACGACCACGCGGTCGACAGCGACCCGGTCAACGAGCTCTGGGCGACGCTCGTCCCGCCGGGAGGCGGGCGCATGCCCCCGATCCTCAACCCCAGCTTCACCTGGATCGTCGGGACCCACACGATCTACAACTACGACGGCGGGGGCGACCGAGAGTCACGCTGGTTCAGGGGCAACCAGGAGCGGGCGAACCTGCTCTACGCCGATCTGCATGTCGAGCTCGGGCTGATCGTGCCCGAGGGCGAGGTGCACACGACCGACCGGTACACATTTCTGCCCCGGCCGGACTGGATCGAGAACTACCCCCACCGCTGAGGGTTCACTCGCGCTCGCGATGCTGCCCTCGCTCGCGGCGCTGATCCTCTGCGGTGATCGGCGTGGACGAGACGCTCAGGATCAACGCCTGCACGGCGCGGTCGGGCGGGGTGGGCGTGATCAGCCAGCCCCACAACGCGGGCATGCCCGACTGCCCGTGCGAGCGGACGGTCGTGGGCGGGAAGAAGTGGAACGCGATGGGAGCGACGCCGTCGAGCTCGTTATGGCTGCCGAAGAAGCGGACGGGGCGCTGCCAGAAGTTTCGGGGCATGCGTGACGAGACGCGGCGCATTCGCTGCGGGTCGACGGGGATCCATGTGACCGAGCCGTCGCGCTCGTCGTAGAGCGCGAACTCGACCCAGGAACGGAGCGGGACGGCCGAGCCGCTCCGGCGGAGGCCGACGCCTCGCTCGCGTTCGCCCCGCTGCTCGTGAACATCGAAGCCGATGACGACGCGGGCGGGGATGCCGACGCGCCGGTAGACCGAGGCGAGGAGTGTCGCCATGTCGAAGGGTGTGCCGCGGGCTTCTCTGGCGGCGACGGTCGGGCCGAAGACCTCGATGGCCTCGAGCTGTCCGGCGTGGTTGAACAGCAGGCCGTTGCCCGAGGGCGTGTAGTGCTCGGCGACCCTGCCCGCGAGGAACTTGGCGAGCACCGCGGGGCGCATCGAGCTCTTGACGCGGTCGATGCTCGCGCCGTCGGTCCACTCGGCGATCAGGCGGTCGACCGGGCCGGTGTCGTAGGGACGGTTCGGCCCGATGCCGGGATCGAACTCGATGAATGGCTGCGGCTCCATGACCCGCTTGAGATCGTCGGGCAGGTCTTCCTTCCACCACGGAACGCGCTCGGCGACCTGGTCGTTGTAGACCGTGCGGTACGATCGCATCGGGATATCGAGCTGGAGCGTCATCTCGCGCGAGGTGATCGGCTCGCGGTTGGGCGCGACGAAGCCGAACCTGATGTACCCGGCGCCCGCGGCGACATCTTCCAGGTACGCATCGGGCGCGTCGGCGACCCGGTGGCCGTCGAACCGCATCTCACCCCGGATGCTCGAGATGTCGGTCCGGTGCGAGGCGGAGGTGTTGGGGGCCGGAAAAATGACCGCGGCTGTCTCGATCCTCCAATGGTCGATCTCGGGCATGCGGTCGTCGGGAGGGCGACGCTCGAACCACGATCGCACCTCGACCCGGGCGCGGAATGTCCAGCGTCGTTCGTTGGTGAACTCCATGATGTCCGGGTTGGGAAGGCCGGGCCCGCGCTGGGCCCGCTGGCCGGGTTCGGCGGGCTGGGCCAAAGCGGGTATGGCCAAAGCCGCGAGCGCCAGCGACAGGATCGCGGGCAGGACGCCTGCGTGGCAACGAACGGTCGGGCTCGGCATGGCTGGGGCTCCGTTTCCGGCTCGCGGTCCGGGCTCTGGCTCCGGGCATCCGCTCAGGGGGGAGGGCCGCACGGCCCGGCCGAGCGTCGCCCTGTTGGTCCCTGCCGGGGATGGGCGCGTACCCTCGTCGCCCCGGCGCTCCCTGCAAGAGTATAACTGCATGCGGGCCCGGCACAAAACGGGGCACGAGGCCGGTCCCGAACCTCACAAACCAGACCCCACCCCCTGACATACCCCGGAGGCGTTGATGAGCCCGACCAAGGCGACCAAGACCCGGATCGAGAAAGACTCCATGGGCGAGATGCAGGTGCCCGCCGATGTGCTCTACGGCGCCTCCACACAGCGGGCCGTGCTCAACTTCCCGATCTCCGGCCGGCCCCTCCCCTTCGAGCTGATCCGGGCGTACGCGATGCTCAAGGCGGCGTGCGCGGGCGTCAACGCCGAGCTCGGGAGGCTGTCCAAGCAGCGGGCGACCGCGATCGTGAAGGCTTGCCGCAAAATCGAGGCGGGGCTGGAAGAGCACGGGGGCTGGGCCCGGCACTTCCCCGTCGATGTCTTCCAGACCGGCTCAGGCACGAGCACGAACATGAATGTGAACGAGGTCGTCGCCAACCTCGTCTGCCTGGAGCGGGGGGCGCCCATCGGCTCATCGAAGAACGCCGAATACCTCGACAAGGGCGGCGTGCACCCCAACGACCATGTCAACATGGGCCAGTCGTCCAACGACACCTTCCCCACCGCCATGAATGTCTCGGCGACCATGGCGATCCACCGCGACCTGCTGCCGGCGGTCCGCGCCACGGCCGAAGCGCTGGAGGCCAAGGCCAAGGCGTGGGACAAGATCGTCAAGATCGGGCGCACGC
>REET01000128.1 GCA_007694925.1 Phycisphaerales bacterium | reverse complement strand
GCCGAGACCGACGCGGCGGCCGAGTCCGCGGGCGCGGGCTTCTTCGTCAAGACCGGCGGGCGAGACGAGCCCAACGAGATCGAGGGCGTCAGCCACTTCCTCGAGCACATGATGTTCAAGGGGACCGAGGAGCTCTCGGCCGAGGACATCAACCGGGGGTTTGACGAGATCGGCGCCCGCAACAACGCCTACACCAGCCACGAGATCACCTGCTTCTACGCCCATGTCCTGCCCGAGGCGATGGAGAAGAACATCGAGCTGTTGTCGAAGATGATGCGCCCCGCCCTCCGCCAGAGCGACTTCGACACCGAGAAACAGGTCATCCTCGAAGAGATCGCGATGTACAAGGACGACCCCTTCTGGGTCGTCTACGAGGAGACGATGCGCCGCCACTACGCGGGGCACCCGATGGGCCACCGCGTGCTCGGGTCGGTCGAGAGCATCGCGGCGCTGACCCGCGACCAGATGCTCGGCTACTTCACCGCTCGCTACTCGGCCGACAACACGGTCGTCTCCCTCGCCGGGCGTGTGGACTTTGACAGCGCGTGCGACCAGATCCAGTCGCTGTGCGCGTCGTGGCAGCGGACCAAGCCCGCGCGCGACAACAGCCGCCCGCCCGTCGCCTGCGAGTCGTTCGTCGAGAAGTCCGACCGCGTGAACCGGACGCACCTGCTGGCGTTCGCCGACGGGCCGGCGATGGACGACGACCGTCGCTACGCCGCGGCGCTGCTCGGGCAGATCCTGGGCGGGCCGGACAACAGCCGCCTGCACTGGGCGCTGGTCGAGACGGGGATCGCCGAGCAGGCGGTGGCCGGTTCGGACCCCCACGACGGGTGCGGGGCGTACTACTTCTACGCGACGGGCGCCCCCGAACGGGCCGACGAGATCTGGGCGACGATGCAGCGTGAGATCGCCGGCCTGCGGGACTCTCTGAACGAGGACGACCTCGCCCGCCTCCGCGCCCGCTTCGCCACGACCGTCACGATCGGGGGCGAGAGGCCCGCCGACCGCATGCAGCGGCTCGGGCGGATGTGGGCGTATCTCGGCGAGTACCTGCCGCTGGAGGTCGAGCTCGACCGGATCAACCGCGTCACGCTCGCTGATCTGCGCGAAACGCTCGACGCGTTCCCGCTGGACAAGTGCACGCTGGGCAGGCTGGAACCCGCCGGGGCGTAGATGCGGTCCGGGCTCAACGCCCGATGCGGCCCCGGGCCATCGCCCGCTCGATGTCGCGCCTGGCCTCCCGCTCGCCGATGGCGCGGCGTTTGTCGGACTGGCCCCGCCCCACGCCGACGCCGATCTTGAGCTTGATGCGTCCGTCGTCGTTGAAGAACATCTTCAGGGGCACGATCGTCGCCCCCTTCTGCTCGACGGCACTGGCGAACTTGTCGATCTCGCGGTTGTGGGCGAGCAGGATCCGGTCGTGCACCGGCTTGTGGTTGGCCGGGCCGGCGGGCTGGTACTCGGCGATGTTCACCCCCACCAGGATCAGCCTCGGCACGCGCGGGTTGACGCGCACATACCCCTCCTGCAGCGACACCTTCCCGTCGCGGACGCTCTTGACCTCCGAGCCGGTCAGCACGATGCCGACCTCCAGCGTCTCGCCGATCTCGTAGTCGTAGCGTGCGCGACGGTTCTCGATCGTCGGCGTGCCGGTGCCCTGTTTTTTCTTCTTCCTGGCCATGGGTTGGGCCGGGAGTCTAGGAAGCCGCCGACGCCTGCCGCGTGATTCAATCGCCCGAGACCAAGGTCCGCGGGGAGCGTCCTGAGGCGAGCGAGGCGCGGAAGGCCTTTTCGAGCCTGGTCTCCCGCACGCGGGTCTCGTCGGGCCGGATCGGGACGATCAGGCTGAACATCGAGCCCTGGCCCACCGCCGAGTCGACCTGGATCTCCCCCTGCAGGATCGTCGCCAATTCTCTGGCGATCGCCAGGCCAAGGCCCGTGCCGCGGTGCTCGCGCGTGTGCCCGGTCTCGACCTGGTGGAACTTCTCGAAGATCCTGGCCTGCTCCTCGGGCGGGATGCCCGGGCCGGTGTCGATCACCGAGATCCGGACCGCGTCGGCGTCCCCGGCGCTCGCGGCGATCAGCCGCTCGGCCCGCACCGTGATCCGCCCCGGGCGTCCGGTCCGCTCGGCGGGCTCGATGAACTTCACCGCGTTGCTGAGGAAGTTGAAGATGATCTGCTGGAACCTTTTGGCGTCGGTCCGGATCACCGGCAGCTCCCGCGGCACATCCACGATCACCTCGATCCCCTTGCGCGACGCCTGGGGATGGATTAGCGCCGCCAGCGTCTCGCACGCCTCACGCAAGACCAGCGGCTCGAAGCGCAGCTCGATGCGGCCGGCCTCGATCTTGGCCATCTCCAGCAGGCTCTCGATCATCTCGAGGAGTCCCTTGCCCGCGTCGACGATGTTCGAGAGGTACCGAAGCCTCTTGGCGGTGTGCGTGTTCTCGGGGTTGTCCTGGGCCTCCTGGCGGGCGATGTCCTGGAGGAGCTCGGCGAAGCCGATGATCGAGTTCAGCGGCGTGCGCAGCTCGTGGCTGACATTGGCGAGGAAGTCGGCTTTCAGGCGGTTGGCCTCGTACAGCACGCTGTTGGCCTGGGCGAGCTCGTTGAGCTTGAGGTCGAGCGCCCGGTTGACCGACCGCTGCTGGTCGTGGGCCGTCTGGAGCTCGCTGAGCATGCTGTTGAAGGCCTCGGCGAGTTCCTGGTACTCGTCGCCGGTGCGGATGTCCGAGCGTGTGTGCAGATCGCCGCCCTTGACCTTCTCGGCCGTCTCGCGGAGCTGGCGCACGGGGCCGAGCACGAGCTTGTGCGTGATGAGGTAGAAGACGACGATCGCCGGCGCGAGCACCACCAGCCCGGCGCTGAGCTGGTAGACGGTGTTGACGACGAGCGCCGTCGCGGTGTCGTCGGAGCGTTGCTCGATGACCATCAGGCCCGCCAGACGCTGCCCCCCCTCGGCGGGTCCGACGGCCCTGTAGTAGCTGTACACCCGCACGATCCCGTCCCAGTTCGACCACATCCGCTCGCGCCGGATCGGGTCCTCCTCGAAATAGCGCAGGGCCCGCGCGTGCCGAGGGTCTTCTTCGGCGGCCGCCTCCGCCTCCTCGATGGTCATCCGCCGCACGCGGATCCCCCCGTGCTCGACGGTCCCCCGCTCGTCGATGGTGCGGGGCGCCCCCTGCTCGACCGCCCGAGCGTCCAGGCGCTGCCAGGTGTCCATCTTCTGGCGGAGCAGCTCCCGCTGGCGGTCCTCGACCAGGGCGTTCATCCGCAGCCAGGGCGGCGCCAGGGCGGCCAGCACGATCAGCACCACCGCCCCGCCGAAGAGCAGGAGGCACTTGTTGGCCAGCGAAAGTCTGCGGGGCAGGCGGAGACGCATCGCGCGAGTGTATCCGGACCCGCGGCCCCGCCACGGCGCCGGACGCTGCACGCCTCCGGCGAGGGCGCGGGGAGTGGGGCGCGGGGCGCTGGGGTTTGAGGCGGCCTTCGGCCTGGCTTTGCCATCCCTGCGCCCAGCACCCCGCGCCCAGCGCCCGTGGTTCTGGCCGCGTAGAGTTGCAGCCATGCCCGCCGGACGCGTCTATCTCGAAACCTTCGGCTGCCAGATGAACGAGCTGGACTCGGAACTGGTCCGGGGCCGCCTCGCCTCGCTGGGCTACCGCTTCACGCCCGATCCGGCCGAGGCGGATGTCGTCCTGTACAACACCTGCTCGGTCCGCGAGCAGGCCGAGCAGAAGGTCTGGAGCCGCCTGGGCGACCTGAAGACCCGCAAGGCCGAACGCCCCGAGACCGTCGTCGGCGTCCTGGGCTGCATGGCCGAACGCGACGGCGAAGACCTGATCAAGCGCATGCCCGTGGTCGACATCCTCTGCGGCCCCGGCGAGCTCGACAAACTGCCCGAGCTCATCGACAACGCGCTGCGGACACGGCTGTCTCTCAGGGCCGAACGCTCCGCCTCTCAGGTCGCCCTGCAGGGGAGCACCTCCCGTCGCAGCGCCACCCTCGCGGCCGCCCAGGACGACCTTGAGTTGCTCGACCTCTCCCGGGCGATCTCGCCGACGGACCATTCCGGCTCGGCGTACGTGCGCATCACGCGGGGTTGCAACAAGTTCTGCACCTACTGCGTCGTGCCCTTCACGCGCGGGGCCGAGGTGCACCGCCCGCCCGACCACATCGTCGAAGAGTGCAAGAGGCTCGCAGACGCGGGCGTCATCGAGGTCACCCTCCTCGGCCAGACCGTCAACCACTACCGCTACGAGGACGGCGCGGCGGTCACGGTCAACGGGATGCTCCAGCCCCAGAAGGGCCGCATCTACAAGGGCGCCTCGGCGGACGGTCGCCGCAGCGACGCCTTCGCGGGCGAGCGGGTGACGACCTTCGCCGATTTGCTTCGTCGCATCCACGACGAGGTCCCCTCGATCAAGCGCCTGCGCTTCGTCACCTCCTACCCCCGCGACTTCGGCGACGATGTGCTGGAGGTGATGCGCGACCACCCGCGGATCTGCCGCTACCTGCACGTGCCCGCCCAGTCCGGCTCCGACCGGATGCTGAAGATGATGAACCGGGGCTACACCGTCGCCGAGTACGACGAGTTCATCGCTCGCGCCCGCCATTACCTCGACCAGCCCGAACTCGGCCGCCCGCTGATGATCTCCGGCGACATCATCGTCGGCTTCCCGACCGAGACCGACGAGGACTTCGAGGCGACCAAGGCCCTTCTCCAGCGCTCCCGCTACAAGAACTGCTTCATCTTCAAGTACTCGCCCAGGCCCGGCACCGTCGCCTACGACCGCATCCCCGACGATGTGCCCGACGAGGTGAAGCGCCGGCGCAACAACGAACTGCTGGCGCTGCAGACCGGGATCTCTGAAGAGATCGGGCGCGCGCAGATCGGGCGCGAGTTCGAGGTGTATGTCGAAGGGCCCAGCCGCAGGGCGAAGAAACAGGCCGGGCTCAAGAAGTCCAGCCTGCGCAACAAGGCCAACCACACGATCTCGCTGACCGTCTCGGGTCGCGAGCCCGGCGAGGCGGCCGACAGCCACGGCGCGATCGCCTCGATCGACGCTGACGGGCCGGTCCAACTCAGCGGGCGGACCGACGGCGACCAGATCGTCTTCTTCGACACCCCCGAAGGCCGCTCGCCCGCCGACTTCATCGGACGCCTCGTCCGCGTGCGCATCGACGCGGCCCAGGGCATGTCGCTGGCGGGCTCGCTGATCGGTTGAAGCCGATTAAAGCTGAGAAGACAGGTTGAACCCGACTCTTCGCTTCGCTCAGAGGTCGGCGTCATTCCCTCGCGGCGGATGATGCGCCCGGCAGCGATGCACGCAACCCGGACGCCGATCTCTGAGCGAAGCGAAGAGTCGGGTCTTCCGCCGGTACCCAATCGACTTCAATCCCCCAACGCCTGCCTGTAAAACTCCACCGCGTCGACCTTGAGCTTCTCGAGGTCCGCGATCCGCAAGTACATCATGTGCCCCGCTTCGTAATGGCTCAGCATCACCTGTTTGCGGAGCTCAGGGTCGAGCTGCATGTGGCTGATCGTGTACTCGGCCGCAAAGTGCGGCGTCGCCAGGTCGTAGTACCCGCAGGCGAACCAGGCGTGCAGATCACGATTCCGGTTCATCGCGCTGCGCAGGTTCTCGGCAAGGTTCGCGTAGCGGTTCTGGTCCTGGGCATAACTCCACGGACGCACGCGACCGGTCAGGATCTCGTAGGGATGGTCGTTGACATACTTCAGCTCGCGGCGCATGTAGTCGTTCAGGGCCGTCGAGTAGGGCCCGAGGATCGCCGAGTAGCTCGGGTCGTACTCGTACCGGTCGCCGACATCCAGCCGGTCACGCCCCTTGTAGCGTGAGTCGAGGCGCCCGACCGTCACCCCCTCGTCGCGCAGCAGCTCCTTGGTGAAGCGGAAGATGTCGATCCGCAGGTCCGTCTGCTCGATGTACCGCTTCGAGAGCCCTGTATACCGGGCGAGCTTGGAGGCGATCTCGTCACGCTCCGCCCTCGTAAGCCGGTCGCCCTTGGCGAGCGCCACGAGGTACTCGGTCTCGGCGAACTCTTCGACCTCATCGAGCAGCGCCCGCAGATCCTCAGAGAGCGCCGGCTCCAGACGCCCGTGGTAGAACGCCGTCGCGGCGTAGGTCGGCAAAAACAGCCAGTACGGCATCTCGTTGCCCACATTGAACCGGATCGTCTGGAAGTTCAGCACCGGGCTCACGAGGATCACCCCGTTGAGGTACATCCCGTGCGTCTCCTGCAGGTAACTGCTCAGGCCCGCGGCCCGCGTCGTCCCGTACGACTCGCCGATCAGGAACTTCGGGCTCGACCAACGCTCGTTCCGCGTCACCCACAATCGGATGAACTCCCCCACCGCCTCGATGTCCTCGCGCAGCCCGAAGAACTCCGTCGGACGCACGCCCTCCTCGGCGCGGCTGTAGCCCGTCCCCACCGGATCGATAAAGACCATGTCCGTCAGGTCCAGCCACGAGAACTCGTTGTCGACCACGCGACCGGGCGGGGGCAGGGGCATGCCCTCGTCGTCCATCAGCACGCGCCGCGGGCCCAGCGTGCCAAGATGCAGCCAGACCGACGACGAGCCCGGCCCGCCGTTGAAGCTGAATGTCAGCGGCCGGCCCTCGGGTCCATGATCTCCGTCGAGGGTGTACGCGATGAACGAGAGCTCGGCCCGGGTCTCGCCGTCGTACGCGGGAAGCTCCATCCGCCCCGCCATCGCGGTGTAGGAGAGCTCTCGCCCGTCGATCGTCACGCTGTGCCGGGTGACGCTGGGTTCATCGGCGACGCGGAACGACAGATCGACCGCCGGTTTGTCATCCGCCCCCAGCGCGGGGAACATCCACACAGCCATGCCCAGCGAAACCGCACAGACCCGATGCAACACCTTCGAACGCATCTCACGCCTCCTGATTCTCAGTGGTCGCGGCATGGTACAGATTTCCACGCCCGAAGGTGGCACGCGTGTCGCGTACGCCCCGCCGCAGGGCCAGCCGCCAGCCGAAAGAGACCACGCGTGAGCGACCAAACCACCCCCGGGGGTTCGGATCCCCAGCAAGAAGCACAGATCCGCCGCATCGCCGCCATGCTCGCTGAGGCGAAGCGTGTTGTGGTCCTGACCGGGGCCGGCGTCAGCGCCGAAAGCAAAATCCCCACCTTCCGCGACGCCATGGAGGGCCTCTGGGCCAGCTTCGACCCCCAGTCCCTCGCCACCCCCGAGGGCTTCGCCGCCGACCCCGAAACCGTCACCAAGTGGTACGACTTCCGCCGGATGAAGTGCCGCGAAGCCGAGCCCAACCCCGGCCACCTCGCCCTCGCCCGCATCGAACGCGAGCTCGAATCCCGCTCGCGCGACTTCATCCTGCTCACCCAGAATGTCGACGGCCTGCACCGGCGCGCCGGCAACAGATCCGTCGTCGAACTCCACGGCTCGCTCGAAGTCTGGCGCTGCACGGAGACCGGCGAAGAGTTCCGCGACCTGCCCGCCCCCTTCGACACCTACCCGCCCCGCACCCCTCGCGGCACGGTGCTCCGCCCCGGCGTCGTCTGGTTCGGCGAGATGCTCCCCCCCGAGGCGATCGAGACCGCGGGCGAACGCCTGGACGCCTGCGACCTCTTCTTCGCCATCGGCACGAGCGCGACCGTCTACCCGGCCGCGGGCTTCTCCGACCTCGCGCGGGCCGCTGGGGCCTCGACCGTCGAGATCAACCCCGACGCGACACCGGCCTCCGGCCATGTCGACGAGAGCGTGCGGGCCCGCGCCGGGGCCGTCCTCCCACAGATCGTCGAGCTCGCCTTCGGCGATGGCAACGCAAGCTCGCGGGGCGGGAACGGTTGAGAGGCAAGACGCCAAGCCCCCTCCCGGGCGCGAGCCTGGAGAGCGCCGTCTGCCGCAGATTGGTCTTTGTCTTCGGCGACCAGCTCACCGACAGCGCATCGAGCTTCGAGGGTTTCGACAACAAGCGCGATGTCATCCTGATGGCCGAGTGCGACGCCGAGACCGGGCTCGGCAGCGGCGACCAGCAGCACGCCGGACGCAGCCACAAGCAGCGGATCGCCGTCTTCTTCAGCGCGATGCGCCACTTCGCGATCGCCCAGGCCGACAAGGGCCGACGCGTCCGATACATCCGCGTCAACGACCCCAACAACACGCACGCCTTCACCGGCGAGCTGGAACGCACGCTCAAACAGCTCTCTCCCGAAGAGATCGTCGTCACCCGCCCGGGCGAGTGGCGCGTGCTGGAAGAGATCGAAAGCTGGGAAGACCGCTTCGGCGTGCCCGTGCGCCTCTGCGAGGACGACCACTTCTACACCACGCCCGAGGAATTCTCCAAGTGGGCCTCGGGCCGCAAGCAGCTCGTGATGGAGTACTTCTACCGCGAGCAGCGCAAGAAGCACGGCGTCCTGATGGACGGCAAGGACCCCGTCGGGGGCGAGTGGAACTTCGACAAGGACAACCGCGAGTCGTTCAAGGCTGCGCCCCGCGTCCGCCCGCCCGAGTGGGCAGAGCCCGACGACATCACGCTCGAAGTGATCGACCTCGTCAACCGGCGCTACCCCGATGCCCCGGGCCGCCTCGACGCCGAGAATTTCATCTGGCCCGTTACTCGGCGTGCCGCCCTGCGCTGGCTCGACGAGTTCATCGAGAAACGCCTGGGCAAGTTCGGCCCCTACGAAGACGCGATGTGGACCGGCCAGCCCTTCCTCTACCACTCGATGCTCTCGGTCGCCCTGAACCTCAAGCTGCTCGACCCGCGTGAGTGCGTCGAGAAAGCCCTCAAGGCCTACGAGAACGCCAAGGCCCCCATCAACTCCGTCGAGGGCTTCGTCCGCCAGCTCATCGGCTGGCGCGAGTTCATCCGGGGCGTCTACTGGCACGAGGGCCCGGACTACCGCGACCGCAACAGCCTCGACCAGCACGCCGACCTCCCCGACTTCTACTGGACGGGCGACACCGACATGCGCTGCATGGCCGAGGCCCTCGAACCCGTGCTCGACCACGCCTGGTGCCACCACATCCCGCGCCTGATGATCCTCTCCGGCTTCGCCATGATGGCCGGCGTCCACCCGCGCAAAGTCGGCGACTGGTTCTACGCGATGTTCGCAGACTCCGTCGACTGGGTCACCACGCCCAACACCATCGGCATGGGCATGCACTGCGACGGCGACTCAAAGCGCCCGGGCGTCGTGGGCACCAAGCCCTACGCCGCCAGCGGCAAGTACATCGGACGCATGAGCAACTACTGCGAGCACTGCGCATACGACAACACCAAGCGAACCGACAGCGAGGGCGACACCAGGCCCGCCTGCCCGTTCAACACCTTCTACTGGGACTTCCTGATCCGAAACCACGAACGGTTCAAAGGCAACAACCGGATGGCGATGATCCTCAAGCATGTCGACCGCATGAGCAAAGAAGAACGCGCCGAGATCACCGTCGCGGGCAAGAGGCTCCGAAAGAAGCTCGGCGTCGGCCCGATCGCGGGCTGACAGTCGACGGAAACGAAAGGGACCCCATGCGGGCATTGGTCTGGTTCAGATGCGACCTGCGGACGCGCGACAACACCGCCCTCGCCGAGGCGTCGTCCGCCGCAGACGGCGGCGTCGTCGGCGTCTTTACCATCTGCCCCGACCAGTGGCGCGAGCACGACTGGGGGGCCATGAAGGTCAACTTCCTCCTGCGCAACCTCCGCGAACTCTCTGAGTCCCTCGCCTCGATCAACATCCCGCTGAAGATCGTCACCACGCCGCGCTTCGAAGGCGTGCCGGGCGCCCTCGACACGCTCGCCCGCGAGTGCGAGTGCGACGCCATCTACTTCAACCGCGAGTACGAGGTCAACGAGCAACGCCGCGACGAACGCGTCGAGGCCGTGTTCAGAAAAGCCGGGCGCAAGGTCTACCCCCTGCACGACAAGACCCACTTCTCACCCGGCGAGCTGCGCACCAAGCAGGGCGGGTGGTACACCGTCTTCTCACCTCTGAAAAGGTCGTGGCGCGAGGCGTTCAAGGCGACGCCGGACAACGAAGGCTGCAAGAAAGTCCGGCGAGCGCCATCCGCCCGCCCCGACACCGGCATCAAGCCGGACAAAGTCCCCGACAGGATCGAGGGCTTTGATCCCGACACCGACCGCCCCGACCTCTGGAAGGCCGGCGAAGACCACGCCAGAGACCGCCTCCGCGCCTTCATCGACGACCGCATCGACGACTACAAAGACAAGCGCGACTTCCCCGGCGTCAACGCGACCAGCACGCTCTCGCCCTACCTCGCCCTCGGCGTCATCTCGCCCCGCCAGTGCGTTGAGGCGGCGCGGGCCGCCAACGACGGGCAGATCGACTCGGGCTCCAAGGGCGTCGTCCACTGGATCGACGAACTGATCTGGCGTGAGTTCTACCAGCACATCCTCGCGGGCTTCCCGCGCGTCTGCATGGGCCGCGCCTTCAAACGCGAGTACGACCGCGTCACATGGGACGACGACGATGAAAAGTTCGAGGCGTGGAAAGATGGCCGCACCGGCTACCCCATCGTCGACGCGGCGATGCGCCAGCTCAACCAGACCGGCTGGATGCACAACCGCCTCCGAATGATCGCCGCCTCGTTCCTCACCAAGGACCTCTTCCTCGACTGGCGCAGGGGCGAGCGGTACTTCATGAACCGCCTCGTCGACGCCGACCTCGGCTCCAACAACGGGGGCTGGCAGTGGTCCGCCTCGACAGGCACCGACGCCCAGCCCTACTTCCGCATCTTCAACCCGACCAGCCAGAGCGAACGCTTCGACCCCGAGGGCGACTTCATCCGCCGCTTCATCCCCGAGCTCAAGAACCTCGACAGAAAGCAGATCCACGCCCCGCACGAACGGGCCAAAGACCTCTTCGCCAAGCTCGACTACCCCGAGCCGATCGTCGACCACAAGAAGGCCCGCGAGCGGGCGATCAAGGCCCTCGAATCCGTCAAGCCCTGAGCGACGCAGCGAACGCCGCGCCTTCAAAAAGAACAACGGCCCGGCGGAGTGCCGGGCCGTCGCGTGTTCGATCGTGTTCTGGAAAGACTCAGACGTTCGCAGGGGTCGCCCGCGAGTGCTCCTTGGCGATCGCGACCAGCTCGTCGAAGACCGCCGGGTCGGTGATCGCGACCTCGCTGAGCATCTTCCGGTTCAGGTCGATGCCGGCCATCTTCAGGCCGTTGATGAACGCCGAGTAACGCGTCCCACGCATGCGGCAGGCCGCCGTGATGCGGGTGATCCACAGACGCCGGTAGTCACGCTTGCGACGCCGACGGTCGCGGTAGGCGAAGACGCCGGCGCGGATGACCGCGTCCTTGGCCTGGTACTTGTGCTTGCTCTTGACGCCGTAGTAACCGCGGGCTTCGCGCAGGATGCGCTTGCGGGCCCGGGTACGGGATGAACCTTTGCGAACGCGGGGCATGTCGTCGTCTCCAAGTGGCCCGGCCGGGGCCCGCCGGTGATGACCGGTTCGGGGCTTTCAGGGATCCCGCCAGGGCGTGTGCGGCTCTGATGATCTGATAACAGAGAAGGGAAGAAACGCTCAATCCGCGTTCTTCGCCCGCTCCTCACGCATCGCACGGCGCTCGGCCGGCGAGGGGCTGCGGCGGATCGCGGCGCGGGGCTGCGTCCGACCGCGCAGACGCTTGAACAGCAACTGCTCGAAACGCTTCGCCTCGGGGTTGGCGATGTAGCGATCCCGACGCAGCTGACGCAGACGCTTGCCCGACTTGTGAGAGCTCAGGTGCTTGTGGAACGCGGAGCGGTGGCGCACCTTCCCGGTACGCGTCACCCGCACTCGCTTGAGCACACCCTTGTGCGGCTTGTTCTTCGGCATCGTGTGGCCTTTCGGCGCTCTAAAAACCTGTCCGGCCGAGGATCGAGGGGCATCCCTGCGATTCCCGTCGGCTCGGGAACGCAGACGATAGGCCCAGCCCCCGCCCCGGGCCACCAACCCCTTCCCGCTCACCTGATCCCCTGTTCCCCTGCTCAGATCACGGCCCGACGAACGCGTCCTCGACCCCCGCGGGGGTCTCGAACCCGTTCAGCGGGCTCGCCCGACGCCCGGTCAGATGATCGATCACGATCTCGATGTCTCTGGGCAGCCAGATGTTGTCCCCGTTGGCGAGCTCGGGCGTTTCCAGCCAGATCACCGATCCGTCGTTGAACAGGACATTCTGGCCCCGGCGCCCGTGGTTGTGCGAGTTCTCCATCGGGTGGATCGGCTGGCCCAGCACCGCCCGCTGCACCACAGGCGAACGGTCCGCCAGCAGCACCACCGACGAAGGGGACGACCACTGCGGCCGGTCGTTGCCGAACATGATCCGGTAGCTGTACGAGACCTCCTCCAGCCTGCGCCAGTCGCGGGCGGCGGGGTCGGTCAGGCGGGTCGGGGCGACCCGGTTGCCCGGGCAGGCCAAGCTGTCCAGGCCGACATAGTCCTGGCGAGAGAGCTCGAAGAGGTTCGCCGAGTTGGACTCCTCGGGCCTGCCGACATTCCACCACAGGCGTCCGGGCAGCCCGGCGCTGGCCATCGGCAGGGCGTCACGGTTGGCCCCCGCGTACGACCCCATCGCGAAGGCCGAGGCCCGCATGTTGCTCGCGCAGATCGTCTGGCGGCTCTCCTCACGAACCGAGTTCATCACCGGCCAGAGGACCGACGCGCCGATCACCAGCGACGCCGCCACCGCGACGAAATCCCAGAAACGGACGCGCCCGCCCCTGTTCCGGCCGATCGGGATCGGCTCGAGCGAGGCCTCGTCGACCTCGCGGACGCGGGCCAGCGTCTGATCGATCAGCATCGCGGGCGCACTGCCGCCCGCCGTCACCATCGAGGCGAGGCGATCGTGGGCCGCGGCACGCTGCTTCAGGCTGCCGGGCACCTTGGCGGGGTCGAAGCCGGCGAGCACCCACGCATCGAGCGCGTCGGCGTCGGCGGGGGTCAGCTCCGGCTCGCGGCGTTCCAGCTCCCGCCGCCGGGCGACGCGGACCATGGTGACATCCGCGAGTGTTCTGTCTTCGGGGAGGGCGACCCCGTCCAGGCCGCCCAGAAGCGCCGCGACCTTCCCAGCGCCCGAGTCAGCGGCGTCGGGCGACCAGCCCGAGTCGACCAGCCGGTCGATCGCCCGCCGATCCTCGGGCGACAGCGACTGGGCCGTCTCCTCGTAGTCGGGTTCGTCATTGAACTCCGAGGGGTTCAACGCCTCATCGTCCGAGAACGGGTTGTGGTTTGAGTCCATGCTCATCGGCTGTCGCTCCTGAACACATCCTCGCCCCCGGGGCCGAGCCCGGCCTCTTTCGAGACCCGCTCGAAGTGCCCGGCGAAGCTCGCCACCGCGGCGTGGAGCCTGGACTTGACCGTCCCCAGCGGGATCCCCAGATCCTCGGCGATCTGGGCGTAGCTGAGCCGCTGGAAGTAAGCCAAGAGAAGGATCTCCCTGAGTGTCGGGCTCATCCGGCCCAAAGCCGCCTGTACGAGCCTGTCGGTTTCCTGCTTGTCGAGCCCGGCGTCCGGCGAGGGGGTGTCGATCTTCATGAGGTCCACAAAGGTGGCCCCGCGAGACCCGTCATCGCCGGAAACCGGGGCGGACAGATCCATCGTCTGCCGCCGGCCCTTCTTACGCAGGTAGTCCCTCCCTTTGTTCGCCGCGATCGTAAAGAGCCAGGGCCGAAAACGTCGAGAGGCGTCGAAACTGTGCGCCGAGACGTGCACCTGCAGGAACGCCTCCTGGAAGACATCCTCCGCGGCGACACGATCACCCAGCAACCGGTACAGGAACCTGTACAGGTCGTCGTGGTAACGCTCGATGAGGGTCCGGAAAGCTTCCGTATCCCCCGCCCGGTAGCGTTCAAACAGTTGCTCGTCGGTGGTCTGGCCCACTCGTACAGAATCCATCGGTTCGCAGGGCCCCGCGTCGGGAGTCGTTCGTGGGGCCGGACTAAAGGGAAGGAACGCCGCGGTTACTACCATTTATCGAACAACGGTCGGTCCTTGTTTCTTCCGGTCCCAGTTGTACCCGGCGGGAGGGATCGACGCCTCAGGAGGCCCGCCATTGGCGACACTTTCGGCCGATATCCGCTTCGGACCGACGCGCAGCGCCGGGGTGCAATACGACGCCTGCCCGGGCGTTGTGCACAGCAGATGTCGGGGGTCGCGATGAGTTCTGGAAGCGCGAGACCCGCCCCGGCCCCCGATGACCCGTCGCTGCTCGCCCGAGCGGCCGGCGGCGACGAAGGGGCGTGGCGGTGCGTGGTCGCGTCGTACGCCCCCCGGGTCTTTGCGCTGGTGCGGAGCCGGTGCCGCGACGACGACCTCGCCGAGGAGATCACCCAGGCCGTGTTCGTGACGATGGCGGAAAAACTCGGGGCGGGCGGGTACGACGAGCGGGGCCGCTTCGAGGCTTGGCTCTTCAGGGTCGCGATGAACCGCTTCCGCGACCACGCACGGAGAGCCAAACGCCAGGCCTCCCCAGTCGACCCCTCAACGCTCGACGCGGGGGCCGACACACGCCCCGGCCCGGGCGACCGCGACGGGCTGCCCTCCGACCTCGCCCGCCTCCGCGAGGCGCTCGAAGCCTTGAACGAGGCCGACCGTGAGATCGTCCACCTGCGTCACCACGCGGGCCTGACCTTCAAGCAGATCGCCGAGGTGCTGCAGGAACCCCTCGGCACGCTTCTGGCCCGCCACCACCGGGCCCTCGCCAAGCTCCGCAAGGTGCTCGGCGAACCGGATGAACACCCAAACGCGGAGCACGCGTCATGACCCGTGAGCAAGAACAACCGAAGACGCCGCTGGAAGAACGCCTCGACGCGCTCGGCGCTCTCGAACGCGACGCGACGCCCCCGGGCCTGGCGTCGCGCATCGCCGAGGCCTCGGCCCCGAGCCTGCGTGCCGAACGCCCCGCGGTGGTCGCGCGAATCGGCCCGGCGTGGGCGTCGCGCCTCGGCGCCTTGGCGGCCTGCCTGGCCCTGCTCATCGGGGTCGCGGCCCTTGTCATCAGCGTCCGCCCGGGCGAACAGATCGGAACACCGACGCCCGTGATGGCGACCGTCGCGGCCGACATGGACCTCTGGCTCTCGCTGGAGTCGATGCTCAGCGACCCCCTGGACAACCGCCTGAACGCACTCCACGCCGAATCGACGGCGCTGGAGTCCTACGGCGAAGCCGACCTGTTCACGCTCGAACTGCTGAGCGTCCTGGAGTCGATGTGATGAAACGCAACCACGCCCGCACGCTCGGTCTCGCAGGCCTCGCCACGGCGGCCCTGACCTTCTCCGCCCTCGCGCTCGCCCAGCCCGAAGGCGCCGGAGGCGAGCGCAGCGCCGAGAGCGCCCAGCAGCGACCCGAGCTCACCCGCGCCCAGCTCCAGCGCCAGCGCGAGGAGACCCAGCAGCGGATCGAGATGCTCCAGCAGCGGCTCTCGCGCATCGACGGCGCGCTGGAACGCCTCGGCGACGACGACGCCCGGGAAGCGGCCGGCACGGACCAGCCGCAGACCGTGCAATCCGAGGCCCGCGAGTTGCCGCGCGATCGGCTGCGCCGCATGGAGCAGCGCCGAACCGAATCGGCCGAGAATCTCCAGACCGACCCGCGTGCGGAGCTGCTCGACACGATCGCCGCGGAGTCGCCCGAGCTCGCCTCGCGCCTGCGACGCCTCCGCACCGAAGACCCCGACGAGTTCGGGCAGCTGCTGCGGCGGATCGGCCCCCGCTACCGCGAGCTCACCGAACTGCGTGCAGAAGACCCGCAACTCGCGGCGCTCCGCGCCCGCGAGATGGCGGCCGGGCTGGCCATGGCGAGCTCGACGCGCCAGCTCGCCGCCGCCGTGCGCTCAGAGGACGATCGCGCCGCCGAGGAGGCCCGCGTCGCGGTGATGCGGGCGCTGGAGCGTTCGTTCGATGCGCGGGAGGCGTCCGCCCGCCTGGAGATGTCCAGGCTCCGCGAGCGCCTCGGCGCCATGGAGTCGGAGGTGCAGGACCGGCGCAATCGGCGCGACGCGATCATCGCCGAGCAGATGCGCCGAATCGAACAGAGCCTCGACCGCCTCGTCGAGCGCGAGCCGCCCCAGCGCGACGGAGGCCGCCGACCCCGCCGAGGCGGCGGTGGCGGCTGAACTCGGTTCAGGTCCGGATTGTCAGGAAACGATCGCGCCGGGCGCGATCTCGCTCATCGGGCTCAGCAGGATCACGCTGCGCTCAGCCTCGCCCTTGGCGGCGTCGCTGGCGGCCAGCAGCATCCCGCGCGACTCCTCGCCGCGGATCTTCCGGGGCGCGAGGTTCGCCACGATCACGATCAGCCGTCCCACAAGTTCGCCCGGCTCGTAGTGGCCCTTGATCCCAGCGCAGATCTGGCGGGGCTCGCCCGACCCGTCGTCGAGCTGGAGGCGGAGCAGGCGGTCGGCGTTGGGATGAGGCTCGGCGGCGGTGATCTTCGCCACACGCAGGTCGAGCCTCGCGAATTCATCGAACGAGACAACCGGCTTGCCTGTGGACTCCGTCGTGCCTTCGGTCGCTTCCGCCATGTGGACGCCTCCTGTGTTGCCAGCGCGTTGGGTTGGGCGGGAGTCTATTGGCCCGGCGCGCCCCGCGACGGCTCAGGTGCGGTTCTGGGGCGGATCAGGGGCGGATCAGGGGCCGGGATTCTGCTCCGGCTCGGCGCGATCCGGGCGGACCCAGCGCCCGTCATGAAAAACCGTCCGGGCGGGGTCGATCCGCATCGCCGAGGCGAGCTCTTCTGGATCGGGGTCGCGCAGGGGCGTCCCCCCGTCGGTCGCGAGCTGTGAGGACCATGTCGCGTGCTCGGCGTTGAGCAGGGCGAACTCAGTCCGCAGATGGGCGACATACAGGTCGGGCGTCATGTCCGGGCCGGGGTCCCCACTGCAGGTCCCGCAGAGAGCCCCACGCCCGCGTGCATCGCGCGACAGCCTCGTGTTGCGGCACTCGGGGCAGGGCCAGAGCCTCGCCTCGCGCTGCAAGTCGAACAGCCCGCCCCGCGCCCCAAAGGGGTGCAGCAAGCGGTCGTGCCTCGACAGCGCGGCGAGCACGCTCGGGTCGTCGAACAGGGCGAGTGCGGCGCGCCCGTTGCCGGCACGCACATGGCCGATCGCCTCGGCAGCCCGGAGCGCGATCCGGGGCGAAGGGGCGCCGGGATCGACGCGCGACCAATCGGGCGTGCCGTGACGCGGGTCCATCGCCGCCGCCAGAGCGCGGAGCCAACGGCGCTCGCGCTCGTCGGTCGCCAGCGCCGCCAGCCCGATGCAGGCGCTGGCGCTCAGCCCCGAGTCTCCCCGCGCCCTGCCCAGCTCGAAGGCGAGCACGAAGAGCCGGCGCGCTGTCGCGAGCAGTTCGCGGTCCCTGCGATCGGCGTCTTCGGCCAACGCCGCCATCTCTTCGGCCAGCGCGAAGTACTCGGCCGGATCGTCCGGCGTGAGCGAAGCGAGCCGCTCTGCCCAGGGCCCGAGCGCATCGGGCGTCTCGGCCCCTGCGGGGAAGACCAGCACCAGCACAAGCATCGCCGCGATCAGCCGCATCACATTCCGCCTCCGATCAGATCGAGCCTGATGCGCCAGAGCCTGGCCATGGCCCGCTCGCACGCGGCGACCTGTTCGAGCACATGCCCCGCCGCACGGCGTTCGTCCTCGAACTGCGCCAGCACCGCCTCGACCTCCGGCGACACGCCCGGACGCTCGGCGGAGACGACCAGCGCCATCGCCTCGCAGATCGCGATCTGGTACGCCAGGAAGGCCTGCACCGGCCCGTCGGCGAGATTCAGCCTCGCGTTCATCCGCGCGTCGATCGATCCGGGCGTCAGGCCCCCGGGCACCGAAGCGATCGCCGACGAGGGCGCCCGCCTCGCCAGCGACAGCCAGTAGTGGTGCAGCAGCTCGGCGCCGTCCATCGGGTTGGGCTTGTCGCCCAGCGAGATCTCGTCCTCGGGGTCGTCGATGGCGCTGATCTCGGCGTACGCCTCGGCGACGATCGCCGACAACCGGTCGAGCGCCACGCCCTCGCGTTCTTCCGAAGCCATCTGCAGCAGCCGCTGCACGATCGCCCGCCTCGCCTCGAACATGAACGAAGGGTCGTCGGGGCGGGGCAGCATCTCGCTCGCGGCCATCTCGATCAGTTCGGCGCTCCGCCGGGTCAGCGGCGCGTCGGGCAGCACCTCCAGGAACGCGTTGACCACGCGGGGCTGGCCCACGACGCGCTCGACGACCTGCCCCGCCGCGATGCGCACTCGCGGTGAATCGCCCCGCAGCGCCTCTGCAACGACGATGTCCGCCTCGGCCCAGCCCAGGTAGTGCGGGCTCCGCCCGAGCTCTTCGAGCATCGCCACGCGCGCGTCGACCCGCCGGCCGACCTGCAGATACGCCAGCGCCCAGCGGTGCTCGTCGCGCCCATAGTCGAACAGCCCGTCGAGGCGCCACGGCCTGGATCCGGATCGCGCCGTCTCGATGACCCGATCGGTCTGCTGCAGCACCATCCCCGCCTCGTCGTACCGGCCGGCAAAGCGCAGCGCCGAGGCGAGGTTGAGCCTGGCGAGCGCCGCGGCCGAGGCGAGGTGGTCCTGCGGAGCGATCGCGCCCTCGGACCGCTCGATGAAGTTCCGTGAATACCCCGCCAGCGAGTAGCCGAGTTCGTCGGCCCGCTCGGCCTGCTCGAGCCCCCACAGCCTGGCGAGGGACTCTCGGATCCTCGCCCTGTCCGCCTGCATCGCCTGCGCCGAGGGGATCTGCGCCGGGCCGACCATGCTGTCCGGCGCTCGTTCAGAGAGCGCCCGCATCAGCGTGCGCACCAGCGTCGCGTCGGCGCGAGCAGAGCCGGCGATCCGCAGCAGCCAGAGCCTCGCTTCCGACCCGTCGCCCCAGCGGACCTCCGGGGCGAGCAGCCGTACCGCGTGCACGCCGGCCCTCGCCCGCTCGCCCTCGCCCCCGGCGAAGATGATCGCGTCGAGCGCGCCGAGGACGACCCTGTCGCGCTGCGTGCCGGGCGTTGGCTCCAGCGCCTCGATGCAGGCCAGCCACGCCTCCCACGCGCGGATCTCCCGATCCCCGTCTTCTCTGGAAGAAGGCGGGGCCGCGATCGACATCTTCAGCCCCAAACGCGACGCCCCGGCCATCGCCCCTCGCTCGAACCCCGCGCCTGAAGCGAAGCCGGCGTCGGCCCCCACGCCCACGAGCGCCTCATCGATCGCCAGGCGCGCCGAGGCGGGCAGGTCCCGGTCCGAACGCAGGCGCGCCAGCATCCCCGACGCCCAGACGGCGCGTCGCATCTCGACCTCGCCCGGCGCCCGCTCGGCGCGCAGCACATCGAGGTGCTCGGCGATCGCACCGATCGCCCGAGACGAGGCGTTGGGCCACGAGCCGGCGCGGTGGACAAACCCGACGACCTCCGCCCGGATCGCGACGCGCTGGTCGGCGCGGTGGTCCAGCCAGTGCGCAGACGCGAGTTCGACCGCACGCCGGAACTCCGTCGACGCGGCCTGGGCGTCGAGTTCGAGCATCGACGCCGCGTCGGCGAGCATCGAGCGGATCTCCGTCGCGTTGGGCACGGGGGGCGGCGGCGGACGCTCGGTTTGCCCGTTGACCGATTCGCGCCCCGTCGCTGCGCCCGTGGTCGGGCTCGGCGGTGGCGCCTCAGGCGGGGGTTGCTGTGTCGTCTGGGCCTGCTGAGGCTGCTGCTGGGGAATGGCCGAACCGAGACGGTCGGCGAGCAACACGACCGAGACCGCCGCGATCGCCCCGAGCCCCACCACCGCGACGCCCAACAGCAGAATCACCTGCCCGACAGAGCCCGGGCGGTGCGCTTCGTCCATCCACGCGGGCGGAGGCGTCACGCCGGGGCTGTCGGTGTTGCTCTCTTGATCCTCTTCGTCGTAATCGCCCCCGTCTGCGGGCGTCTCCGCCGAATCGTGCTGCTGCGCGGATCGCTGCGGCGATGCGTCGGCGTGGACGATCGACTCGACCAGGCGTTCGACAGGGATCCCGTGCGTCTGCGCCAAGAGCGAGAGCCGGTGCAGCGCCGAAGCGTTGTGGGCGCCGCCGGCCAGCAGCAGCATCGCCTGACGCTGCAGCTCGTAATCGATCATCTCGCCGACATCTTCTTCGCCCGCGCCCTCCGACCAGCGCTCCAAGAGGGCCCGCTGCACCTGCGGGTCCATGAGCTGGGCCGCCGCGGCGTGCAGCGCCAGGCGGGCATCATCGGCCTCTGGCGTCTGCGCGTGGGGGTGGCGGTCGATCTCGGCGAGGCGCCGCTCCAGCGCCTCGAAGACGGTGTCTTCATCGGCGGGCTCGATGGGCAGCGCGAGCAGGCCGAAGGGCCCTGCGCCCACCGCCTTCTCGCCGAGAAACCTCCTCGCCGGTGCGTCGTAGCCTCTGCTGGGCATCAGCCGCCCCCCCCGCCGCTGCGGAAGGCGTCGAGGCGCCGGTCGAGCTCGCGCAGCCGTTCGCCCCATGGCTCGGGGCCGAAGTTGGGGTGCAGGGCCTTGTGCTGGTCCATCACGAGCGCCGCGCGCTCCGGCGAGGTGCGCATCAGCAGCCGGATCGATTCGTGGCGGGCCCGGAACCAGTCGGGCGAGCTCGCGTCCAGGCCGGTCAAAAGCCTGCGCCAAGCGTCGAGCGCCCGCTCGTGCTCTTCTGCGGCTTCGGCGAGTTCGGCGAAGCGCAGCAGCGTCGTGGCGCTGGCCCGGCCCGCGTCGACCAGCCGCCCGTCGACCTCCAGCGCCGTGTCTCGCATCTGTTCATCGGCCCGCTCGCGCCAGAGGGTCGCGGCGACATCGGCCACGCGCGCCGAGATCGCGGCGAACTGGCGGTCGCCCGGCCCCCCGCCCTTGGCCATCGAGATCGAGAGCAGCCTCCGCCCGGACTCGACCGCCTCGCGCCCCGCCTGAAAGTCGCCCGAATCGCGCTGGAACCTCGCCAAAGCGTCGCGGAAGAGCAGGCCTTCGGCGGCCTCGGCCAGCGGGTGGTCCCCCTGGCGCAGGCGCCGTCCCGCCTCGCTCGCCGACTCGACATCCCCCTCCGCCAGCGCGATCTGCACCTCGCGGTACAGCAGCTCGTCGGCGAACGGCGCGCTGTCGACCCCCGCGATCGAAACGATCTCGCGGAGCATCGTCAGCGAGCGCCGGGCGCGGGCGGGATCGGGGTTCTCCGCCGCGAGCATGGCGTCGAGCATCTGGCGCAGCACGATCGCGGCGCGGGTGCCGTGCTCGTTGAGGCCCGATCCGGTCGCGTCGCGCATCGCGCGGCGCTCGTGCTCGACAACGCCCTCGGCGATTTCGAGGAACCTCGACGCGGCGAACTCGCGCTCGGCGCCCGAGCTGTCGCGGTACACCCTGTAGAGCAGGTTGGCGGCCTGGCGCTCTGCGACGGGGCGCAGCGACGACGAACGATCGACCGCCAGCAGCGTCTCGACGGCGGTGATCGGGTCGGCCGAATCGCCCGCGGTGCGCCGGACGAGCAGGACCGCCGCCCGCTCGCGCCTGGGGTACTCGCCGATGTAGAGCGTCGCGAGTGTGCGCAATCGCCGGTCGACGCCGGCGCCGGGCATCTCGGCCGCACGCTCCAGCGCGAGCACCGCGTTCCAGAGCGCTTCCTCGCGCAGGGGCTCGCCGGGCTCGGCGCGGAAGACCCGCTCGAACCGGTCGGCCGCCTGCAGGTACTCGCCCGCGCGGAAGTACGCGAAGGCCAGACGCTGGCGGGCCGACATCGCCTCGCGTTCGAAGTTCTCGGCGTCGTCGGTCACCAGTGCACGCTCGAGCGCACGCGCCGCGTCGCGGAAGGCGGTGCGTGTCGCGGCGCTCTCGATCGCTTCGTCGCCGGCCGCGGCGAGCGCTTCGGCCTCCTCGTACGCGCGCAGCCCCTCGACATAGCGAGCGATGAACCCCTCGCCGATCACCGGCGTGCCCGCGTAGCGGTCGACGAGGTCGAGCACCTGCCCGATCTCGCCCATCGCGATCAGTTCACCGATCCCGATCTCCGCGAGCTTGAGGATCAGCGTCGACAGGCGCGGGTCGGGCGCGTCGGCCTCCACCGCCTCGAGCGCCAGCACCGTCAGCAGCCTCGCCTCGCGGACGGAGAAGGGCGGCTTCGACTCGCGCGAGGCCGCGGCAAGCCTCTGGTCAATAAGCTGCTCGACCCTCGCCCAGCGAGGACGCGTCGACGCGAGGACGCTCAGACGCCGCTCGAACAGCGAGGCGCGGATCGAATCGGGCAGTTCCCGGTGGCGTTCGATCGTGTCCAGCCACGCGACGGCGTCGGCGTCGTCGCCCCTCACGGCGTACGCCAGCGCGACGCCGATCGCGGCCCTGGCGACCACTTCCCTTGCGAGCATGTCGCGCGAGAGGCGTTCGAGCGTAGGGATCCGCCCGTCGGGCGCGCCCAGCAGCCAACCGAACTCCTGGAGCGCAGCCGTCGCCGACTGCGAGCTCCCGAGGATCATCGCGAGGTAGTACTCGCTCCAGCCGGCGAAGAACCTGGCCTCTGAGTGGATCGCCGCGACCTCGGTCCTGCGCTCGCGGATGTGCTCGACATCCTCGCCCCTGCCTCGCTGCTCGAGGCGGTCGAGCTGGTCGATGCGTCGCGATGCCGACGACGCGATGGCCGCGAACCCGCGCCGTGCCTCGCGGAGCGAACGCACCGCCTCCTCCCGCTCCTGGTCGGTCGCGAGGCGGACGCGCCAGCGCTCGGCGATCTCTTCCGCCGCGAGGTAGCGGGTCCGCTCGATCATCACGCGGAGGGGGTGGTGGTCCTGGTCTGGGATCTCGCGGAGGATGTCGTAAGAGGCCGCGAGGAGCCGCTCGCGTTCTTCGGAGCTCCGCGCTTCGCGCATCTGGATCGCGTAGAGGCGTCCGAGGCGCTCGGCGATCTCCGGCCGATCGCTCGCGGGCGCACGCCCGAGCCGGTCGCGGAGCTGGACGATCATCAGGTCTTCGATGCCCAGGCGTTCGAGGAACGACTCGACCCGATCGTCGGGCGAGACGCGGACCGGCTCGGCCTCACGCTCCTGCGCAAAGCCGAACGGCGCAATCAGCAGCAGCGCCGCCAGCGGCGCGAGCCACGCGTGCGTCCGGATGTCAGTCCGCGGGCACATAGCTCACCTTCGTAAAGCCCGCCCTCTTGCAGGCGCTCAGGGCCTTGGCCGCGGCGTCGACCGACGCCCGATCCGTCACCCGCACGAACACGCCCCCCTCCTTGGGAAGCGGCGTCAGCCATGCGACGATCGCCTCGGGGTCTTCCGAGGCCCGCTCGCCCAGGCGGTAGAGCGTCCGACCGTTGTCGCGATCGACCGTCACGATCATCGGCAACAGATCCGCTGCGCTCGACGGCCCCTCCGCCTCCGCCTGCAGCCCCGACGCCAGATCCTCCTCGGGCATCGTGAACGAGGCGGTGAGGATGAAGTAGATCAGCAGCAGGAAGACCACATCGATCATGCTGGTCATGTGGCGCTGCACGCCCTCCTCGTCGTCGTACTTGTGTTCACGCGTGAACTTCAAGGGCCGCCCCCCGCCGGCGCTTCTGTCGCCAGCCTCCAGCCGCGGATCCCCAACGCCGAGAGCGTCGAGGCGACGCGGTTGGCGTGCGCCGCGTCGAGAGAACGGTCCGCGCGAACCAGCACCGTGACCTTCGAGGCGTCGCCCCCGGCCTGGTTGATCTCCGCCCGCACCACCGAGGCGAACCTCGCGAGATCGACGGGCTCACGCTCGATCAGCAGCGTCCCGTCGGGCGCGATGTCCAGCACGACCGTCGCCGGACGCTCGGCGCTCATCGGGTCGCCCCGCTCCTCGGGCAGGTCCAGGGGCGTGCGCACCAGCGTCGTGAACTGCGAGGTGTACAGAAAGAAGATGATGAGCTGGAAGACCACATCGATCATCGGGGTCATGTTGAACCCCCCGACCTTCCTGGGTTTCCGCTGGACAAAGTTCACCGCGGCTCGCCCCTCTGCGGCGCCTGCGCGGGCGGCGTGCCCGGCCTCGGCTTGCGGGCCGCGTTCTGGTCCAGGTGCTGGGCGAGCTCCTCGGTCACCTCCGCGACCTTGGACGCCAGCGTGTCGATCCGCCCACGCAGATAGGCGTACGCCGCGGTGCACGGGATGGCGACCAGCAGCCCCATCACGGTGGTCATCAGGGCCGTGGAGATGCTGCCCGCGAGACGGTCGGGCTTGGCGACCCCCTCGGCGGCGCTGAGCGTGTCGAACGCCCCGACCATGCCAACGACCGTGCCCAACAGCCCGAGCATCGGCGCGATCGAAGCGACCACGCCGATCGTGTCGTTGGATCGCTGCAGGCGGGAGACCTCCATCTGCCCAGACTCCTCGAGCGCTCCCTTGAGCTCAAGAAAACCGAACGGCGAACGGGCGCACCGCGTCAGCGCCGAACGGAACACCCGCGAGAGGAACGACTCGTTGTCGGGCTGGGAGCAGAACTCGATCGCGCCCCTCACATCCCCTTTGCGGAGCCTGGCGTCCAGCCCGAGCACGAAGTCGCGCGGGGCCATCCGCTCCATCCGCACACGCACGAGCTGCGCCACGATCAGCCCGACGGCAAAGAGCGACAGCGCGATGATCACATACCCGATCCCCCCGCCGCTCTGGATGTACTCCAGGAGCGTCTTGCCCCCCTCCGCGTCGGTGTTCGCCGCGATCAGCATCCGGTTCATCAATGGTCCTGTCCGCCCCCGGCTCGGGGGCTGTTCATCGTCACGCCACGGATCGGCCCTCGGCCGTTCGGGGCATCATCACCCGCGGGGTGGCCCGGGTACCTCCTGCGGAGCTCGGCCCGCAAGAGACCCGCGGTCTCGCCCCGCCCCAGTTCGTCCATCGCCTCGGCCGCCTCGGCCAGGCAGAGCCCCGCGAGGAACGGCTGCTCGTCGGCGAACCTCGCCGGCAGGTGCAGCATCGTCACCACACCACGCAGCCGCTCGGCCTCGTCGTTCTCACGCACGAGCGATCGCCCGATCGCCGCGTAGATCCACGCCTCCAGCCACGCGGGCGTCTGCGCCCGCCCGGCGCGCGATCGATCCAGCCTCTGGCGGAGGCGATCTCTGTTCTCGGAGCGTTCGACGCCCGTCCCGTGCTGGGCGAGCACCAGCTCGGCGATCAGCCGCACGCTCGGATCGTCGCTATTGCTGGGCCGGTCTTGCCGCTCGCCAACGGTCGCCGACGCGGCATAGCGGTACCAAGCGCCCAGCAGCGCCGCACGCTCGTCGGTCGGTTCGACGCCCGAGGGCAGGGTGATCCCCCGTTCTGCGAGCTGGCGGACGCCGGTCGTCTCCGTCCAGATCGGCGGGATCGCCGGGCAGAGCCCCGTCTCGGGGTCGACCACCGCCGGCACGCCATCGAACACCGGCCGCCCCCCGCCACCCGCCTGCAGCAGCATCAGCCAGGGCCCGATCGCCGACGCGTGCGCGCCACGACGCAGCCTGCAACGCAGCGCCCCTTCCGCCACGGCCTGCGCCGTCGGCCCCAGCCGCCCGGCGTACACGCCGAACAGTTCCTCGAACCCGGCCTCGGCGAGCACGAAGTCGCCCCGCTCCAGACGCTGGCGCGAACGCCACGCCTTCTCGGCCAGCTCAAGAAACTCAGCAGCCTTCTCGGCGCCCGGCCCGCTCATGCGGACGACGCGGTCCCAGCCGATCTCGACCGTCGCCCCATCTACACGCAGAGACAGCGCCTCGAACGAAGCCTCTTCGACCTTGCCCAAGAGCGGCTCGACCCGGCCGAGCAGACGCACCTCGGCCCGATCGATATCCGAAGCCTCCGCGACGCCCGCCTCTTCCCGAGGCTCGGCGCCGAGCACGCCCGCGCCCGCCGACAGCGCGAGGCCAAACAAACCCGCCGCCACCGCCCGCTCTAAGAAACGCTGCGAGGGCCGCTTCAAGGCCCACCCCCGCCCGCGGAACGGTCCAGCGGCACATAGGTGTAAGTCCCGCCCGACATCTCCGCGATCCTGCGCATCATCGCCTCGCCCGAGCGGTCCTCGAAGCAGATCGCGTGCACCGGGATCGTCGGTCTTCGGTTCTGGGCGATGATCGCGTCCGCCTCGGCCTCCGCGAAGATGCCGTCGGTCATGAAGTAGATCGCGTCGGGCCTCGGGCTGAGCGTGAAGATGATCTCAAAGCCCGTCAGCGGGTTGGTGCCCCCGTAGACCTGGATGGTGTCGATCGCCCGCTCCGCCCAGCGTTTGCCGGACCTGTCGGCCCGGAGCCAGCGTGTCCTGCCGCCCAGCACGCTCGCCTCGTGGCAGAACAGGACGATGATGAACTCCGCCCGCTCGTCCAGCGCGTCGACGGATTCCTTGAGCGCACGCCGCAGCGCCTCGATCCTCGGGCCCATCATCGAGCCGGAGATATCCACGAGGAAGACAAACCTCCGCCCCTTCGCCTCGACGCCCAGGAAGCTCGCAGCCCCCTCGCCCGCGCCCCCGACATCGAACCCCCCGACCCCCTCGCTCCCGCCGCCCGAGCCGCTCTGGCTCAGCGTCGCAAGGTCCGCCAGGTCCGAGGCAAGGTCCATGCCCGCCGGATCGTCGAGCGCCGGGATCTCCGCGGCGTCCGCCTGTTCGGAAATCTCGACGCTCGGCTCGGCCAACGAGAGCGCCTCGGCCTCATTCGCGTCAAGCTCCGACTGGCTCATCACCGCCAGCTCGAAGACCTGCTCGCCCGGCGCCCCGCCGATCTGCCCCGAAGGGGTTTGAATCGCGATCAACGCCGCGACGATCGCCAGCAGCAGGTGCAGCGCGATGGTCGCGACCGCGCCGACCACCGACGCCCGCTTGAGGTAGCGGACCGCTCGCTCCTTAAAGTCCTCGGGTGGAACAGCAGACGCCGCTCCCGCGGGCCCTGCCGACGGGCCACCTGCCGGTCGCTGGACCGGTTCGTTGGCCGCCGCATCCTGCGGCGATCCGGATTGTCGCGTAAGGTTGGCCATGCCTGTGGGGCCGGACGGCACGCCCTGTCCGTTCGGTCAGTCTATGGGTTAGACAGCCATCGCGACCGAAAGTTCCCGAACCCGAGCACTTCCGCCCCGCCCTGTCGCGGGCCCGCCTCCCCAAGCCCCCCAAGGACCACACTCCATGTCCGACGCCCAGCCCGCTCAGGATCCCGAAAATCGGCCGTTCAAGCGGGTTCTCCTGAAACTCTCCGGCGAGGCGTTCTGCAAGGCGCCGGGCTTCGGCGTCGATCCGGACGAACTCGAACTCATCGCCGGCGAGATCAAGGAGGCCGCGACCCAGGGCGTCCAGGTCGCCGTCGTCGTCGGCGGGGGCAACATCATCCGGGGGGCGGAGCTTGCAAAGTCCGGCGATGTCGCCCAGGCGACCGCCGACTACATGGGCATGCTCGGGACGGTCATCAACGCCCTGGCCCTCCGCGAGGCATTGACGAACATCGGGATCGACAGCCGCGTGATGTCGGCGATCGAGGTCCGGGCCGTCGCCGAGCCGTTCATCCGGGCCCGGGCCATCCGGCACCTGGAGAAGGGGCGCGTGGTCATCCTCGCCGCCGGCACCGGCAACCCCTTCTTCACCACCGACACCTGCGCCGCCCTCAGAGCCCGCGAGCTGGACTGCGATGTGCTGCTCAAGGCGACCAAGGTCGACGGCGTCTATTCCGCCGACCCCAAGCTCGACCCGACCGCCGAACGCTACGACAGCCTGACCTTCGCAGACGCGATGGCCAAGAACCTCCGCGTCATGGACATGACCGCCCTGGCGATGTGCCAGGAGCAGGCGATCCCCGTCGTCATCTTCGAGTTCAAGAGGCCGGGCAACATCCGGCGCATGGTCGCCGGCGAGCGCCTCGGCACGCTCGTCTACAACGCCGACCGCCCGCCGGCGGGGATCTCCTGAACCGACGGCGCAGAACTTCCGATCGACCGCAGCACAAACGCGTATGATCCCGACCGGGCCGCAGGGGGCCCGCACGCTTAGGAGCAGAGCCATGAGCACCGACCCCGACACCATCCTCCTCGAAACCGAGGAGGGCATGAGCAAGGCAGTCGAGCACCTCCGCGACGAGCTCAGAGGCATGCGCACAGGCAGAGCCTCGACCGCGCTGGTCGAGTATGTCAAGGTCGACTACTACGGCTCGATGACCGAGCTGAAGTCCCTCGCCGCCATCAGCGTCCCCGAGCCCTCGCAGATCCTCATCAAGCCCTTCGACGCCGGCTCGGTCGGCGCGATCCGCCAGGCCCTGGAAAACAGCGATCTTGGGCTCAACCCCGTCGTCGAGGCCAAGCAGATCCGCCTGAACATCCCCGCCCTCTCCAGCGACAGGCGCAAGCAGCTCGCCGCCCACTGCAAGAAGGTCGGCGAGCAGCAGAAGG
Source organism: Phycisphaerales bacterium (assembly GCA_007694925.1). Classification (GTDB taxonomy): domain Bacteria; phylum Planctomycetota; class Phycisphaerae; order Phycisphaerales; family UBA1924; genus SLFH01. The sequence goes on along the minus strand of REET01000128.1, from coordinate 10,282 downwards.
TCGTCGTCCGCAACCTGCGCCGCGACGCCAACAAGCACGCCGACGCGCTGACCAAGTCCGACACCAACCCGGTCTCCGAGGACGAGGTCAAGACCCTCAAGGACGAGATCCAGGAACTGGTCAAGAAGTACGAGGCGGAGATCGAAACGCTCGTCGACGCCAAGACCAAGGAAGTCATGGAGATCTGAGGGGGGCCTTACCGGCCGAATCTGCGTTCACGCCGGCACAAGCAGCACGGCGCACTTGGCCGTCCGGCAGACCGTTTCGGCGACGCTGCCGAGCAGCAGCCGCTCGATCTTCGACCGCCCACGCTTGCCGATGACGATCAGGTCCGCCCCCTCCGCTTCGGCCGCCTTGACGATCTCCGTCGCCGGATAGCCCTCGACGGCTCTCGTCTCGATTCCCCCGGTCTTCGCGGCCAGTTCGTCGAGCCCCCGCCGGGCGTCATCGAGTTCGATCCGCCCCTCGTCCTCTCCGTCAGCGGTCCCCACCACCTCCATCGCGATCGCCCGACCCGCGAGCGGCGTGATCGAGGCGAACATCTTCTCGGCGCCTGCGGCCGCTTCAGACCCATCGGTCGCCAGCAGCACGCACCCGAGCTTGCCGCCTTTGCCGCTGTCCGGCTCCAGCCAGAGCGGGCGATCGGTCAGCCGCGCCAGATCGAGCGCGGTGCTCCCGAGCAACGCCTCTTTGAAACGGCTCCGCCCACGCTTGCCCGCGAGGATGAGCCCACACCCCGCCTCCCCCGCGGCTTTGACCAGCTCCCGCCCCGGCTCGCCGACACGGACAGAACCCTTCGCTTCGAGCCCGTCCGCCGCGAACGAGCTCACGATCTCGTCCAGCCGGCTCTGGTAGTGCTCGCGGTGGCTCTCGGCGGGCGCGTGGGGATATCGCGTGCTGAGCACATGCACAAGCTCGACTCGCTCGCAACCGAACGAAACGAGCGCCTTCGCCCGCGAAACGAGCGGCGCCAGCGACGACGAAAAGTCAACGGCCATCAGCACGCGTTCGAACACCGCTTCACCCTCCCGCCCGAATCTCAAGGCCATCGACGACGAGGCGGCGCCAGCGCCAGAACCCCGCGAGGTCGATCGTCACGACGCCTTCGTTCTGAGCGCCTTCGTCTTCCACGCCTTCATCAAGATACACATCCACGCCGTCGACGCGCTCCCGCCGATGCCCGCGTTCATCCTCGGGCGTGCCCGGCTCGGCGAGGGGGACCATCGCGGTCCCGCCGCAGCACCCGTGCCTGGTCGAGAGCCGGAGCATCACCGCCCCGCCGTGGTCGACGATCCACCGCCTCGCGTCCGGTGTGATGCGGATCTTCACTGGTCAGCTCCCGGGTCCCCGCCGGCGGGTTCCGGCTCTGCGCCGGGCCCCTCCACGGGCCCAGCCGCGTCGAATCGGTGGCGCGTGCGGTTGGCGATCTTCACCAGCGCCAGCATCACCGGCACCTCGACCAAAACACCCACCACCGTCGCCAGGGCCGCCCCCGAGTGCAGGCCGAAGAGCGCGATCGCAGCCGCGACCGCCAGTTCGAAGAAGTTGCTCGCGCCGATCAGCGCCCCCGGCGCCGCGATGTTGTGCGGCACGCGCCACGCCTTCGCCCACCAGTACGCGATGAAGAAGATCAGGAAGGTCTGGATCGTCAGCGGCACCGCGATCAGCAGGATGTGCAGCGGGTTGTTCACGATCCTGTCGCCCTGGAAGGCGAACAGCAGGACGAGCGTCACGATCAGCGCCGCGGGCGTCACGCGCCCGATCCGCTTCATGAACACGCCGTCGAACCACTCGATCCCCTTCCGCCGGATCAGCGCCACGCGGGTCATGTAGCCCGCCACGAGCGGGATCACGATGTACAGAAACACCGAGAGCGCCACCGTATCCCACGGCACTTGGATATCCGAGAGCCCCAGCAGCAGGATCACGATCGGCGCGAAGGCGAAGAGCATGATCAGGTCGTTCAGCGAGACCTGCACCAGCGTGTACGCCGCGTCGCCCCGGGTCAGATAGCTCCAGACGAACACCATCGCCGTGCACGGCGCCGCGCCGAGCAGGATCGCCCCGGCGAGGTACTCGCGCCCGAGGTCCTCGGGGATCAGCGGCGAAAAGACCACCAGCAGGAAGAACCACGCGATCGCGAACATCGTGAACGGCTTGATCAGCCAGTTCACCGTCGTCGTCACGATCAGGCCCTTGGGCTGCCGCCTGATGCCCAAGACCGACGCGAAGTCGATCTGCACCATCATCGGGAAGATCATCGCCCAGATCAGCACCGCCACCGGGATCGAGACCTGCGCGTACTCGAACCGCGACAGGGTCTCGGGCACCACCGGCAGAAAACGACCCAGCGCGATGCCGGCCACGATCGCCAGCGCCACCCAGACGGTCAGAAACCGGCCGAAGAGGTCCATCCCCTCGCTCGGGTCGGGTGGGTCGGACACAGGCGGGCGCTCCGCCATGGGTGTTTCTCCCGAAGATTCTGGACACGAGACTCATGAGCGTCGGCGACGGCAGCCTCCGCTCAGGCCCCGACTATAGATCGCCATCCGACCGACACCGCCTGCGCCGCGGAAAGAGCGCTTCGCGCGCTCCGGCAGGATCGCCAGGTCACCACAAGAAAACACGGGGCGCGGCCCTCGGCCGCGCCCCGCTCTCGATCTGCCCGTGCGTCTCCGCCCCGGGCGAATGTTCACACGATCTTTACAAACCTCGCGATCGGCTCACCTGATGATGATCGCCCGCGGCAGGACCACGAGCACCGGCTCGTTGCGGACCTGCACCATCGCCTCGAGCTGGTCGCGGATCGTGTTCCACGCCGCGTCGCCGACAACGCCCTTGATCAGCGAGACGAACTCGCCGCCGGCGCCGACCTGCGGGGCCGTGATCCCGAACGCGCCGCCGAACATCTCCGACAGCGGCTTGGGACCGGGGAAGTGCATCACATCGAAGCGGCCACGCTCCCAGCCGAGCTCCGAAGCGAGGTCGCCCACCGCGTCGTCGAGCCCGCCGATCCGGTCGGCCATCCGCAGCGCCACCGCGCGGTCGCCGGTGAACAGGCGCCCCTCGCCGACCCGACGCATGTTGATCCCGTCGCGCCCCTCACGCACGCGGCTGGCGAACAGGTCGTAGGTTTCGGTCATCCGCTGGCGGACGAGCTCCTCCTGCGCCCCGGTCCAAGGCTCGACCGAACTCATCAGATCGGCCATCGGCCCGCGCGAACGCGGGTGCACGCGCACCTTCAGCTTGTCGTACACCCCGCCCAGAGTCATCTTCCCGCCGACCACACCGATCGAGCCGAGGATGCTCGACTCGTTGGTGTAGATGCGGTCGCCGCCCACGGCGATGTAGTACCCGCCCGAGGCGGCCATGTTCCCGACGCTCACCCAGACGGGCTTCTCCTCGGACACACGCTTGAGCCCGCGCCAGATCACCTCGCTGGCGATCGCCGAGCCGCCGGGCGAGTTGATGCGGATGATCACGCCCCCGACCTTGTCGTCGTTGCGGAGGTCTTCGAGCACATTGCGGATGGTGCGGCTGCCGGTTGTCGCGCCGCCGAACAGCCCGCCGGGCGAGGACTCCCCGTCCATGATCGGGCCGTCGATGTGCACGACCGCGATCGTCTCGCGCGTCGGCGTGTGCTTGGGGTCCTGCGAGAGCATCCGGAAGATCGCAAACGGGTTGCTCGTGTCCATCCGCGAGCGCGTCCGCGAGCGCGTCGGGCGGTCCGTCCAGCTCACCTCGCCGCCCAGAGTTGTTTCCAGGTGCGAAGCGAGCTCGGCGAGGTCGACCTCCGAATCGAGCAGGCCGACGGCGATCGCCTTCTCAGCGTCGGCGAACCAGGCGACCTTCATCGCCTCGTCGAGCTGCGGGTCGTTCAGCCCGCGCCCGGCCTTGACCACATCGCGGATGTTCGAGTACATGCTGTCGAGCAGCTGCGTGATGTTCTCTTCCCACGCGGGGCTGGGCCCGGTGTTCATGAACTGCTCGTCGGCGCCCTTGTAGTCGCCCACCTGGATGAACTGCGCCTTGACGCCCAGCCAGCTCAGCGTGTCGGCGAGGTACATCTCCTCCATGTACAGCCCGGGGAAGGAGACCGCCCCGCCGGCCTGGATGATCGCCCGATCGGCGTGGCTGGCCAGAAGCAGCTCGCCGGTGCCGTAGTTCTCGGCGAAGAGGAAGACCTTCTTGCCCGACTCGCGCACCGCGTTCATCGCGACGCCGAGCTCCTCGATCTGCGTCATCGAGAGCGCCGCGTCGCGCAGGCGCACCACGACCGCGTTCAGCGACTGGTCGTCGCGGGCGCGGTGCAGCATCGTCAGGTAGTCGCCCAGGGTCTTGGGGGGCTCGGACGCCAGCCAGTCGAACGGGCCCGGACGCTCCTGGACCGCGCCACGCATCTCGATCATCGCGACCTCGAAACGGTCGGCCAGCGCCGTCGACGCGGCCGTCGCCAACGCCACACCGGCGCACGCGAGGGTCATTGCTGCGGATTTGAACATCGTTGAGATCTCCTCGGGAACATGCGGGGACCGGGGGTCCGATCCCGCCGCGTCTCCACCGATGGCATTCGGAAACAGTCCGGCCCCGTTTCATCGACCCCGCTCCAGCAGCGAAGCCCCGCGATCGCGGGCGAACCGACGCGCCAACCGAGGCGCCAAACAGGGCAGGACCGACCGGAATTCAGTCGTACCCGAGGCCTTCCAGGTCGTCCTCGTCGAGCCCCATCTGGTGCCCGATCTCGTGCAGGAGGGTGACCCGGATTTCCTCGTAGAGTTCATCGACCGCCGAGGCGTCCCGCTCCAGCCGGCGCCACCCCCCCACATGCTCGATCAGCCCACGCCTGAAAATGTGGATCTGGCTGGGAAGCTCCCCGGAATGCGTGATGGACCGATCGGTGATCGCGATCCCCGAGTGCAGTCCGAAGAGCGACGCGCCCGCCCCCGGCTCGGAAGGATCCATCCCCACCGACTTGAGGATCTCCGGCGTCGGCTCGTCGAGGACGACCAGCGGCGTCTCGTCGAGCACCGCCAAAACGCCCTCGGGCAACTCGCCGACCGCCTCGTCGACCAGGGCGTCGAACCACGCCCGCTGTTCTTCCGTCACTGACCGAGCCCTCCTGCTCTCTTTGGGGCCGGACGGCCCTCGCTGGCGGATCGCTCCGGAACCGACTCGTCGACCAGCATCTTCGAGGGCTCAAGCCGCGGCTGGAGGATGACCGGCGCGATCCGCAGGCAGTCGCGGAAGACGCCCCACAGCCCGATCGTAAACAGCACCGCCCCCAGCCCGGTGAGGATCATGTCGGCATAGAAGACCGTGTCGAGCACGACGCCGCCCGCGGAGACGCCGACGAGCCCGAGCACCGCGCCGAGCCAGACCAACGCCATCGCCCCGGCCATGGGCAGCATCGACTGGCGCTCCGCCCCCCCGCTGCGGAGCACCTGCGACCGGCGGGCGAGCAGCTTGGCGTTGGGCCTGAACAGAAAAACGATCGCGACAACCATCGTCGCCCCGATCACCCGCAGCGTGAGCAGCCCGGGGTCCAGCGTCGAGCCCTTCAGGAACGAGGCAGGGTTGAGCGCCTGGGCTTCCGCGTCGAGCAGCCGGACGCCGACGAGCGCCGCCATGAGGGCCGTGCCAATCCCGGCCATCAGCCGGTCGCGCCGAAGGATCCCCGCGTGCGGGGCGATCAGGGCGATCGAGCCCAGCGCCGAGAGGGCCATCGCCGCCAGCGTCGCAGGGCCGAGCCAGAGCGGCGGCAGGCGCCCGACCTCCATCATCGCAGCCGTCTCGATCCAGAAGCGGTTGAGCCACATGAGCAGGGCGGCGACGATCGCCGCGGCAGGCCAGAGCACCAGGCCGATCCCCACCAGCCGCCGACGCCGGATCGGCGCGATCACGCCGGCTGCGGGGTCGACCGCGTTGAGTACGGTGGCGAGGACCGAAGTGCCGCACTCGGGGCAGGCGGACCGGACACTGAGCGACCGAAGGTTGTACCCACAGCGGATACACGCGAGGTCGCCCGCCAGTTTTCTGGCGATCCGCTCGCTCTGCGCGACAGGGTCAGCGCCTGTCGGGGGGTTCGGATTGGGGACCTGTTGGTGGTTCATGTAGGGAACAAACCCGGTCGGCTCGGCGGTCACACAACGCCCCCCGGCCTGTGCCAGCGTACCTCAAGATGCGGGATCGTTGGCCGCTAAACTCCGAACGCGACGCCAGGAGACACGATGCAGGACAAGATCCAGGAACTCCGGGAGAACATCACCAAAGTCTTTCTGGGCAACGAAGGTGCGGTCGACCGGCTGATCTGCTGCCTGCTCTCCCGGGGCCACGCCCTGATCGAGGATGTGCCGGGTGTCGGAAAAACGGTCCTGGCGACGGCTTTGGCCCGGAGCATCGACTGCGCGTTCACCCGGATCCAGCTCACCCCGGATCTTCTGCCCGGCGATGTGCTGGGGGTGAGCGTGCTGGACAAGGCGACGGGCGAGTTTGTCCTGAAGAAGGGCCCGGTCTTTACCAACATCCTGCTGGCCGACGAGATCAACCGGACCACGCCCCGGACGCAGACGGCACTCCTGGAGGCGATGAGCGAGCAGCAGGTCTCCGTCGACGGGCGGGTGATCCCCCTGGAGCCGCCCTTCATGGTCCTGGCGACCCAGAACCCATACGAGTTCGAGGGGACCTACCTGCTCCCCGAGAACCAGCTCGACCGGTTCCTGATGCGGATCGAGCTGGGGTATCCCTCCGCCGAAGACGAGCTGCGCGTGCTGGAGATCCGCCCCGCCCAGCGGGTGCTGGCCGAGCTCAAGCCGGTGCTGAACCGGGCGGAGGTGATCGATCTGCAGAACCAGGTCGACGCGGTGAAGGTCGACCGGGCGATCCTCGACTACATCGTCCGCATCGCCGACGCGACGCGGAACCACCCTTCGATCCGTGTGGGCCTGAGCCCGCGAGGGTCGCTCGCCTTGGCGCAGGCTTCTCGCGCCACGGCGATGATCCACAATCGCGACTATGTGATCCCCGAGGATGTGCTGGAAAACCTGACCGATATCGCGGCCCACCGGCTGATCTTCACCGCCGGCGGGCACCCCGACGCCGAGGAGGCCAAGGCGCTCTTGGACTCGATCGCCGCGGGCGTCGGCAGCCCGGCCTGAACACAAAGACAGAGGAGGCCGCAGATGGCAAGATTGATCCGACAGCACCGAGACGGTCCCATCAAGATCGAGCCGCAGGACAAGCCGGTCTGGGTCTGCGGGTGCGGGCTGACGAAGAAGTTCCCGTTCTGCGACGGGAGCCACAAGGCCTGCAGCAAGGAAGAGCCGGGCAAGCTGTATGTCTACGACGACGAGGGCAACATCGTCGAGGAGCGCAAGGACGGGGACTGACCCCGCCTTTCAGCGCCCCTGCGGCAGCACGCCGGCGGGGGCCTGCGTCTGCTGGGGATCGGCCTCGTTGCCCGGGGTTTCCTGCGAGGCGGGCCATTCGAGCCTGATCCGCACATCAAAGAGCCCGAGGAAGGCCTTGAGCTGGCGTTCGATGCTGCGGACCGCCTCGGCGTGGTAGCGGGATTCGTTCTGCTGGAAGAGCTGGGCGGCCTGCTCCTGGGCGCGCACCATCAGCCGCTTCTGCGTCGGGGCATTGACCTGGATGACATCGAGCAGCCCGAGCACGCGCCCGTCCTGAATGTCGTAGGGCGAGACATCGATCAGCCTGAGCGAGCCCTCCACAGGCGGGAGCGTCAGGACGAACTCGGTTTCGCCGACCTGCTCGACATCGGCCGCCTGCACGCGGGTCAGGTCGATCCAGTACTGCTTCTCGAAGTGGAAAATCATCGCGACGCGGGCCTGGCTGAGCAGCAACGGCGGGAGCCAGCTCAGCCCCTTGGTCGCGGTGGCGATCTCCTTGGCCGAGACCTCCAGGCCGATCAGCTTGCCGACGGCTCGCATGTGCTCGGCGATCGCGTCGACGCGGGATTTCTCGGGGACGAACGGCTCGCCGCGTTTGCGGGTGAGCATCCGCCAGAGGATCAGCCCCGCGATCGCCGCGACGAGCACGCCGAGCAGCAGGAGCAGGATGTTGATCAATGTTTCCAAGTCGCGCCTCCGCGCATCTGGCCGCGCGTGAGGCGCGTCGGGCCGTAGGGTCTATCGGGATCTCTCCGCTGCGGTTTCGTGCAGACCGCCCCATCGGACGCTATGCGGCGTTCGAGGGTTCTGCGGCGCCCGCCCGGTCTCCTTCGGTTTCGGGCATCCGCGTGCGTTCGAAAGCGCTGACCACCAGGTGCACGCCCGCGGCCAGCAGCCCCCCCGCCCCGACCGCCAGCACGAGGATCAGCAGCACGGCCCCGACGCGGGCGAAGACCGAGTCGATGCCCATCAGCCCCCTGGCGGCCAGGAGGGCGCCCGCGACCACCACCGAGCCGACGAGGCAGGCGACACCGGTCAGCAGCGGGCGGAGGGCCTTCGGCTCGCGCTGGAAGGCGACCGCGACCCCGATAAGAACCAGCGCCGCCGCGAGGGCGAACCGCAGCAGGAAGAACGGGTGCGTCAGCACGCCCATGGGCGGGAACTGGCGGGCGACCAGGGAGAGCCCCGTCCCGACGACCGCGGCCCCGGCGGCGCAGGCGAAGGCCATCGTCGGCCCCTGCGAGAAGCGGCCGAGACCGGCGAGCAGGGCGAGGACCGCGGCGATCGCGGTGATGACCTCGAACCCGAGCACCGGCCAGTTGATCACGCCCCCGGAAAGAGCGACCGAACCCCCGTAGAGGGTGGTCGCGAGGAGGGCGGCCGAGCAGGCGGCGCCGGCGAGCAGGATGGGTCTGGCTGATCGGACCATGAGGCTCTCCGGGCCCTGAAGATCGGGCGACCGGGCCACTGACCTTACGCCGAGGCCGGGGATCGGGATCGGGGCCCCGAATCTTTGCCTGTCGGGCGTCGTCGTTCCGACGGTCGCCGTTGAAGGCGGGGGCCTGATCGGACCGACCTTTGCATCGTCCGGCGGTCTGTCCGCGCCGGCCCTGCGATCGGCACCCCGATTGCGGGAGCGCGGACGGGGCAAGCCAGAGGAATTCGCAGCTATGGGCGGCATCACTTCCAGCGTCGGGATCTTCAGCGGGATCGACAGCCGCCAGCTCATCGCCCAGCTCCTCCAGGTCGAGGCCCGGCCCAAGCAGGTGATCCAGTCGCGTCTGGTGCAGCTGCAGTCGCAGCAGGCCGCGTTCATGGACATCAACAGCCGGATGAGCTCGCTGCGGACCGCCGCGAGCAAGTTCCGGACCGACAACACCTTCGACACGCGTCGCGCGACTTCGTCGGACCCCGACGTGATGCAGGCGACCGCGAACGCCGGGGCGCAGGAGGGGACCTTCCGCTTCGTGGTCGACCGGCTGGTCTCGTCGCGCCAGATGCTCTCGCGGGGCTTTGCCGACCGGAACACGACCGGGCTCGGCGCCTCGAAGTTCACCTTCGAACCCCCCGAGACCAGGCTGAACCGCGACATGAACCTCTCGGACCTGAACGGGGGCGAGGGGATCCAGCGCGGGAAGATCGTCATCGAGCAGGGTTCGGCGAGCGTCGAGGTCGACCTCTCCAGGGCGGTGACGGTCAACGATGTGCTCAGGGCGGTCAACGACGCGACGGGCGTGGATGTTCGGGCGACGCTGCGGGACGGCGCTTTCGAGCTGCGTTCTGAGTCCGGCCAGGCGTTCACCATCCGCGACACGCTTGGCGGCTCGACGGCGTCGACGCTCGGCCTGGTCGGCTCCAGCAGCGACACCGGGGGCGTGCAGACGCTCGAAGGCGATCGCGTGTACTACATCGGCGCCAACACGCAGCTCTCGATCCTGCGCGACGGCAACGGCGTCTACATCGGCGACATCGTCGGCACCGGGCTCTACGACTTCGAGCTCCGGATCGACGACTCCGGGGGCGGCACGCAGCAGACCGTCCGCGTGAACCTCGGCGCCGTTTATGAGGAAGAGGACGGCAAGTTCGTGCAGAAGGCGCCGGCGGTCTCGACGATGGGCGGCGCCGTCGCACGCATCAACGAGGCGCTGCAGAAAGAGGGCATCGCCGGCCTCTCGGCCTCGATCGGGCCCAACGGCGAACGCCTCGTCCTGAACAACTCGGCCGGGCACGCGATCACCATCAACGAGAACTCGAGCACCGCGGGCAACACCGCCGCCAACCTCGGCCTGACGGTCGGCCAGGCGCTCACCGACACGACCATCTCGGGCAAGAGGCTCTTGTCTGGGATGAACGACCGGCTGGCCTCGAACCTCAAC
>REET01000208.1 GCA_007694925.1 Phycisphaerales bacterium | reverse complement strand
GCATTGGAATCCACAGCAAAGAACTCGACATTTTTGCCCGTCACCTCTTCCATGGCACCGGGAGAGCACCCGGGCGTGACGGCCGCCCGGGGCGTTTTGCGATGGTCGAGGGCGCCCGCGGCCAGGCGAGCGGCGTGGCGTTTGCTCGCCGATCGACGCTTCGCCCGCCCGGCCCGAGACCGAATCGCCCGCGCCGGGGGAACGCTGGACCATGCCGCCGTGCTCGCCGAGGCACACCTCGCGCTGCGCCCCTCGCGCGTCGCGGCCCTGCGGAGCATCGAGGTCAAACGGACCAGATCGGGCGAGGGGGCCGAGGGGCAGAGCCGCCTCGCGCCGGGCGGGCCGCTGCCCTTGCCCGAAGAACTCGAACACCTGCCTGGAGAGGCGAGGCGTGGGCTGCCTCGTTTCATCGACGCGCTGACGCCCCCCGGCCCGGTGCGGCGTCTGGCGCTCTCGCCCTTGCTGGCGGACACCGATCGGCTGGTGCGGTTCAACGCGTCGCGCGTCAGCGATCCGTCGGAGCTTTCGGACTACTGCTTCGACGCCGACGGGGCGATCGCCCGCTCGGCGGTGTTGCGGTGTTCGACCGTCGGGGCCGAGGGGTGGCTGTCGTCGTCGGTCGGGCCCGGGGCGGGCCAGCGCCTTCGCCTCGCCGACCACCTCCGGAGGAGCCCGCACGCAGGTGTTCGCGAGCTCGCTCCCGACGAGCACGACCGGCACACGCCCTGGAACCACGCCTCGCCATCGTCGAGGCTGGTCGCGCGGCGCATGCTCCAGCGGCACCCCGAGGCGTTCTTCGAGCAGCTCGCAGCGGTGGTGGGGTCGGGGCCGATCGAGGGCCGGTGCGGGGCGGTGATGGTCGCCAGAACGCTCGGTGTGTGCGCGAAGATCGAGCGGGAGTTGATCGAAGCCGCACGACTGCCATCAGGGGACCGCGCAGAAAAGCTGACGGCGACCGCGGCGAGAGCCCTGGGCGAGCTCGACAGCGCCGAATCCCTCCGGGCCCTGCACTTCTGCCTCTCGCACGCCGACGGACGGGTCCGGGCCAACGCGGCCGAGGCGATCGGCCGGCGCGTGCTCCGCTCGCTCGCGGGTTCGTGCAGCACTGGCGGCTCGCCCGCCAGTGGCTCGCCCTCACCCCACGCCCCACGCCCAACGCCCCACACCCCTCATTCGCCACAGGCCTCGCCGCAGGAGATCGGGGTGCTGCTGGAGCTCAAGTCCGACGACCACCACCGGGTGCGGGCGGGGGCGTTGCGGTCGCTGCTGGCGGTCGGGGCCGCCTCGGCCGATGGCGACAGCGGGGGCCCATCGGCGCAGATCGAGGCGATGCTCGGCGACCCGAGGTGGGCCCACCGCCTCGCGGGCGTCTGGCTGGCCGAGCGGGCGCCGGGATTGATCGAGCCCGGCGACGCGCAGGCGTCCACCCACGAGCAGACCCGGCGGCTGGCCGAGCGGATCGTTTCGATCGCGGGCGAAGACCCTGACGAACGGGTTCGGCGTCGGGCGATGGGGTGCGCCCGCCGACTGCTGCTGCGGCTCACGCCCGTCGGCAGCGAGGAGGTCCACTCGTGAGCCTGCTGGGACTCATCGCGCAGATCCGGCTCGAAGGCGCCGAACCTCCGCCGACGCCGCAGGGCGACTGGCTCTGGTGGGTGCTGGTTGTTTCCGGGGCGCTGGCTGCGGTGTCGACGCTGGTCACGCTCTGGTTGCTTCGCGACCGGGCGATCCGGCGCGACCCGGAGGGGTACGCGTTCGGCGTGCTGGCTCGGAAGTTCAAGCTGACGGGCGAAGAGCGCGAGGCCGCTGTGCGGCTGGGCGAGGCGAGGGGCGTGCCGCCCGTCGCGTTTCTGGTCAGCCCTTCGGCGATGGGCGGCGGGCGCAACGAAACAGCCGCGGAGGCTTGAATTCCCCGCGGCTGCCTGTGCTTTCCGAACTGAACGACGCTCGCGCCTTGCGGCGTCAGAGCTTGGGCGCTTCGTCGTCGTCTCCGAAATCGAAGTCGAAGTCTGAGATGCTGCTGTCGTCGGGGTCGAAGTCCATGTCGTCGAGCACGCTGCCGGCGTCTTCCTTCTTGGCGGGGGAGGCGTCGGCCTTTGTGGACTTCTGGGGCGTCGGCGGCGGGGCCGGCGTCTTGATCGCCGAGGCGTCGATCTCTGCGGGCTGCCCGTTGATCTTCACGACGAAGGTGTAGCCCCCGATGTTGAGCACATCGCCGGGGGCGAGCTCGGCCTCGCCGACCTTCTTGTTGTTGACGAAGGTGCCGTTGGAGGAGTCGAGGTCGCGGATCTTGAGCAAGCCGCTCTCATCTGAGAGTTCGCAGTGCTTGCGGGAGACGGAGGCGACGGGGATGCGGATCTGGCAGCCCTCTTCGCGCCCGACGACGGTGCGTCCGGGCTTGAGGGCGGCTTCGGACTCGATCTTGCCGTCTTTGACGAATACCAATGCGGCTTGCACTCGAGACTATCCTTTCGTGCGGGCCGCGAAGAACGCGGGCCCGAGTCACTTTCCGGCCATCGACGGTGCGCCGATTCTCCGAGCCTTGGGCCCGGATCGCGCTCGCCACATGGACCAGCCCCACGCCGATCCGTGCCCGACGATACCTCCATCCCGATTCTGGGGCAATCCCCAACTTCGATGCCGGCCCGGATCGACCCCGGGCCGGTCTATGCGCTGGTCCGCGAAGCGATGGGTCTGGACGGGGCCGGGTCGGGGCCGACGGGCGGGCACGGGCCAGCGAGGTCGCTGTACATCCACATCCCTTTCTGTTTCCACAAGTGCCACTACTGCGACTTCTACAGCATCGTGGACAGCCGCGACCGGCAGAAGGCGTTCACGGCGAGGCTCGTCCGAGAACTGCGTGCTTTGGCCCCGGTGTCGGGGGGGCTGCCCCTGGAGACGATCTTTGTGGGGGGCGGGACGCCGACGCTGCTTGAGCCGGGGCTCTGGGCCGAGCTGCTGGCGGCGCTGCACGATGCCTTCGACCTGTCTGTGATTAGGTCTGGCGTGGGCGAGTTCACGGTCGAGTGCAACCCCGAGACGGCGACGCCCGAGCTGATGGGCGTGCTGGCGGGGGGCGGGGTGAACCGGGTTTCGATCGGGGCCCAGTCGTTCGACCCGGCGATGCTCAAGGTGCTCGAACGCTGGCACGATCCGGAGAATGTCGGGCGGGCGGTCGAGCTGGCCGGCGAGGCGGGGATCGATCGGCGCTCGGTCGACCTGATCTACGCGATCCCGGGCCAGACGCTCCAGGGGTGGGGGCGGGACCTTGAGCGGGCGATCTCGCTCGGGGTCACGCATCTATCGGCGTACAACCTGACCTATGAGCCCAACACCGCGATGACGATGCGTCTGAAGCAGGGCGAGTTTGTGCCGACGCCCGAAGAGCTCGAAGTCGAGATGTTTGGTCTGACGCGCGAGACGCTGACGAGGGCCGGGCTGGACCGGTACGAGGTGAGCAACTACGCCGTGCCTGGGCATGAGTGTGCGCACAACCTGGCGTACTGGCGTCAGAAGCAGTGGATCGCCGCCGGCCCCTCGGCGAGCGGGCACCTGGCCGGGCATCGGTACAAGATCGTGGCGAGGCTGGGGGACTATCTGCAAGAGCGCGACGACGGCTTTGCGCCGCTGGTCGATCACGAGGCGCCCGACGCACGCCGTGCGCTGGCGGAGATCGTCATGACCGGGCTGCGCCTGCGCGAAGGGCTGGACGCTCAAGCGGTGCTCGCACGGGCCGAGGCGGTCGAGCCCGGACTTGGCGAACGGATCGAGCGCGAGGCTGAACGCTGGAAGCGAGTTGGGTACCTGCTTGAAGATGGCGCGTCGGGCGGCGGACGGCGGTGGTCACTGACCGAGGCCGGTGTCCTGTTCGCCGATGGGATCGCCTCGGAGTTCATCGCCCGCATCGGTTGAATCGTCTTCGTCGCGCGGCTGACCGCTCTGCTCGCCGGGCAGGTCCGGGCGTGGGAGCGAGAGCTTGCGCAGCAAGGATCGCAGGTCGCGCGGCCAGGGCGAGCGGACATCGATCTGTTCGCCCGTGACGGGGTGCTCGAAGGCGATGCGGTGTGCGTGCAGGGCGAGGCGGGGGGCGGAGTTCTGGAGCGTGGGCGGGGCGTAGAGATCGTCGCCGAGGACCGGCGCGTTGATCGCGTTCATGTGCACGCGGATCTGGTGCATGCGCCCGGTGATCGGGCGGGCCTCGATCATCGCGGCGTAGGGCGACTCGGCGAGGAGGCGGTAGGCGGTCAGCGCGGGCTTGCCTTCGCTGCTGATTTTCGCGCGCTTGACGGATGTGTAGCGGTCCTTGCGCCGGACGCTCTCTTCGATGGGCAGGCGGATGACGCCCTTGGGCTCGGTGGGCGCCTTTTTGACGACGGCCCAGTAGAACTTGCGGACGGTGCGGGCCTCGAAGGCGGCGCGGAGGCCGTCGTACGCCGGGCGCGAGAGGGCGATGGCGAGCACGCCGCTGGTCTCGCGGTCGAGGCGGTGGACGAGCCCGTGGTCGCGCTTCTCGCCGAGCTGGCTGAGGCGGCGTTCGTAGCTGGCGTACAGGCCGTTGAGCAGCGTGTCGTGCTGATGGCCGATGCCCGGCTGGGTGACCCGGCCCGACGGCTTCTCGACGACGAGCAGGTGCTCGTCCTCGTAGTGGATGGCGAAGGTGACGCGTGGGTTTGGGGAGACTTGCGGCAAGGGTTACTCCACGCCGCAGGCAGCGAAGTCGAGGTACCAGCGGAGCTCGCCCCCGATGGGGCGTACGGCTCCGAGGCTCATGGGGTGGTTGGATTCGTCGGATGCGAGGGAGATCGCTTCGCGCGAGCGTTCTCCGGTGGCGAGGACGGCGATGAAGCGGGAAGCGTTGACGAGGCGGCGGGTCATGCCGACGACATCGCCCTCGATGGTGATGAGGGGGTCGCGGTCGCTCTCGCCGGGGAGGGGCTCGGTCGGGTGCTCGTTGAGGCGCGGGGCGAGGAGGACATAGTCGAGGCGGTCCTGTCCCTTCTCGCGCCAGGCGAGTGTCTCCTGGAGCATGGCCTCGTAGGCGCGTGCGGGCTCGGGGGAGTCGCAGGGGACGGGGTGCATTTGCTCGGGGGGGATGTCGGAGTGGTCGAGCAGCCAGTCGCGGACATCGCGGTAGGCGCTGGCGGGGTCGGCCGGGTCGAGGTGGCGGTCGGCGACGAGCCAGATGTGCGTCCGCTTCCACGGGAAGGCACGCATGGGCGGGTCGTACATGAGGCGGCGGTAGACGACGGAGGTGGCGGGGCCGCCGGTGAGGGCCATGTGGAAGTCGCCGAAGGCCCGGACGCAGCCCAGGGCGTGGACGAGCAGATCGGCGGTGAGGGCGTCGACGACCTCGTCGAGCTCTTTGCGCAGCACAACGGCACCGGGGAGGTCCGGCGGCGTGGGTTCGGGGGCGAGGTCGTAGGGGCTGCTCATTCCGGGCTTTGCATTCTGGGATTCAGATTGGGCTTCACATTCGGGGCTCTACCATCGCAACTCTAGTGTCTGCGGCCGGGCTCTGCGTCACAACCCGTCCGCCGACAACGCCCCGAACGGAGGCCCGCTTGCACCCGATCGTCCGGATGATCGACGCCAACGCGAACCGCGCTTGCGAGGCGGCGCGGGTGCTGGAGGATCTGGCCCGGTTTGTGCTCGGGGCTGGCGAGGTCGCGGCGGGGCTGAAGTCGCTCAGGCACGATCTGCGGCGGGCGATCGGGTCTGCCCTCGGGGGGGCGGGGATCGATCCGGTGATGCTCGCGGCGTGGCGCGACCCCGAGGGCGACCCTGGGACGGGGCTGAGCCACGAGGGAGAGGTCCGGCGGGCGGGGACGCCGGCGATCGCGTCGGCCGCGGCGGGGAGGCTGGGCGAGGCGCTGCGGGCGATCGAGGAATCGCTCAAGACGATCGACTCGGGGCGGGCGGGCGAGGTCGAGAAGCTGCGGTACGCCTCGTACGCGCTGTCGCGCCGGGTGGAGCTGGCGCTCGGGACGGGGCGTGCGAGTCAGTGGCGGGTGTGCGTGCTGCTGACCGAATCGCTGTGCACGCATCATTCGTGGGAGGAGGTCGCTCGTCTGGCGATCGAGGGCGGGGCGGACTGCGTGCAGCTCCGCGAGAAGTCGATGGAAAGCGGTGAGCTCGTCGAGCGTGCGCGCGCGCTGGTGGGGATAGCGAGGCCCGCGGGGGTGAGCGTGATCGTCAACGATCGGCCGGATATCGCGCTGCTCGCCGGGGCGGATGGGGTGCATGTGGGGCAGAACGATCTGTGTGTGCGCGATGTGCGCCGGATCGCGGGGTCGGGGCTGCTGGTGGGGGTGTCGACGGCACACCTTGAGCAGGCGAGGCGTGCGGTGGCGGAGGGGGCGGACTACATCGGGTGCGGGCCGATGTTTGCGAGCGCGACGAAGGTGAAGCCGGTGTTGAGCGGGCCGTCGTTTGTGGGCGAAGTTGTTGGGGATGCGGTGTGCGGGAGAGTGTCTCACCTGGCAATCAGCGGGATCACGCCTGAGAACATCGGCGAGTTGGTCGGGGCGGGGTGCCGGGGTGTTGCGGTGAGTGGTGTGGTGTGCGGGGCGGAGGAGCCTGCGGGGGTGTGCCGCGCGTTGCGAGCTGCGCTTGAAGGGGCGGAACGCGGATGAAAAAAAGCGGGAGGCCGGGTGCGTACACAACCCGGCCCCCGCCCTCTCCTCCATGGCCGACCGGCGCGCGTCAACACAGCGGCCGGCCGCGGGGCGGCACTGTTCTCAGGCCTTCGTCTTCTGCTCGACGGTTTGCGGTGCTCTGCGTCGTCTTGAGGCGATGATTTCGAGGTCGCGGAGTTCTTCGAGCAAGAGCGGGGGGATGAGGCGGAGCCAGAGCTTCCACATGGCACAACGCTCCTTTCGTCCGACACGGACGGTTGTGTCGGCGCTTGCGTGTTTCGTTCGATGGGCGCGGCGTCACCGGCGTCGTGCGGCGAGGCCGCCCGCGATACGGGAGATTCACTTGTTTCTTGCCGGATTCCCAAGTCCCCACCCGGGTCTCCGGACGGCCGTTTCCGGCCAGACATGACTCGCTACGCAGGGTTCTGGCGCGCGGTTGCATGGGCGCAAAGGCTTGCGGCGAAACGACTTGTGGATTTGGGTGGTTCCGCGTAGCGGGCGATTCAGGCGGTGGCGCTGGCGGGGGGGTCCTCGCCCGTGAGCTCTTTGTAAAGCTCGTCGGTGATGCCGAGGTACTCGCGCATGTGCGCGTCGTACATGGCCTCGTCATTATCGCGGGAGAGATCGAGGCGGAGCTCGTTGATGACCTTGGTGCCCTGGGCGATCCAGCCGTCGAATGTTTCCTTGGAGATGTTGGCCTGGATCCACTCGCCGATCGGTCCCTTGAAGGGCGGTCGGGGGAGTTGCGAGCCGGGGCGACCTGTGCGCTGGCAGACGAACGAGCCGCCGGCGCCCGCGGGCGCTTCCTTGACCTTGACCTCCGGGATGGGCGCGTCGAGCTTCTCGAGGAGCTCTTTCATGGCGGTCTGGGGCATGCGGTCGCCGCGCTCTGCGGCGGCCTTGTAGCCCTCGGTGAGGACCTCGGCGGCTTCATCGGTGCGGTTGGCGGCCATGAGGGCGGCGCCGCAGAGCTGGTAGGCCTTGCTCATCGCGGGGTTGGCCTCGAAACAGCGTCGGTAGGCAGCCGCGGCGTCGTCGAAGCGCATGGCCTGGTTGTACGCGTTGCCGAGGGAGAAGTGCGCCATGTCGTTGTCGGGGTCTTCGCGGCACATGTTCTCGAACTGGGCGATGCGTGTGTCGAGGTCCATCTTGGGCTCCTGGGTGCTTGGTCGGATCGAACCATACGCGCCGAGAAGGAGAAACGCCCCCGCCGGGCGTTGCCGCAGCGGGGGCGTCTGTTCTTGAAGGGTTTGTGTTGGCGCGGGGCTCAGCAGCCCTGTGCGAATGCGTTGAGGAAGGCGAAGAAGTCGTCGGCGTCGATCACGCCGTCGTTGTTGAAGTCGGCGCGGGGATCGCCGGCGGCGAAGAGCGTGAGGAAGAGGAAGAAGTCGTCTGCGTCGACGACGCCGTCGCCGTTGAGGTCGGGCGGGCATGTGGGGCCGGCGGCCTCAAAGGTGAGGCGGTTGATGGTGAAGCTGGCGGTAGGGCCGCCTCCGGAGGTGGCGAGGAACTCGCTTGCGGAGATGGCTCGGCCCCATGCGTCGTTGCTGGCGACGCGGTCGAGGAAGATGTGGCCCGGGAGGTTGCTGCCGGGGTGAGAGTAGAGGATGACGAGGTCGCCGCCCTGGTAGGTGTACGGGGTGAAGGTGATCTCGAAGCCCCAGGGGTTCGGCTCCGGCGCCGCGGGGTTGGGGCTGGCGAAGGCGCCCTCGGGGATGGTGAGCTCGCCGCTGCGGACCATGACGGGGTTGAGCATGTTGTCGGCGAAGGTGCTGCTGAGGTTCGTGATGGGGTTTGCGGCCTCGGCGAGGGTGATCTGGTAGTCCGACCAGATGGCGCCGCCGGGCGGGGGCCAGGTCGGATCGTTCGATGTGGTGATGCTGGCGCGCCAGGTGACGCCGGTGATCGTCATGCCGGGCATGAGGCCCTGGGCGGCGAGTTCACCCTCGGTGAACTGCTGCTGGTAGGTTCTGGGGAAGCCGTCGCCCCGGGTGAGGGTGTTGAGGCCGCCGTTGCCGCGTTCGGTGGCTTGGGCTTCGGGAACGACGGCGAACGACTGGGCCGACGCGGAGGCGGCGAGCCCTGCGACAGCGAGCGAAGCGAGAGCGGCTGAGATTCTGTACATGATCTGTCTCCTCGGGATTGACACGCGCTTGTCGCGGCCCCCACGACGAGGGCCGAATCGGATGGATCGATCTTACTTTGCCTGATTTCGGCGGGCGTGTCAACCCCTCGGGGTGCGGATTCGGTCTTTGGTCCGGCGCGAGAAACAGGCTCCCGCCACTGGGACGGGAGCCTTCGGAAGGTCGATCGGGACTTCTGGGTGCGCTTCAGCGGCGGCGGCGGAGGGCGACGAGGCCGCAGATGCCGAAGAGGGCCGACGCGCCCGGAGCCGGGACGAAGCTGAAGCGTGTGATGGTGAAGTTGGCGGTCGGGGCGCCGCCGGTGAGAGCCTGGAATGAGCTGGCGCTGATGGCGCGTCCCCACGCGTCGTTGCCTCCTACGCGGTCGAGGAAGACATGGCCGGGGATGTTGCTGCCGTCGTGGGAGTAGAGGACGACGAGGTCGCCGCCCTGGTAGGTGTACGGTGCGACGGGTATCTCGAAGCCCCATGGGTTCGGATCCGGTGCGGCGGGGTTGGGGCTTGCGAAGGTGCCTTCGGGGATGTGGAGCTGTCCGCTGCGGACCATCACCGGGTTGAGCATGTTGTCGGCGAAGGTGCTGCTCATGTTGGTGATTGGATTTGCGGCCTGTGCGAAGGTGATCTCGTAGTCGTCCCATGTGGCGCCGCCCGGGGGGGGCCATGTGGGATCGTTCGAGGTGGTGATGCTGGTGCGCCAGGTGATTCCTGTGAGCGGCATGCCGGGCATGAGGCCCTGGGCGGCGAGTTCGGCCTGGGTGAACTGCTGCTGGTAGGTTCTGGGGAAGCCGTCGCCCCGGGTGAGGGTGTTGAGGCCGCCG
>REET01000207.1 GCA_007694925.1 Phycisphaerales bacterium | reverse complement strand
CCCCGAATCCCTCACCGGCGACTACCTCTCCGGCCGGCGCAAGGTCGAACTGCCCGAGTCCCGCCGCGATATCTCCGAATCACGCGCCATCATCGTCAAGGGCGCAAAGCAAAACAACCTCAAAGGCGTAGACGCGGCCTTCCCCCTCGGCGGGCTCATCTGCGTCACCGGCGTCTCCGGCTCGGGCAAGAGCACCCTCGTCAACGACATCCTGCTCAAGGCCGCACGCAAGCACCTCCTCGGCTCGCGCGACATCCCCGGCGCACACGCCCGCGTCAACGGCCTGCACCAGATCGACCGCGTCATCGAGGTCGACCAGTCCCCAATCGGCCGCACCCCACGCTCAAACCCCGCAACCTACACCGGCGTCTTCGACGAGATCCGAAACCTCTTCTCGCAAAACAAAGAAGCCCGCATCCGCGGCTACAAGCCCGGACGCTTCTCCTTCAATGTCCCCGCCAAAAACGGCGGCGGACGCTGCGAAGCCTGCCAGGGCCAGGGCGTCAAAAAGATCGAGATGCACTTCCTCCCCGATGTCTATGTCAAGTGCGAGGTCTGCGACGGCGCACGCTACAACCGCGAAACCCTCCAGGTCACCTACCGCGGCAAGTCCGTCGCCGATGTCCTCGCCATGACCGTCGAAGACGCCTGCTCCTTCTTCGAGGCCCACCCCAAAATCCTCCGCTTCGCAGAGTGCCTCCGCGATGTCGGCCTCGAATACATCACCCTCGGCCAGCCCTCCACACAGCTCTCTGGGGGCGAGGCCCAACGCGTCAAGCTCGCCACCGAACTCGGCAAGGGCGGCGGCACAAAGAACAACCCCGGCGCCTACGCAAACTGCCTCTACATCCTCGACGAACCCACCACCGGCCTGCACTTCGAAGATGTCCGAAAGCTCACCGGCGTCCTCCACCGCCTCGTCGACGCCGGCAACACCGTCGTCGTCATCGAGCACAACCTCGATGTCGTCAAGTCCGCAGACTGGATCATCGACCTCGGCCCAGAAGGCGGCGACAAAGGCGGCGAAATCGTCGCCTCCGGCCCCCCAGAAACCATCACAAAGTCCACCCGCAGCCACACCGCCGGCTACCTCAAACCACTCCTGCGCTGAATCGCGAGTTGGCAAAGCTCGTCCGCTCCTTCGGAGCGGCGGCATGGGCAGGATCTACCGCGTTCGCGCCCTCTTCATCTGCGCCTCGACCTCTTCGACGCTCTTGGGGATCGCCGCAGAGAGGTTCCGCGAGCCCTTCGGCGTCACCAGAATGTCGTCCTCGATCCGCACACCCAGCTTCTCGTCGGGCAGGTAGATCCCAGGCTCGATCGTCACGATGTGCCCGGGCGCAAGCGGGCCCAGCGGCGTCGCGTCGTGAACCTCAAGCCCCAGGTGGTGCCCGATCCCGTGGATGTAAAAGTCGCCGAACCCGGCCTTCTCGATCACAGCCCTCGCGGCGGCGTCCACCTCATGGATCTCGACGCCCGGCTTGATCGCTCGGATCGCCGCCTCCTGCGCCTTGAGCACGATCGTGTAGACCTCGCGCTGGCGCTTGGTGAACTTGCCCGAGACGGGGTAGGTCCGCGTGATGTCAGAGGCGTAGCCGCCGTAGCCGGCGCCCGCGTCGACAACGAGCAGGTCGCCGTCGTTGGCGACGCGGTCGTTGTCGTTGTAGTGCAGCACGGTGCTGTTCAGCCCGGCGCCGACGATCGGGTTGTACGCGGCGCCCGTCCCGCCCTGCTCGCGGAAGGTCGCTTCGAGCACCGTCTGCAACACCGCCTCGTTGACGCCCGGCTCCAGGCGCGCGAGCATCGCCTCCAGCCCCGCCGCAGTCGCCTCGATCGCCTTCTTGATCAGCCCCTGCTCCGCCCGCGACTTGACGGCACGCATCGACGGAATCAGATCCGTCTGATCCTCGATGCTCACGCCGACCACACGCTGGGAAACCTCACGGAAAACGGCAAGATCGGGCGAGACCGGCGCCTTGTGCGTCGAGAACGGGTGCAGGCAGGCCAGCCGCTTGGACCGGCGCGCAGCGCCGAGCAACAACCGGGGCAGCAGGTCCGTCCGCCGGATCCGGTCGAAGCCGGTCTTGGCCCGCAGCTCGGCGCTGATGCTCTCGCGGTAGCCGTCCCACGCTTCCGCCTCCGGATCCCGCGGCTTGAGCAGCAGGATGCACCGGTTCGTCGGGTCCGGGCTCTTGGGGTCAAACAGCACCGCCGCCCCGTGCTCCGCCTTCATCCCCGTGAGGTAATAGAAGTGCTGGTGCGGCGACCATCGTCCGACAAGCGGCGGCGCTCCCTCGCCCGCGAACACCACGCCGACCGCCCCTTTGAGCGATCGCAGCAAAGCCTCGCGACGCTTGCGGTACTCCTGAACGCCGATGTGCTGGTCGATCACGCCGAAGGCTCCTGTGGGTTCGGTCTAGCTCCGCGCCGCACGCAGCGCCGCTTCGAGTCGCGAGGCCGCCTCGGGCCCGCGAAGATCGGACTTGCCGAAGCCGGGCATCGCGCCCGCCGCCTCGGCCTCTTCCTGGGCGTCAGCATAGTTGCTCACCAAGAGCAGCGTGGGGAGCGGGCTGTCGCCGCGGCTCGACGCGAGCGTCCGGATCAGCTCCACCCCGCTGGAGGTCCCCAGCGACCCGTCGAGCGCACGGTTGACGAGCATGACCGACGCCGAGTCGATCGCATCACGCAGCGAGGCCTCGTCGTTCACACGGACCACCGAAACGCCCTTGTCGACCCTGGACACAAACCGCTTCAGCGACGAGGCGTCGGCCCCGCAATGACCGACCAGCGCGACTGTGACAGATGTGTCGTTCATCCTTGCTCCTTGATCTGCGGTCGAGCGGGCTCCACGACCACGCTGTCCCGCTCCACACGGACCACCCCAGGCCCCAGCGTAAACACCCTGGCCTCGCCCGATCCGTCCGCGATCGCGCGGCAGACCTTGGCGACCTCCCTCGCCCGCACCCTGTCCATCCCGACCCCGCCGGAGATCCGGCGCAGCTCGTCGCGGATCCACTGGCCCAGCACGACGGGCGAAGACTGCCTCGCGTCCTCACGATCCAGCCGTGCGGCCGCTCCGTCGCGGTCAGTATTCGCTCCGAGTTCCGCCGCGCCTTGCTCGATGAGTTCCTGGCAGCCCCGCAGCAGATCCGCGGCGTCGCAGGCCCGCAGCGGGGCGTCCGGCCGGAGTTCGAGCAACTGCGGAATCACCAGGTGGCGCAGACCGGCCCGCAGGCGGTCGGTGTCCCGGTTGGTCGCGTCCTCGCGCCACACCCAGCCGCAGGCGCGGCAGATCGCCTCCGCCTCCGCACGATGCACGCGCAGCATCGGCCGGATCAATCGGACGCCGCTCTCAGGGTCGATGCGACTCGGCGGCATGCCCGACAGCCCGCCCGGCCCCGCGCCGCGGAGCAGCGCCATCAGCACCGTCTCGAGCTGGTCGTCGGCGTGGTGGGCCAGAGCGATGCTCGCGCAGTCTTCCTCCGACGCGATGCGCGAGAGCGCCGCGTACCTCGCTCTGCGGGCCTCCGCCTCGGCGTTCCCGCCGAGCTCACGCACGCGGACCGTCTCGTGCCGGAAGGGAACTCCGAGCGACTCGGCGAGCGAGCGTGCGGCGTCGAGATCGCCCTCGGTCTCGGAATCGGGACGGAGGTCGTGGCGGATGTGGGCCGCGATCAGCCGGTCGGTCGCGGTCCGCAGCGCCAGGAGCAGCGCCGACGAATCGGCGCCTGCCGAGCAGGCCAGCAGCGTCGGGCGGTCTGCGTCGGGGTGCAGCCTGCGCCAGGCCGAAACGATCCGGCGGACGCCGGGTTGTTTCTTCTCGGGTTGGCGGATGTTGCCTTCCGGCGCCATGGTCCGATACTAGTCTCAGGGTGCAGATGTCCCAGCAAGGCTCTTCTATCTCGATGCACGAACCCGCCGGCCCCCCGGCGCCGGTCGACCGCGCCGACATCGAGCCCGCGCAGTCCGGCGTCCAGCGCGACGAAACGCCCGACCAGCGCCCCGAATCCGCGACGCAGACGCCAACCGATGGCGAGGGAACAACGACGGCGACGACCGGCGCCGAGTCCCGCCCGATCCCGCCGCCCGAGCCGGGCGAGGGGTGGGGCAACATTCCGACCTATCTGGCGATCTTCGGGTTCGTGGTGCTGATGTACACGCTGCTGCGGGCGTACAGGCGTTCGGCGGCAAGGCGCGAGGACCGCGGCACGCCCCGCGAGCAGATCCAGGGTGTCCGCGAGGATGCGGCCAAGCGGGGCAGGGCGAGTGTCGACTTCGCCGCCGCAGAGACGCTGGACATGATCGAGCGTCTCTCGGCGCAGCTGGACAACAAGGCGTCACGCTTGGAGATGCTGCTGGCGGAGGCGGACCGGCGCATCGACGAGCTGCACGGGCTGAGGCGGGCGGCCCCGCCTGCCTCCCATCCGACCAGGGATGTTGCGGATCGCGCCGAGCGTGAAGCGCCGGGCGAGGGCGCCGACCCCGTGCGTTCGCGCGTGTACGAGATGGCCGACCGGGGGGTGGGCGCCGATGAGATCGCGCGTGCCGTGCAGAGGCCCCGTGGCCAGGTGGACCTGATGCTGGCTCTACGACGGGTCTGAGGGTGAGCGGGGTTGGGGCGGGGATTTAGCGGGCGCCGAATCCGCCGGCCTGCGAGGAGCCGATGCCCTGGATGGCCAGTCCCCGTCCGCGGAAGCCCTTGGGCTGCAGGACGATGCCGACGCTCGTGGTGTCTCGGATGTTGTCGTAGCTGATGCTGAAGCCGAAGAAGAGGTCGGCGAACTCGCGCCGCACGACCCCGGTGAATCGCCGGAAGTCGTTGGCGTCGACATCGTACGAGGTGCTGCCGAGCACTGAGTACTTGTCTGAGATCATGAGGCTGGTGATCGCGTCGAGCGCGGTCGAGTCGATCGGGTTGATGTAGCGGAGCTCGATGCTGGTGCTTGAGAGGGGGGAGTGGTCGATCAGCACGCCGGCGCTGGAGCGGGCCTGCTGGTTGGTGTCGAAGTCGTAGATGGTCTCGCCGGCGAAGGAGATCGCGTCGGTCGCCTGCCACACGCCCTCGACGCGGGCGAAGTCGCCGGGGCGTGAGAGCTCGGGTCGGTCCTGGAAGAATCGGCCGATTACGGCGTTTTCGCCGGTGTCCTCGGAGATCACGACTTCGGAGTTGAGGCGGAAGATATCGACGGTGCGCCAACGCCCCGGGCCCCCGCGCCGCGTCTGCCAGGTCTGGTCGAGCCCGAAGCGGAAGATCGTGCCCTCGATCAGGTTCTCGACATCGTTGTCGTAGACAGGGATGTCGCCCCGGTCGATCGTGGTCGCGGCGTGCATGACCGTCACGCTCGGCTCGATGATGTGGCGCATCCGGTGGATGTCCAGGAGGCGGCTCTCCGCCTCGTCGTCGACCTTGCTGATCGTGGTGCCGATGCGCAGGCCCGCGGCGCCCCACCAGCGGGTCTTCTCACGCTCGTCGGGGCTGAATTCTTCGAATCGCTCGTCCCAGTGCGTCACGCGACCGATCACGAACGGGTTGACGTTGAACACACCGGGCTTGAGCGAGCCGACCAGCTCGTGGCGGGTGTCGAGGCGAGCGACCGAAGTTGAGGTGAACCCCTCGCGGCGCAGGCGGTCGGCGATGGACTCGTTCG
Organism: Phycisphaerales bacterium; assembly: GCA_007694925.1. Taxonomy (GTDB): domain Bacteria; phylum Planctomycetota; class Phycisphaerae; order Phycisphaerales; family UBA1924; genus SLFH01. The sequence goes on along the minus strand of REET01000207.1, from coordinate 4,012 downwards.
GGTCGATGCCGAAGGCGGCCTGCGACGCGCTGAGGAATGTGTACCCGAACTCGGCGGCCACGGGGTCGGCGAAGTTCTGGCGCAGGATGCCGGCGCGGTACTCGCTGAAGTAGGTGAGCAGGCCGGGCTCGATCTGTGGGAGCAGGTCGTCGGCCAGGCGCAGATACCGGATCTCCGGAAGCTTCTCGACAACATAGCCAGGCGTCTGGAGCGTGTACTCGTTGACGGGGAAGTCGTTGAGCGAGCCGCGGGCCTCGATCGCGAGCTGCGTGTTGTCGCGGGTTCTGGCGAGGACGCCCCCGGTCAGGAAGTCGCGACGGTTGGTCCCCAGCTCGTCGAAGAACGAGTCGACGAAGGTCTCGTCGGAGACATAGCCGACCTCTGCCCAGAGGGTCCATCCGTCGGCGAGGTCCCAGCGTTGCTCGCCGAGGATCATCCCGCGTGTCTCGCTGTCGAATTGCCTGCGCGCGCCGGTCCGGGTGATGTCGGTGCCGTCGTCTGAGGGAAGGACATAGCCGAAGAGCTCGCCCCGGAGGTTGTCGTACTCCCAGCTGGTGTCCAGGCCGAGGCCGAAGCCGAAGTCGCCGCGATCGAAGTACGCGTCGACAAGCAGTTCGACATCCCACTCGTCGGGCGTTTCGACCCCCAAGAGGGAGCCGAAGTCCCAGCCGGTGCGGACATTGTCGCCGGTGGCGCCCGATGACGCGAAGGCGATTCGGCGCAGGGGGAAGGCGGTCGGATCGCCCGAGTAACTGGGCCAGAAGAAGAAGGGGACATCCCCGGCCCGCAGCGTGATGTTCGACGCTTTGGCGTGGTAGGTCTCGCCTTCGCGGACGAGCGCGCCGTCCTCGTCGATGATCTCCTCGCCGCCGCCGCTGCGGGTGAGCGTCACGCGGTCGGCGCCGATGCTCAGGTGCGGGCGGGCGAAGCCGGTGTTGGCCAGCCGGATGCGTTCGGCGCGGAACTGGTCGGACGACTCCTGACGGATCGCCGCGGCCCGCAGATACAGTGGCATCGAACGGGCGGCGTCGAAAGTCCAGAAGACGGCGTCGAGGATGATCGCGCGGTCCTCGGCGATGTCGTAGTAGACGCGCGGCCCGCGGATCGAGTATTGCCCGTCGGTCGCCGTCACGCCCCCCTCGAGGTAAATCCCGCGGATCTCGTCTGGCCGGAGCCCGCCCAGTGAGGCGATCTCGCCCGGGGGGAGGAAGACGACCGCCCGCTCGGCGGCGATCTGGAGCGTCTTGCTCCCTGCCTGCTCCTGCGAGAAGACGGCCACGCCCCCCGACAGGATCACCGCGTTTTCTTCTTCCCCCGTCACGATCGTGATGTCGCCCGCGGAAAAGGAAATCACGGCGTTGTCGGCGAAGATCGGCTCGCGCACCGTGTCGGGCGGCAGGGCCTCCAGGACGCCGGTCAGCCGCTCGGGCGGGACAACCTCGCTCTCGGGATCGAACGGCCGATCAATCCCGGGCCGGATGGTCGTGCCCGGAATCTCCGGGTCGCGTCGGACCACGCCCCGCAGGGCGGGCAGGCCGAGCGTCCGCCTCAGGTGGTCGGCCAGCTCCCGCTCGCCGTCACGCACGAAAACCGCGAGCGATCGATCGGTCGGGCGGCCCTGGTCGAGGCGGTCTGCGGCGAGCTGGATCGACTGGGCGGGGGCGACCACGCCCTCGACGGGCAGGCGATCGGCCGAGACCGCGACCGCCGGCGAGGCCGTTGGCGTCGCGACGCGGTCGAAGTAGACGAAAACCTGGTGAACGGGGCGGCCGTTGTGGGTCTCGTCGAGCCGCTGCATCCAGACGACAGCCCTGGCGGCCTCGAAGCGGAAGCCCCCCATCCGGACCGAGACATCTCCAACCAGCGCCAGGCGCCTGACCCCGCCCTCTTCCCACGCCCACGCCCGCTGCGCGGCCAGGGAGACCGGTTCGCTTGACGGCGCCAGGGGCAGCCTGACACCGGCGAAGTCGCGTCCGGTGATGTCCAGGGGGTCCGGCCTCGCCTGACCGAGGGCCGAGCCGCAGACGACCATCAACGCCGCGACGGAGAAGGCCGCGGGCAGGGAGCGTCTGTGCTGGCGGCGGCAGGGGGGCAAGGCGTCGCCTCGTGCATGCCGCGCTGGGCGGCGTGCGATGGGGGGTTCGGGGCGTGGACGCCGGTCCGTAGCGTCCGCGGGGACCGATGCTACCCGACCGTTCGCAGGCCCACAACCCGGCGCGGAAAACTGTCGGTGATGCGAGCCTTCCTGTGTTCGATCCGTGTGCGCACAGCCCGGGCGCGGCGCATCGCTTGTCGGTTGAACAAAGAAAAACACCGGCGGAAAGTCCGCCGGTGTGGAGAGGCATGTCTGCCGCCCGATGATCAGGCTTGATCGGGCGAGGCGGGCGCGGCCGAGGGCTTGGGCTGGTGGGCGCCGTTGCGGTTCTCCAGCGGCGCGTGGTGGTCCTGGCGCCACGACTCTGGGTAGCTCTCGTCGTCGATCCCGACCGCCGCCTTGGTGGGGAACATCGGGCGGAAGGTGTCGCACATGACGGCGAGTTCGTTGGTGTACTTCTTGCCCAGCGACTTCTCGACGGTGCCCGGGTGGGGCCCGTGGGGGATGCCCTGGGGGTGGAGGCTGATCGAGCCGATCTCGATCCCTCGGCGTGCGCCGTAGTCGCCCTCGACGTAGTAGAGGATCTCGTCGGAGTCGATGTTGGAGTGGTTGTAGGGGATCGGGATCGCTTCGGGGTGGAAGTCGAGCATGCGGGGGCAGAACGAGCAGATGACGAAGTTGTGCCCCTCGAAGGTCTGGTGGATCGGGGGGGGCATGTGCAGCTGCCCGACGATCGGCGCGAAGTCGTCGATGTTGAAGCAGTAGGGGTAGTAGCACCCGTCCCACCCGACGACATCCAGCGGGTGGTAGTTGTAGATGTAGCTGTGGACGCTGTCGCGGGCCTTGATCCGCACCTCGAACTCGCCGGCCTCGTCGAAGGTCAGCGGGGGCTCGGGGATGCGCAGGTCGCGCTCGCAGTAGGGCGCGTGCTCAAGGAACTGCGCCGTCTGCTTCGACATGTAGCGGGGCGGCGGGAGGATGTGGCTGGCGTTGGCGGTCTCGAAGCAGAGGAAGCGCCCGTAGGGCATCTCGGCCTTGCTCTTGCCCGCGAAGGCGTCGTTGTCAGACCCGTCGTCGGGGCGCTCGTCGAAGACCATCTGGTAGATCGTGCCCTTGGGGATGACGATGTAGTCCTTGGGCCCGAACTTCAGCGTGCCGAACATGGTGAACAGCGTGCCGGCGCCGTAGTGGACGAACAGGCACTCGTCGCCCTGTCCGTTCTTGAAGTGGTAGTCCATCGCGGCTTCGGGTGTGCAGATGCCCATCTCGACATCGGCGTTGCCGTAGAGCACGATGCGCCCGGTGACGGGGTCGCCCTTGGGCTTCATGTCGGCGGTCTTGGCGTGGCGCATGCGCATGACGCCGGTCTCGACATATTCGGGCTTGGTGGTGTAGAGGTTCTTCCAGCCCGAGACCTGCGTCGGCGGGTGGATGTGGTAGAGCGTGCTGGTCGGCCCGACGAAGCCCTCGGTGCCGAAGAGCTCCTCGGAGTACAGCGCGCCGTCTGGACGGCGGAACTGCACATGACGCTTCCTGGGGAGATTTCCGAGCTTGGTGTAATACGGCATGATCGGCCTCCGTGTATCGCTGCATTGTACGCAGGAGGGGGCTCGGCGGGAGATTTGTGGCACTGGCGGCTTGTCCGCCAGCGTTCTGGGAATTCGCGCGACTTGTGCTCGATGTATCCGTGACAGGGGACACCGGCGGGCGAGCCGCCGGTGCCACATCGCCCCCGCGATCAGAGATCGGCGTCTGGCTTGCGGGGCTCGGGCGTCGCGATCGTCATCACCGGTTCGCCATCCTCACCCGGGTCGATTCGGGCCTCCGACGGCACTTGCGACTCATGGTCGAGCGGAGTCAGCAGGAGCTGATGGACACCGCCGTCGCTGTCGGGGTAGGCGACCCCCGCGTATTCCC
>REET01000123.1 GCA_007694925.1 Phycisphaerales bacterium | reverse complement strand
GAGGGGGGTTGTTGTGTGCCACCGACGTTTGAATGTGGTGGGGGGCACGGGGGGCCGCGTTGATCGTGATTAGCCCCTGAAATAGTCGCCGATCTTGGCCAGGTCGATGTTGCCGCCGCTGATGGTGACGCCGATCCGTTTGCCCTCGACCGATTCTGGGCTTTCGCGTGCGTCTTTGAGCAGGCCGGCCAGGGCCAGCACGCCCGTGGGCTCGACGACGATCTTCATCCGCTCCATGCACAGGCGCATGGCTTCGACGAGCTCTTCGTCCTGCACCGACATCATGCTTTGCACGAAGGCCTTGACCATCGGGAAGGTGTAGCGTCCGAGGTAGGGTGTGCGGGCGCCGTCGGCGATGGTCGCGGGATTGCGGACGGTGTGCAGGCGTCCGGTCTTGTAGCTCATCACCGCGTCGTTGCCGAGCTCGGGCTCGACGCCGATGACCTCGCAGGCGTCGGCGACGGCGCGTGTCGCGATGGAGCAGCCCGAGATCAGCCCTCCGCCCCCGCAGCAGACATACAGGCGGTCCAACGGACCGGCCTCCTCGTGCAGTTCGAGGGCGACGGTGCCCTGGCCGGCGATGACATCAAGGTTGTCGTAGCCGGGCAGGAGTTCGAGCTTTCGCTCCTCGGCCATCTGGCGTGCAAGTTCCTCGCGGATCTGGGTCTGGGGGTCGAAGGTGACGACCTCGCTGCCCTCGGGCGCTTTGGAGAGGTAGTTCTTCGCCGCTTCAAGCTTGAGCCTGGGCGCGTTGACGGGCATGAGGATCACCGCAGGGACTCCGAGCATCGAGGCGGCCAGCGCCACGCCTTGGGCGTGGTTGCCGCTGGAGTAGGCGAGCGCCCCGCGGCTCTTGCCCCGCGCCCTGATCCCGTGGATCGCGCAGTACGCCCCGCGGAACTTGAACGAACCTGTCCGCTGGAAGTTCTCGCACTTGAGCAGGATCTCGCACCCCGCGAGCCTGTCGAGATGGCGCGAGGTCATCACCGGCGTGCGGTGGGCGACGCCGTCGATCAGGGCCGCGGCGGCGCGGACATCGTCGATCGTGACAGCGCCGGCGAGAGACATATCGGGCGGTCTGCCGGTGTCGGTGGGCAAGGCGCGGCTCCTGGGGGGATCGGGTGGAGGGTGAGCGTACGCGTGTTGCGGGGCGGCTCAAAAAAAACAACCGCCGCCGGGGTTTCCGGCGGCGGCCGCAGGATTTCTTGTTCCTGCACGGGGCTGGGCCCCGTCGTGATTGGGGCTATGAGCCCCTTGGGTTGAGGGCCGCGTCCTGCGGCGTCCCCGTCGGGCGCTGTCAGCGCCGCGACCCTCTCACGGAATCAGATTTCGACACTGGACCACCTCCTTCTGTACGAGCCTCCCCGGCTTCGGGCGTGTTGTACCTCTGCCGGGCTCCGTACTCCCCCCGGCCGTCGCCGGGGGCTCATCGCGCGACCTGGCCGTGCACTGCCGTTGGCCGCTCGTCGCGCCGCTCTTGCCGGGCCGCCCTCGGGTTCTCCGGGGGCCAGCCGCGTCAGACGCCGCACGCGATTGGTGAAGTATCGCCGAAAGATCCGTGTGAACACAAGCCCCGGTTTCAGGCAGATGGTGCAGATTTTTTTATCGGGACCTTACACCCCGCCTCAGCGGGTCAGAATCGCCCTGGCCCCCTCGGCGCACAGGAAGATTGCCAGGAGCGCCACGGCCACGCTCGGCCCCGCCTGCCAGTCCAGCTCGAAGGCCAGCACCACGCCGCCCATCGTGCCGAAGATCGACACCACAACACCGATTGTCAGCACGAGCCAGAGGCGCGCGCTCAGGCGCAGGGCCACGGCCCCGGGCAGGACCAACAGCGCCGAGGCGAGCACCACGCCCGCGAGGCGCATCGTCACCACGATCGCGACTGCCAGCAGGCAGAGCAGCAGCAGGCGGAGCTTTGCGACCGGCAGCCCCGCCGAGATCGCGGCCTCCTCATCGAACGAGGCGAACAGCAAAGGCCGTCGCACCCACCAGAGCACGCCGAGGATCAGGATGCAGCAGCCCCATGCGATCAACGCGTCGGCGCCGCCGAGCGTGAGAAACGAGCCGAAGAGCACCGTCTCGATCGAGGGGGGCGGGAGTTCGCCCGATTCCTGGGCCCGGCGTGCCGCGTGCGCCGCGAGCAGGAAGCCGATCGCCATTGCGCCGGCGAGCACGACGCCGATCGCGGTGTCCGCGCGCGACGAATCCTCGCGGCTCAGCCACGCCACGCCCAGCGCTGAGGCGATGCAGAACGCCACGACGACGAAGAACATCGCCAGTTCCTGCCCGAGCCCCGCCTCGGTCGAGGCCAGCCCGAAGACCATCGCGAGCCCCACGCCCCCGAACGCCGCGTGGCTGACGCCCTGCCCGATGAAGGCGAGGCGTTTGAGCACGACAAGCACGCTCAGCACGCCGCAGAGCAGGGCGATCGCGAGGGCCGCGACAAGCCCGGCGATGAACTGCGAACCCAGCGAGGGATCGGTGAGGTAGTCGAAAGTTCTCACGGGCGTTTCCCCCCCCCGTGATCGTGATGGTCGTGGGCGTCATGCGCATGGCTCGGGTCGCTGCACGACGCGGCGTCGTGCGCATCGACATGCACATCGCCGAAGATCCCCGCGACATCGTGGCGGAAGACCTCCGCCAGCACCGCCGGCGTGAGCCCTTCGGGTGAAGTATGCGAGTGGACGGTCCTGGCGATGCACGCGACGCGGTCGCACCCCGCGACGATCGAGCGAACATCGTGGCTGACCAGCACGATCGTCAAACCGAGCTCACGCCGCAGCGTGTTCAGCAGATCCGCGAAGCGGCGCTGGCCCTCGACATCGATGCCGACGGTCGGCTCGTCGAGCAGCAGCAGGCTCGGGCCGGTCGAGATCGCCCGGGCGATCAGGACACGCTGGAGCTGGCCGCCGCTGAGGCGTCCGATCGGCCGTCGCGAGAGGTCCGAGACGCCCACGAGCTCCATCGCCCGCTCGGTCCGGTCCCTTGCCTTGGCGTCGGGTCTCCTCCACGGCGCCAGCCTCGCGGTCGAACGCAGTTCGACGCACTGGCGGACGCTGATCGGGAAGGCGAGCTCCGCCCCGAACTTCTGCGCCACCACACCCACGAGCCCCGAAGCCACGGCCTCGGCCGGCGAACGACCCAGCACGCGCACCGAGCCCTCCGTCGGCCTGAGCCGGCCGAGCACGAGCTTGAGCAGCGTGGACTTGCCGCCCCCGTTGGGCCCGAGGACGCCCAGAAACTCGCCCTGCTCGACGCGGAGTGTCACGCCTTCGACGGCCGGGGCCTCGGTTCCGGGGTAGCGGAACGAGACGCGGTCGAACGCGATCGCGGGCTCGGTTGCATCGGATGTCGGGCCGGCCGGCGCCCCGGGCGTTGCCTGGGTCATGCGCGAGTCTAGGTTGACCCGCCGAGGGTCCGGACGAGCTCGTCGAGGTTGCGGCGCATCATGGCGAACCAGTCCCCGTCGCCGTGCGGGTCGAGCACCCCCACCGCCACCCCCGCCTCGCCCGCGACGCGCCGGATGACGCCCGCGTCCCGGCCGCTGTACTGCGGCTCAAGGAAGACGCCCCTGACGCCCGCCTCGCGCACGGCCCGCGCCGCCCGCTCCATGTCGCCCGCCGAGGGCTCGGCGGTGTCGACAGGGCGGAGCACCTCGGCGACCTCGAGCCCGTAGCGGTCGGTCATTCGGGACCACGCGTTGTGGTGCGTGACGATCACGGCGCCTTGCAGCGGCGCGAGTCGATCGCGGTACTCGGCGTCGACTCCGTCAATGCGCGTCGCGAGCGCGTCTGCCGCGCCGGCATCGGTTTCAAGCCCCGCATCCCGGGCGGCCTCGTGCACGATCGGGCCGAGCTTCTCGACGAACTGCTTGACCAGAACGGGGTCGAGCCAGAGGTGCGGGTCTTCGTCGCCGTGGTCGCACTCGTCGTGATGATCGTGGTCGTGGTGATGGTGGTGGCCGAGCTCGATGCCGAGCAGATCCGCGAAGGCGACATCGCGCCGCCAGGGGGACTTGTGCCGGTTCAGGTGGCGGACAACGATCGGCTCGAGCCCGCGCCCGATGTACACGACGAGGTCGGCGCGGCTCAGGCTCGCGACATCGCTCGGGGTCGGTTGCCAGCCGTGGTGGTTGGCCCCCGGGGGCAGCAGCACCTTGACCTCTGAGCCCTCCGGGAGCAGCGGCTCGATCAGGCCCTTGAGCGGCGGCAGTGTGACCACGACGCGGAGCGGACCCTCGGGGCGGGTTTCGGAGCGCTCGCCGCAGCCGGAGACGAACGCCGCCGCGATCCCGATCAGCATGCACGCGAGAATTGTCCGCATTTGGCGAAAGCTCCTGGGCCGGAACGCCGGCGGTGAATCGCTCGGGGGAGAGCCCCACCACCTGAGAATCTATTCTCATTGTTGGCCCGAAGTTCGGCCGGGTCGAGCGGAATCTTCTGCGCGGGTGTGGAGCCTGGGCGGTACGGGGTCGCCTTGGCGTGCGGGCGGGATCCGCCTAGACTCCCGGCCGCGGACCCGGAAGGGTCCTGCGGCGACAACCGGGGCGGTAGCTCAGTTGGTAGAGCGCATCGTTCGCAATGATGAGGTCGGGAGTTCGAATCTCCTCCGCTCCACTGTGCAGGCCCCCGCGATGGCGGGGGTCTTGTCTTGCGCGGGGCGAGTCGGGACGGAATCTTTGTGTTATAGGACTTTTCTGGCTCCCATAGCCCATTCCCGTGATGCGGCCGCTGCGGATTGCGCGGGAAGTTCTGTTGCGTGCCCGCTCTGGGGCAGGTACTTTTGGTGGGTCATGAGGAGAGAGACTCGGAGGGAAGGTCTCTTCGCGCTCTCCTGTGTTTGTTGCATTCGCCCGGTCCGCCCTCTTGGCCAGGTCCGGTCTTTGTGCAGGGGAATGAAGATGAGAAAGCAGTCGATTTTCGCGTTGGCGCTGGCGTTCACTGCCGCCCCGACGCTGGCGAACGAGATCCTTCAGGCCAACCCTGGCCCCACGAACAATGGCGGCTCGGCCAACTGGGGCATGTTCTTTGATCTCCAGGCCAACACGCAGGATCTGACCGTGACCGCGCTGCGGACTGCGAGCCAAGCCGCCGCGGGCGCTCCGTTCGAGATCGAGGTGTGGGTCCGCTCGGGCACGGCCCTGGGCGGCCCGGCCTCGGCAGGCCCGGGCAGCGATCCCTCGGGCTGGACACTCCTGGGCATCGCTCCGGCGACACAGGGCCCGGAATCCAGCGGTGTCTCCGAAGTCATCGACATCCCGGACATCGAGATGCAGGCGGGCGACCAGGTCGGCGTGGCGCTGGTGTTCCTCGGGGCCGGCCCGCGCTACTTCGGCACCGGCACGCCGCCCCTCGGTATCTACTCCGACGCCGACCTCACGCTCACGACCGGCGACACGCGGTCGGCGCCGTTCACGCCGACCGGGAGCTTCTTCAGCTCGCGTGAACTGGTCGGTGAGATCCACTACACCACCGGCGCACCGAGTTGCCCGCCCGACCTGAACGGCGACGGCGTGGTCGACGCCGACGACTTCTTCCTCTTCCTGCAGCTGTTCGCCTCCGGCGACCCCCGCGCCGACTTCAACAACGACGGCGTGATCGACGCGGACGATTTCTTCGCGTTCCTGAACGCGTTCGCCGCGGGCTGCTGAGCCACCCCGACCAGCCCACTGTCATATCTTTCAAAGTCCGTCGCTTCATGCGGCGGACTTTTTGCTGCGCAAATTGGGGTTGCACACGACCGAGAATCCTGATACAACCTTGTCATGGTTTCGGAAGGCGGTTCGCCTTTCGGAGGCTTGGCGGCCTTCACCGCTGTGAGGTCCGCGATGGGGGTTTCTCGGAAGCCGCGAGCTGTGCGGACGCGGTGCATTCGCGCTGTTGGTGCGGATGCGTGGAGACGAGAGTTCCGTCGGCCGGTTCACCGGTGCGCGTACCCCGGGGGAATGCCGGCCGAGATTCAGGGTCGAGCCTGTTCAGGCGCCGACCGAGAAAAAGAGGTTACAGCGATGAGATCGAGAGCGATGCCGATGGTTCTTGCCGCGGCGTGCGGGCTTGCGGTTTCCGGCGCGAACGCCGCAGAGTCCAGCGCCGTGCACGATGTTGTGACGCCCGAGGGCGTCTTCACCGTTCCGATGCAGACGCCGGCAGATCCGACGCCGGGCGTGCCGACGCTGCGCAGCGGCGGCTGGTTCTACGACACCACCCCCGGGATCGGGAATACGGTCGCGATGGGCCCGTCGCACACCTACGGGGCGGTCACGACCAACTCGCAGCGTCTGGCGGCGTTCGAAACCGACGGGAACGGGATGCCCGTGTACGAGGTCTTCAGCGAGAGCAACAGCCCGGGCGGCGTCGCCGCCTCCAAGGGCGCCGATGTGGTCGCGTACATCGACCGCTTCAACGCCGATGTGCGCCTGCAGGTCTTCAACTCCACGAGCAACCAGCCGCTCTGGTCGTACACCTTCGACCCCGAACTGACGCTGGTGAACGCCAACGCGGTCGCGGTTTCGCGTGACGGCAATGTTGTTGCGGCTGGCGCGCGCAGGGCTGGCCTGAACCGTGTCATCTTCTTCAACGCCCAGACCGGCGCCGAGATCGCCACATGGGAGCAAGCCGACGGCACACTCGCGGCGATCGACCTCAACGACGACGGCACGCGGGCGATGGTCTCGCTGGGCAACCAGCCGAGAGTCGTGGACGCGACCAACGGCCAGCTCATCTGGTCCGGCGTCGGCACGGGCGCCGGCAATGTCGACTACCGCATCTCGGGCGACGGCAATGTCATCGCGGTCGGCGGGTTCAGCCTCCATATCTACGAGTGGGACGGTTTCGACTACCAGCAGATCATCAACTTCAGCACGCCGCCGACGGAGTGGTTCGGCTTCGGCACCTCGGTTTCTCGCGACGGCTCGACCGTCGCCTCGATGTCGCGTGAGAGCGCCACGGACACGCTCAACATTCGCGTTTGGGATGTCGCGACCAGAACGCTCCTCCACCACGAGATTCTCGATCCGGTCCCCGGCACACGCCAGACCAGCCCCCGCGGCGCCGACGCCTCCGACGACGGCGCCATCCTCGCCTTTGCGACATGGGGCGACGGCATGGGCGTCTACCCCGAGATCCAGGTCTACGACCGTGACCTCAACCTCATCGCCGAGATCGACATGCCCGGCTCGGGGTACGATGTCGCCATCACCGCCGACGGCTCGCGCGTCGTCGGCACCGGCAAGGGTGTGCATGCCAATGTCTTCGGCAGCGGCGGCCAGATCGTGGTCGAAACGGTCGGCGTCGGTCCCACCTGCCCGCCCGACCTCAACGGCGACGGCGTCGTCGACGCTGACGACTTCTTCCTCTTCCTCCAGCTCTTCGCCGCCGGCGACATGCGAGCGGACTTCAACAACGACGGCGTGATCGACGCCGACGACTTCTTCTCCTTCCTCAACGCGTTCGCCGCCGGCTGCTGAACGGGCCGATTGTCTGTGCTCCCTCTTACGGCCCGCCCGGGTTTCGCCCGGGCGGGCCGATTTTTCGTCACCGACGGGCTGCGCCGAGGTCTTTCTCGGATCGAACGCTTCCACAAGGGGAAACGACAATGTCGATCGAATACATCACAGCGCACGACAAGAACTCACTCACCCAGGCGTACCAGAGCCGGACCGACGGGCTGCTCCCGGTCCTCCGGGAGGACCTGCGCCAGAAGATCGTCAACGACGGGAGCGTCATGCTCGGCTCGGGCGTCTGCATCGACTGGGCGATCCAGACCGCCCAAGGGATGGGCGACAAGCCGCTGGTCGTCGCGGGGATGTTCACCGGGCTGCCCGCGGGCCTCGGCGGCGACTCCATGAAGCGGTTCATCACCGAGTGCATCACAACACGCTCGATCCCCGACCCGGGCAAGTACGGGATGCGCCTGCTCTGGGGCAACCAGCAGTGGTTCGCCAAGCTCGGTCTGGCGGAGGAGGCCCGCCACCGCTGGAAGACCGGCTCGTTCAACCAGGGCCTGTCGGGCGATCTCGTCTACTCGGGCAACTGGGGCTGACCCGCCCGGCCCTCAGCACCCTGCGGCAAAGAGCGACAGATACTCAAAGAAGTCGTCGGCGTCGATCACACCGTCGCCGTTGATGTCGGCTTGCAAGTCGCCGTCGGCGAAGAGCTGGAGGAAGAGGAAGAAGTCGTCGGCGTCGATCACGCCGTCGCCGGTGAGGTCCGCGGGGCAGGGCTCGGGGCAGCCTTCGGCGTTGAACTGCGCGAGCATCTCCCACATCTCGCTGCGCCCGGCGTCGTAGTTGAGCGCCCAGATGCCGACACCCGCGATGCCGCGGCTGCGCGCGAGGTCGAGCTTCAAGCGCGTGCTCGGGGCGTCGTCGGCCCAACTCTGGCGGTAGCCGCCGGAGATCGCGGCGAGATGCCAGGGCGTGCTCGACGGCGCGTCCCAGTTCCACCCGGGCTCGGCGAGCGCTTGCGACGCGGCGTAGGTGATCGAGCCGACATAGCTCTGGACCGGAGCCCTGGGCAGCGGGCTGGATGTGTTCCACCGCTCGCCGTAGTAGGGAACGCCGAGCACGATGCGCTCGGGAAACTCCGCGATCGCCTGCGCGTATTGGGCGTCGAGTGCGCCGGTGAGGCTGATGCCGCTGCCGCCGAGGGGCGCGGTCGGGCCGGTCTGCGACGAGAACGATCCGGAGAAGGCGTAGCCCATGATGAAGACGAGGTCGACGCTGGCGGCGATGTCGCGGAAGTTCCAGTGGCCCCAGTTGTAAGGCGGTGTCGCGATCGAGACGGTCGCATCCGGCGAGAGCGTGCGCACTCGGGCTCGAAGGTCGGAGAGAAACGCGGGCATGAGCGTCGGCCAGCCGTTGGAGACCGAGCCTTCGAAGTCGATGTTCACGCCGTCAACGCCCGCGACGAAGACGGCCCAGGCGATCTCGCCGAGCAGGCGATCGCGGGCGGTCGGGTTGTCGAGCACCTCGCGGATGGTCGTTGGGTTGAACTGCGTGATGACGATCTCGACGCGGACGCCGTGGGACTGCGCCTCGGCGATGGTGTCGGTCCAGGGCCAGCCGACGCTGTTGGTCAGGCGTCCGTCGGAACGGACGCCGAGGCTGAACATGCCGACATGGGAGAGGTGGTCCCAGCGGATGCCCTGACGGCTGACCCAATAGGGCAGGTAGCCGTAGACGACCTCGCAGGGCTCGGGGTTGATCGATCTGGGGACGGATCCACGGGGGGCGTCGGGCGCGGCGGTCGCCGCCGGGTCGGTTGTCGCGGCCGCCTCCCGTTCGGCCGGGGCAATCCGGGCGTATTGCGACGCCGCGCCGAGACGCGCCGCCTCGTGGGCCTCGTGCACAGATCGATGCGGGGGCTCGTCAGAAACAGCGGACGCCGTGGCGCTGATCGAAAGCACGGCCAGCGTTGACACAGAGCCAATGATCCAACGGAACCCCAAAGACACGAGCAGTTCTTCGCAGGCCCGGGCGGGACGGATCCCGCGCGGCGCGAAGTCTCCCGGTGTTCATCGTTTTTCGGGCCGTGCCGGGGCACGCTCGCGATTGTTTTCCGGCGAATCAACGGGAGAATCCGCGTGATCCGTGTGGGCATCGACATCGGCGGCACCAGCGTCAAGGCGGCTCTGCTTGCCCCAGAAGGCATGCGCTCGGGGAGGAGTTCGCCCTACCGGCGTCCTTCGCTTGAGCGGCTGGCTGAGGCGGTTCTGGAAGCGATGAACGGGGCGGGAATCCACCCCGATCACGGGGCTGCTGTGGTCGGCATCTGCGTGCCCGGGCGTCTGGATCCGACCGGAACAACTGTTGAGCTCTCGGTCAACCTGCCTTGCCTGAACGGGGTCCGTCCAGCGGAGATCGTCGGCCGTTGCTTTGGGCAAAGTGCGCAAGCTGCGCAGAATTCGCCCAGGGTCGA
>REET01000191.1 GCA_007694925.1 Phycisphaerales bacterium | reverse complement strand
ATGCTCTTCCAGAACCCCACGGCACAGCCCGTCAAGGTCACCGCAACAGCCCTCGGCGAGGGCGGCCAGCGCTACGAGCTCACCCTCACCCTCCAGCCCTACGCACGCGGAGGCATCGACATCCGCAACGCCAGCAACTTCACAAACCTCAACACCGGCCAGTTCAACCAGCAGCTCCCCGACGGCAACTACGGCTTCCTGATCGAAGCCGAAGGCCTCGTCGTCGCCGCACTCAGCCACTACGACGCCAACAACCGCGCCACCTCCGGCGTCGCCGGCACGCCCGGACGAGGCTCGACCACAGGCGTCATCCCCGAGGGCCAGATCGGCCTGGAGGGCGACAGCGAGAAGCTCGGCCTCACCAACCCCAACTCCACCCCCGCCACCGTACTGCTCAAGTTCCAGTTCCAGAGCGGCACAAGCTACAGAACCACCGTCAATGTCCCCGCCTTCGGGCGACAGACCCTCGATGTCGGATCGCTCCCCAACTTCCCCGCCGACGAGCCCTACGGCATCTCCTTCCAGTCCCCGACCCCCGTCGCCATCTCCCTGCTGACCCAGGCCAGGGGCGACGAGTTCGCCGCCGCATACGGCGCTGCGGCGCACACCTTCTGGGGCTTCGGCGAGGGCTTCCGCCCGGGCAAGCAGCAGCAGAACAACAACCCCGTCTTCGAGTTCCTCCGCCTCTTCAACCCCACCGACGAGACCGCAACAGTCGAGATCGCACTCGTCTACACCGACGGCACCTCCGATGTCGTCCGGCGCTCGCTCGAGGGCAACCGCGTCCGCGAGTTCAACATCATCGACGAGCTCATCCTCCCCGAACGCGGAGACGGCCGTCTCTTCTTCAGCATCACCGTCAAGTCCTCCGTCCCGATCGTCGCCTACATGTCCCACTTCGATTCGTTCTTCCCCGGCGGCTTCGGCACCCTGGGCACGCCCCTCGGCCTGCCCATCCCGATCCCCGCGAGCGAGTAAGCACGCGACGCTCCGCACCCGAACACACCGCACCCGCCCCGGCCCTTCGCCGGGGCGTTTTCTTTGCCAACGCCGCACACGCAGAACACCCCGTACCATGGGCCGATGAGCAACCTCGCCAACCTCAGCCGCAACGGCCCAGTCGCGACCCTGACGATCAACCGCCCAGACGCGCGAAACGCCCTCTCGATCGAGCTGCTCGCGGCGCTCCACGACCGCCTCGACGAGCTGGAGCGAACCCCTTCACCCGTCACCGTGCTCACCGGCGAGGGCCGCGCCTTCTGCGCCGGCATGGACCTCAAGCAGGTCCTCGCCGGATACGACACCGCCTACGAACTCCTCTCCTCCCTCGGCGCGCTCACACTCCGGCTCCGCTCGCTCCCCTCGGTCGTGGTCGCGAAGGTCAACGGCGCCGCCATCGGAGGCGGGTGCGGCCTCGTCTGCGTCTGCGACATCGCGCTGACCCACGAGAACGCAAAGCTCGGCTTCCCCGAGGTCGAGCTCGGCCTCTGCCCCGCCGTCGTTGCGCCGTGGGTCGTCAGAAAGGTCGGCCCCGGACGCGCCCGACGCGTGCTGCTGCTGGGCGGCGTGATGGACGGGGCTCGCGCCGCCGAGGCCGGGCTCGTCGACATCCTCACCCCGACCACCGACGACCTCGACGAAGAGACCGACGCCCTCGCAGAACGCCTCGCATCGGGCGGCCCAGAAGCGATGGCCGCGACCAAAGGCCTCCTCAACAGGATCGACGGCTCCGACGACCGCGACCTCATCACAGAAGGCGCCCGCCTCTCCGCACAAATGGTCTCAGAGCCAGAAGCCCAGGCCAGACTCAAAGCCCGCTTCGGCTGACAAACGCCGCGGCCGCCGATTCGTCGGCGAACTGATACAATCCCCGCAACACCGATTCATCGCAAACACACCCAGAAGTGTTGAATAAGGACCGAGGAGCCTCCCATGACAACCGAACCGCTGCGAACAGAGATCGATCCGGCAGGGGGCGGGTGCGCCGTGGTCTATCTCGAACAGCCCGATTCGCCCGTGGTCGTCCTCGATCTCCGCCTCATCCAGCGTCTGGAGACCACCCTCTCGAGTCTGCCCGAAGGCCTCGCGGGCGTCGTGCTCGCCTCGGCAAGCGAGCGGGTCTTCGTCGCAGGCGCCGACCTCAAGTCGATCGCCGGCCTCGACGACGCGTCGCTCGACCGCTACCTCGCTTATGGCTCGAAGGTCTTCGCGATGCTCTCATCGATGCCCTGCCCGACCGCCGCGGCGATCAACGGCGCCGCCCTCGGGGGCGGGCTGGAGATCGCGATGCACTGCGACGGGCTCGTCGCCGCCCCCTCGCCCTCGGGCAAGCCCTACCCCGTCGGCCTGCCCGAAGCCGGGCTCTCGATCTGCCCCGGCTGGGGCGGGACAAACCTGCTCCCCGCGCGGATGGACGCTTCCGAAGCGATCACCCGCACCGCGACAGGCAAGCCCATGACCTTCCCAGAGGCGGTCGAGGCGACGCTCTTCGACACCGTCGTCGAAAAGCCCGAGAACCTCGTCGCCACGGCCCGCGAGTGGGTGCTCGCCCAGCCCAAGCCCGTCCGCGACGACGAGCCGACCCGCTGGATCGGCCGCGACGATCTGAAGGCAGGCGTCCGCAAGGCCTTCGACGGGCTGCAGTCCGAGCTCTCTGGCGACCCCGCCCAGGCTGTGCTCAAGGCGGTCGGGGCGGGCCTGGACGAGGGCTGGCAGGCCGCCCTGGCCTCAGAACGCGCGAGTCTGATCCGTCTGCGCAACGAACCGGCGGGGCGGGAGGCGATCGCCGCCTTCTTCGCCAAGTCCGCCGCGAAGCCCGCCGCGAAGGAAGCTTCGGGAAAGCGGGCCTAGGCTCGGCTCCCGCTGGCACCCGACAGCACCCGATCCGATCGCGGACACGGGGCGAAGCGGTTTCTCAGGGAGAGGTATCGCCGCTAAGGTGATGCGGTCGGTGAACACTATCAAGCGTCCGCGAGCGGCACAGAGCCGAACGCGGACGTAACGCGGAAGGAGCGATTCCGATGGCGGACCTGAAGAACCTCAAAGGCGTCTCCGAGAAGGACCGTCGCCTGCTCGAAGACGCAGAGTCCCTCCTCGGCGCCGAGCCCACCAACATGGGCGGCGTCAAGAACATGTTCTGGGGCCGCTTCCGCGAAGACCTCTACTTCCCCTACCCCGACATGAGCCAGGAGCGCGCGCAGGAAACCGCAGAGTGCGACCAGCTCCTCGCCAAGCTCGAGGAATACCTCCGCAACGAGCACCCAGCCACCCTCATCGACCAGGACCAGGAGATCCCCGACTGGGTCATCCGCAAGCTCTTCGAGCTCGGCGTGCTCGGCATGACCATCCCCAAGGAGCAGGGCGGCCTGGGCATGGGCATCACCAGCTACAACCGCGTGCTGGAGATGATCGGCAAGTACTGCGGCTCCACCGCCGTCGTCGTCAGCGCCCACCAGTCCATCGGCTGCAAGGCCATCATGCTCTTCGGCACCGACGAGCAGAAGCAGCGCTGGCTGCCCAAGCTCGCCACAGAGTGGCTCAGCGCCTTCTGCCTCTCTGAGCCCAATGTCGGCTGCGACGCCGGCGGGCAGGAAACCCGCTGCGAGCTCTCCGAAGACGGCGAGCACTACATCCTCAACGGCGAGAAGAAGTGGGCCACCAGCGGCGCGCTCTCGAGCATCTTCACCGTCATGGCCAAGCAGAAAATGCCAGACGGCTCAGAGAAAGTGTCCGCCCTCGTCTGCACCCCCGACATGGAGGGCGTGGACATCTTCCAGAAGAACCGCTCAAAGTGCGGCATCCGGGGCACTTGGCAGGCTCGCATCCGCTTCAAGGATGTCCGCGTGCCCAAGGCCAACCTCCTCCACAAGGAGGGCAAGGGCCTCAATGTCGCCCTCACCTGCCTCAACTACGGACGCTGCACCCTCTCGGCCGGCATGCTCGGCGGCGCAAAGCGGGCCGCCGAACAGGGCGCCAAGTGGGCCCAGACCCGCTACCAGTTCCAGCGCCCCTTGAGCGACTTCGAGCTCGTCCGCTCCAAGATCGCCAACATGGCCGCGCTCAACTACGCCATGGAGTCCGTCCTCTACGCCACCACCGGCTTCCTCGACCGGGGCGACGAAGACATCATGCTCGAAACCGCAATCTGCAAGGTCTTCTGCTCGGAGATGGGCTGGAGAGTCGTCAACGACGCGATGCAGATCATGGGCGGCGAGTCCTACATGACGGAAAACGAGATCGAGCGCATCTTCCGCGACAGCCGCATCAACATCATCGTCGAGGGCGCAAACGAGGTCATGCAGTCCTTCGTCTTCGGCTACGGCGGCAAGCAGCTCGCCGAGAAGATGGTCGGCGTCAAGGACGCCGTCGGATGGGACAAGGACGAGAGCTTCGGCCAGAACTTCAAGCGCATCAGCACCGGCATGCGCAGCAAGACCATCCGCAAGGCCGCGATCCCCCTGGGCGTCGAGATCTTCCTCCGCGTCCGACCCAAGCCGCCGAAGATCACCAAGGTCGATCCCTCGCTGCGCAAGGTGGCCGCGAGGCTCGCCCGCTATGTGCGCGACCACGCCCACGAGTTCAAGCGCACCAGCGCCCGCTACGAAGAAAAGCTGCTGGCCCGACAGATCGTCCAGGCCCGCCTCGCCGACAGCGCCATCTACCTCCACGCCTGGGCCTGCACACTCTCAAGGCTCGACGCGCAGCTCAAGGCCGGCGCAGACGGAACCGAGTTCGAACGCGACCGCGCCGCCGCTGAGCACTTCTTCGCCATCGCAGAGACCGAGATCGACAAGGTCTTCAGCGAGCTCTACCGCAACACCGACGAGACCATGCTCAAGGCCGCCGACAAGGCCATCGCCTACAACGACTCCCTCCCCAACGACCTCTTCATCATCCCCGAACGCTCCCCCGTCGCCAAGGGCGAAGGACGCGAGGCCCGCAACGAGGGCGTCAAGCAGTTCCCCGGGGGCAGCGCCGTCAGCGCCAACCAGAAGACCGACGCCTGAGCCGCCGGGGCCCGCGGGGCTTTCGCGCCCCGTCCCACGCCCCGCCGACCTACACTGGGCGCGACGCGGGACCGACGCTGTCGGTCCGCGCCCTCCAGCCACGGAGCGTTCCATGCCGAAGAAAACCGTCTACAAGGCCACCATCGAGCACATCCAGATCCTCGACGAGGACGGAAAGCTCGACGCCTCGCTCGCCAAAAACACCCTGACCGACGAGGAGGTCGCCTTCCTCTTCGAGCAGATGGTCATCTGGAGACACCTCGACGAGGTCGCCTTCAAGCTCCAACGCTCCGGACGCATGGGCACCTACCCGCAGAACAAGGGCCAGGAGGCCGCAGCGCTCGGCTCGGGATTCGCCGCAAAGAAGGGCACAGACTTCCTCGTCCCCTGCTACCGCGAGAACGCGGCGCTCTTCCTCCACGGCCTCGCCCCGCACATGATCCTCCTGCACTGGATGGGCGACGAGCGGGGCAACCAGATCCCCGACAATGTCAACTGCACGCCAATCTCCATCCCCATCGGCACCCAGATGCTCCACGCCACCGGCATCGCCTGGGCCTACAAGATCCGCAAGGAGCCCCGCTGCGTCGTCACCTACTTCGGCGACGGCGCCACCAGCGAAGGCGACTTCCACGAAGCGATGAACTTCGCCTCCACGCTCGAAGTCCCCTGCGTCTTCTTCTGCCAGAACAACCAGTGGGCCATCTCCGTCCCCCGTGAGGTCCAGATGGCCTCAGAGACCGTCGCGCAGAAGGCCCTCGCCTACGGCATGCCCGGCGTCCAGGTCGACGGCAACGACATGTTCGCCGTCTTCAAGGCCACACGCGACGCGCTCGACCGCGCCCGCAAGGGCGGCGGCCCCACCTTCATCGAGGCCGTCACTTACCGCCTCGCCGACCACACCACGGCCGACGACGCGAAGCGCTACCGCGATGTCAAGGAGGTCGAGGCCTGGACGAAGAAAGACCCGATCATCCGCCACCGCAAGTTCCTCGAGTCCAAGGGCCTCTGGTCGGATAAGAAGCACGCGGAGATCGAGGCCAAGGCCAAGAAGATCGTCGACGAGATCATCAAGACCGCAGAGGGCATCGAGAAGCCCTCCCCCGCGGACATCTTCAACTACACCTTCGCCGAGATCCCCGAGCAGCTCAGGGTCCAGCGCGACACCATGCGGACAAACTCGCTGGGCCAGGACCCGTCGCAGACCGGCCTGAAGGCCCAGCACGCGCACACGCGCTGATCGACCCCCAGCCCACGCGGAGGCGACCATGCTCGTGCAGCTCACCGATCACAAAGGCAACGAAGTCTGGATCAACCCGGTCCATGTCAAGATGGTCCGCCAGAAGAAGCCCGGCGTCGTCGAACTCTTCATGGCCGTGACCGCAAACTGGGGCGCACCCACCATGCGGGCGACGGGCGAGCTGCACGAGATCATCGACCGCCTCAACGCCGCGATGCCCGCAGACCTCGGCCCCTACACACCGGCCCTCGACGAGCAGCAGTCCGACGACGACCACACCGGGGGCGCAGGCGCCGCCTTCATCGGCTGACAGAGACACCAGGCACACACGGGCAGCCAAGCCCGAACAACCGAAACCGGAGCACCACCGAGATGCCCGAACTCAACCTCGTCCAGGCGATCAACCAGGCCCTCGCGGAGGAGATGGAACGCGACGATCGCGTCGTCGTCCTCGGCGAGGATGTCGGCCTCAACGGCGGCGTCTTCCGCGTCACAGAAGGCCTGCAGGCCAAGTTCGGACGCGAACGCGTCGTCGACACCCCGCTCGCCGAGTCGGGCATCATCGGCACTTCGATCGGTCTGGCGATGGCGGGCATGCGCCCCGTCCCCGAGATCCAGTTCGAGGGCTTCCTCGGCCCCGCCTACGACCAGCTCGTCAACCACGCCGCACGCTTCAGAACAAGAACCCGCGGCGCCATCACCATCCCGATGACCGTCCGCGTGCCCGTCGGCGGCGGCATCCACGCCCCCGAACTCCACTCCGACTCGCCCGAGGCGATCTACTCGCACAGCCCGGGCCTCAAGGTCCTGATGCCCTCGACCCCCTACGACGCCAAGGGCATGCTGCTCGCCGCCATCCGCGACCCCGATCCCTGCATCTTCTTCGAGCCCAAACGCGTCTACCGCTCCTTCAAGGAGGAGGTCCCCGAGGGCGACTACGAGGTCCCCATCGGCCAGGCCAAGGTCGTCTCCGAGGGCGACGACATCACCGTCGTCACCTGGGGCGCGACCGTCTTCCAGTGCCTCGCCGCCATGGACGAACTGCCAGACGATGTCTCCGTCGAGCTCATCGACCTCCGCACCATCTACCCGATGGACACCGACACGATCGTTGAGAGCGTCCGCAAGACCGGGCGCTGCGTCGTCGTCCACGAGGCCCCGCGCACCGCGGGCATGGGCGCCGAGATCGCGACGGTCATCCAGGAGTCGTGCTTCCTGCATCTAGAGGCCCCGGTCCAGCGCGTCACCGGCTTCGACACCGTCATGCCCTACTACAAGCTCGAGCTGGAGTACCTGCCCGAGTCGCCCCGCATTGTCGCAGCCGTGCGCGAGTGCCTCGCCTACTGACGCCCACTCGCCCGAGCGTACCGGACGCGAAAGAATCAAAACCGAACGGGGGCAGCGCCATCGACGCCTCCCCCCGCACGACAGCAAGACACGAGGACAACGATGGCCGGCAAAGTCTCTTCAGACCCGAATGTCTTCCTCCTCCCCGACATCGGCGAAGGCCTCCAGGAGGCCGAGGTCATCAAGTGGCTCGTCTCTGAAGGCGACGAGGTCGAGGAAAACCAGGCCCTCGCAGAGGTCCAGACAGACAAGGCACTCACCGAGATCCCAAGCCCCCGCGCCGGCAAGATCGCCAAGCTCCACGGCGCCGACGGCGATGTCATGAAAGTCGGCGCGCCCTTCGTCTCGTATGTCGGCGCGGGCGGCGCCGCAGCCGAACCCAAGGCCCCGCCAGCCAAGAACGCCGTGCAAGAAGAAGAACGCGAAGACGCGGGCACCGTCGTCGGCCAGATGTCCGGCGACCTCGCCGGCGTCAGCCGCGCCGAAGGCAAGGCCCTCGCGACCCCCGCAGTCCGACGCCTCGCCCGCGACCTCGGCGTCGACATCGACAGCGTCAAGGGCACCGGCATCGGCGGACGCGTGACCAAGCGCGATGTCGAGGCCGCAAAGTCCGGCGCAGGCACGCCGAACCGCGCCGCCGGAACCACGACACCGAGACCCGAAGCCCCCGAGCGCGGCACCTCCCGCCGCCCGCTGCCCAGCCAGCCGGCCCAGCCGCAGGCCCAGCGCCCCGCCCCGCAGCCCCAGCAACCCAACTACCAGCAGCCCTATCCCCAGCAGGGTTACCCGCAGCAGGGCTATGCCCAGCCATACCCGCAGGCGTATCCCCAGCCCTACCCGCAGCACCCGATGATGATGCCCGGCTACGCGCCATACCCGCCCTACATGATGCCGATGCCCTGGGGCTACATGCCCCAGATGCCCCAGATGCCCCCGATGCCCGGCATGCACCCGGGCATGCAAGGTGGCGGCATCCCGACCGCCCCCGGCTTCACCCC
This sequence comes from Phycisphaerales bacterium, assembly GCA_007694925.1. Lineage (GTDB taxonomy): Bacteria > Planctomycetota > Phycisphaerae > Phycisphaerales > UBA1924 > SLFH01. Next base: position 1,435 of record REET01000191.1, on the reverse strand, counting down.
CTTCCCGTCCGGCCGCCCCGTCCCCCCGCCCGCCCAGGTCTCCTCCGTCGAGCCCGGCGCAGGCACCGCCAGCGTGCCGTTCAAGGGCGTGCGCCGCGTGATCGCTGGCAAGCTCCGCCAGTCCGTCGACACCGCCGTCCACTTCACCGTCATGGACGAAGCGGATGTCACCGCCCTCGACGACCTCCGCCGCCGCCTCGCGGCAGAGTCCGGGCGAAAGCTCAGCTTCCTCCCCTTCATCGCCTCGGCCGTCTGCCGCGCACTCTCGGGCCCCTACGGCGCCCTCAACGCCCGCGTCGACGACGAACGCGACGAGATCGTCCAGCACGAGGCCGTGCACCTCGGCATCGCGACCGACACCGACAGCGGCCTCATGGTCCCCGTCCTCCGCGACGCCGACCGCGCCGATGTCTTCACGCTCTCCGACCAGATCGCGACGCTGGCCGCGACCGCACGCGACCGCTCGATCCCGCGCGAACAACTCACCGGCTCGACCTTCACCATCAGCAATGTCGGCAGCCACGCCGGCCGCTTCGCCACCCCCGTGATCAACTACCCCGAAGTCGGCATCATCGCCGTCGGCAAGGCCTACGACGGCGTCGTCGTCCGCGACGGCCAACCCATGGTCGCCAAACTCATGCCCCTCAGCCTCGCCTGCGACCACCGAGTCGTCGACGGCGCCACTGCAGCCCTCTGCCTCGCAGAAATCGTCAGACTGCTGCAGGAGCCGGAGCAGTTGGTGTAGGCGGAGGGGCCGCCCGCCCAACACCGTACCATCGCCACAATGGCACACAGCGCCCAAGACACACGCTACCGCGTCACACTCCTCCGCGCAGGCCGCCTCCTCCTCGACGGCGGCGGCATGTTCGGCGTCATCCCCAAGGTCGTCTGGACGCGCCAGGTCCAGCCCGACGACAAAAACCGCATCGAGATCGCCCACAACTGCCTGCTCCTCGAACGCATCGGCGAGGGCGAAGGCCCCAAACTCGTCCTCATAGAGGCCGGCACCGGCGATAAGCTCGACGCCAAAATGCAGTCCATCTTCGGCCTCGACGCCACAACCGTCGAAACCGCCCTCACCGGCGCCGGCTGCAAACCCGAAGACATCGAAGCCGCCATCATCAGCCACCTGCACTTCGACCACGCCGGCGGCCTCACCCGCCGCTGCCGCGAGGGCGAAACGCCGGACTGGACCGCCATGGGCGACGACGCCTCGGGCGACGAGCCCCGCGTCAAGCTCACCTTCCCAAACGCAGAGGTCATCACCCAGCGGACCGAGTGGAACAACGCCCTCGCCAACGACGCCGTCATGACCCGCACCTACTACCGCGACCACCTCCTCCCGCTCCAGATCCCCCTGCCGAGCGGCCGCCCCCGCCTGCGCATGGTCGAATCCCCCGCCCCCTTCCCCGCCGGCGTCATCCCCCACCGCGAC
>REET01000204.1 GCA_007694925.1 Phycisphaerales bacterium | reverse complement strand
GCTCTCTGCCAAAGACCGACCCGGGCGACAAGACCGACACCCTCCGGGCGGTACGATCGCCCCCATGCCCGCCCCGACGCCCTCCAGCCCCAGGTCCACCAGCCCCACCGCCTCGCCCAGCGACCAGAGCCCCCGCACGACCGTCGAGCTCTACACCGACGGCGCCTGCTCGGGCAACCCCGGCCCGGGGGGGTGGGCCTACATCCTCAAGCACCCCTCCACCGGCAAGGAGATCGAGGGCTCCGGGGGCGAGGGCCGCACCACCAACAACCGCATGGAACTGCTGGCGGTCATCAACGGGCTGGAACGCCTCAACCGGCCCTCGAAGGTCGAGCTCTACTCCGACTCGCAGTATGTCCTCAAAGGGCTGAAGGAGTGGCTCGCCGGCTGGAAGGCCAAGGGCTGGAAGACCGCCGCCAAGAAGCCCGTCAAGAACGAGGACCTCTGGCGTCGCCTCGACGAGCTCTCTCAGCTCCACGAATTGGTCTTCCACTGGGTCAGGGGGCACGCCGGCCATCCCGAAAACGAGCGAGCCGACGAACTCGCCGTCGCCGCCCGCGACGCCGCGGCCGGTCGATAGCCCCTCCCGCACGCCCTTTCTGGACGCCACAGAGTTCCCGGACGCGCCGGGTTGTAGGGGTTGCGCGGGCGCGTCGGCGCAGACGGCGTGTTCCGCCCGGTTTGCCGCAGCGCCCCCGTCAACCCGGGGCGGGCAAGCGTCGATGCTGTCTCCCGAAGCCGCCCTGTCCGGGCCGGCCACCACGGAGGCGCCATGGCGATCGATCTGCAAGACATTCTCCACGCCGCGTTCGACGCGGACGCGTCCGATGTCCACCTCATCTCGGGCCACCCGCCCTTCATGCGGGTCCACCAGGTGATGACACCGATGGACTTCGACGAGCTCACGCCCGACGACGCGGCGTCGATGCTCGAGCAGATGGCGCCCCCAGAGGCCCAGGACATCTTCCACAAGAACAAGGACGCGGACTTCTCCTACGAGATCCCCGATCTCGCCCGCTACCGCGTCAACGCCCACATGCAGAAGGGCGCCATCGGCATGGCGCTCAGAATGATCAAGACCAAGGTCCCGCCCCTGGCGGCCCTGAACCTCCCCGAGGTCATCGCACGCCTCACCTACCTCCCCCGCGGACTCGTCCTCGTTACCGGCGACACCGGCTCGGGTAAGTCCACCACGCTGGCGGCCATGATCCAGGCCATGAACCAGCGCTACAGCAAGCACATCATCACCCTCGAAGACCCCGTCGAATACAAGTTCGAGTCCGAGCAGTGCCTCATCGAGCAGCGCGAGCTCGGCCAGGACATGCCCACCTTCGCCAGCGGCCTCAAGCACGCCCTGCGACAGGACCCCGACATCATCCTCGTCGGCGAAATGCGAGACCTCGAGACCACGGCTCTTGCGATCTCCGCCGCCGAGACCGGCCACCTCGTCCTCTCCACGCTCCACACCGTCAACGCCTCGCAGACGGTCGAGCGAATCATCGACATGTACCCGGCCACCCAGCAGAACCAGATCCGCGCGATGCTCTCGGGCACGCTCCAGGCGGTCGTCTCCCAGACCCTGTTCGCACGACAGGACCGCCCGGGCATGGTCCCCGCCGTCGAGACGCTCCTCTGCACCTCCGCCGTGCGAAACCTCATCCGCGAGGGACGCACCTACGAGATCCCCAATGTCATCGAGACCAACAGGGCGATCGGCATGTGCAGCCTGGACACCTCCATCGCGGAGCTGTACTTCAACGGCATGATCAGCAAGGAAGACGCCATCGCCCAGGCCGTCTATCCCGACAAGCTCGACAAGCAGCTGGCGGCCTGAGTGCCCGCCGGCCCGGGGGCTGTGCCGGGCCAAGCGTGAGGAAGCGGAGCAACGATGCCGAACTATCGCTACCAGGTCCGTTCCGCCGAAGGCGTTGTCCGCGGGGGCATCGTCGCGGCCGACAGCGCCGCGACAGCCGCCGCGATCCTCCGCAACCAGGGCGCCCATGTCATGAGCGTCGCCCCGGTCGGGGAGAACAGCTCGGGCTCGGCCGTCATCGAGCTGATCAAAAGGGCCAACGCCTCAAAGCCCACGCAGAAGCATGTCCTCGACTTCACCACGCAGCTCGCAGTGATGGTCCGCGCGGGCATCAACCTCCGCGCAGCCCTCGACGGCATCGCCGACCAGACCACGCACGCCACCTTCAAGAAGGTCATCCTCGGCCTGAAAGAGGATGTCGAGAGCGGCAAGCAGTTCTCCGAAGCCCTCGCCAAGCACCCCAAGCTCTTCGGGCCCCTCTACATCAACATGGTCCGAGCGTCGGAAATGTCCGGCTCCTTCGCCGACATGCTCGACCGCATCGCCGTCTACATCGGTCAGCAGATCGAGACCCGCAAGATGGTCGTCGGCGCCTCGATCTACCCCGCCGTCATCGGCGTGCTCGCCGTGGGCGTCACCATCTTCCTGCTCACCTTCGTGCTGCCCAAGTTCTACCAGGTCTTCGAGGGCAAGGAAGACATCCTGCCCTGGACGACCACCTTCCTGATGAACCTCTCCAAGGTTCTGGTCGCCCAGTGGCAGTTGATCGTCGGCGGTGCGTTCGGCGCCTTCGTGCTGCTGTTTCTCGCCCTGAAGACCGAGGTCGGCGGCTACTGGGCCGACCGCCTGAAGCTCACCATCCCCGTGGTGAAGAACATGTTCCGCTCGCTCTACATCAGCCGCTCGCTCCAGACCATGGGCCAGCTCATCAACGCCGGCGTGCCCATGCTCGACACGCTGGTGATCACCGGCGAGATCTCGGGCAACCGCCTCTTTAAGTCCATGTGGATCCGCGTCCACGCCAATGTCAAGCAGGGCAAGAAGATCGCCCAGCCCCTCCTCAAGGACACACTCCTCCCCAAGGCCGTCTGCCAGATGATCTCCGCGGGCGAGGAGTCCGGCAAGCTCGGCGAGGTGCTCGACCAGATCAGCGTCTACTACGCCAAGCAGCTCAAGGAAAACATCAAGGCCGCCACCGGGCTTATCGAACCCATCATGATCATTGTGATGGGATCAATCGTCGGCTTCATCGCCATGGCGATCATCCTCCCCATCTTCAAGATGAGCCAGATCGTCAGCTGAATCGCATCCTTAAGGGTGTCAGGAGGTCCGACATGCACCCCGCCAGCCAACGAGCAAGGCGACGGCGCAGGAACCGGACTCGGGGATTCACCCTCCTCGAGACCGCCCTCGCGGTCATCATCATCGGAGTCGGTGTCGTCGCCGTCGTCGACGCACAGCAGTCCTTCATGATGGCCAACCGCTGGTCCAGCCACGCCGCAACCGCCACCTACCTCGCCAACGAGGTCCGCGAACTCACAAGGCCGCTCCGACGCCACGACCCCGTCACTGGACTCGAGATCGTCGGCTCCTCCCTCGTCGGCTGGGGACCCGAGCCCGGCGAGGTCACCGTGCAGGACTTCAACGACATCGACGACTTCGCCGGCATCCGCTTCGGCGACGGCGGCGACATGCCCGGACCCATCAACGGCTTCGGCGAGGTCATCTTCGAGATCGATCCCGACGGCAATGTCGTCCGCGACAACGACAACAACCCCGTCCCCATGAGGGGCTGGTCGCAGCTCGTCCTCGTCGACAAGGTCCACCCCTTCGACACATCCCTCTCCCTCGCACCGAACTACTTCGAGCCCGCCTCGGGAACCAGCCCGGGCAGGGCGGTCGACGAGTTCCCCCTCCGCGTCACCGTCGTCGTCTCCTACCGCGAGCCCGGCGCCGCGCAGGCCGAGGAAATCGTCCGAGTCAGCTGGATCGTCCCGTGAGAAACCAAGGAGCGGAGCAAGCCATGACCCATCGCCGCGATCGGAGATCCGCCGGCCGGGAGGCTGGCAAGCACCGGCCCGCACCGCCCCGAAGGCGTCTGACACGCCGGGGCGTTGTCTCCGTGCTCTCCATGATGTTCCTCGTGCTCTTCGGGTCGCTGGTGGCCGCCATGGCCGTCGCCAGCCAGGGCAACACACGGGCCGCCGGCACACACCTGCATGTCATGCGCGCCATGGGCGCCGCAGAGACCGGGCTGGCCATCGGCGCCCAGCGCCTCACAGAGGCCGCCCACCGCTTCGTCGTCAGCTCCAGCGAGATGGACGCGGACAATGTCTGGAAGCTCTGGACCGGAAACACCAGCGGGCTTGGCAACATCGAGATCCTCCCGCCCCCCAGCGGCCACCCCGAGGCCGCGAGCCCCTCAGGCGTCGCCGAGGCGATCGCGCTCATCCACGCCGCCGACCAGAACATCATCCTCCACGACGGCGTCTCCGCTCCCGTCATCACCTCCGCACCCGCCGGCACCGACCCCGCAGAGTTCAAGCTCGACGGCTGGGTCGTCACCCCCGTCATCGGCCTCGACCAGGTGACCTACACCAACGGCGAGCCCAGAACCGCCGGTTTCCAGATCATCTACGCGCCCCGCGCCAACGGCACAGATATCCGCGTCATCGCCATCGGCTACGACTTCGGCTACCGGCGCCAGGGCCAGGCCCTCACCCGCGTCGTCTCCAAGGACTACCGCATCACCAAGCAGGTCCGCCACGCTATCGTCAGCCCAAACCGCGTGATGATCGGCAAGAATGTCAGCGTCACCGGAGACCTCGGAATCTGGTTCGACGACATCAACTTCCCAAACGCCCAGCCCCTGCTCATGAAGAGCGATTTCTACGGCCTCGACCCCGTCCTCGACCAGAAGCTCGACGACTTCTACGCCGGCGTCGCCGAGTACGATGTCGACGGCGACAACAGACTCCGCGTCGCACACCCCATCGAACGCCTCGGCATCCCCGACAAGCACGGCGGCGACTACGGCGGATCACCAGATCACAGCCCCTTCGCAGACGCCACCGGCGACGGCTATGTCGATGAGTTCGACATCTTCCTCAACCACTTCGACCAGAACAACGACGGCATGGTCGCCCTCTCGGACCTCCTCCGCGCAGGCACGCCAAACGCCCACCTCGCCGCGGAGTTCGTCGCCGCCGACGGATCGGAGATCGACAAAGACCTCGCCATCCTCATCGACTCGTTCAACCCGGACCGAAACCGCAACGGCGTCTGGGGCTTCGACGACCTCGCCAACACCGGATGGTGGGACCCCGTCAACGAACCCCACTTCGATACCGCCTCCGACGGCACCGTCAGAGACCAAGTCCTCGGCTACCGCGACGGCGTCCTCGACCGCCTCGACCGATATGTCAAGCTCCAGGGATCCGTCAAGATCGGCGTCACACAGGCGCAGTGGAACAACGAGCACGGCGACTGGCGAGACTCGATCCGAGGCGCCATCCGCCCGGCCCCGGGCAACCCGCCGCTGGTCTTCGCCGCCGGCGAGGACGAACTCCCACGCGTCGACGCCGACACATTCATCGACTCCGAGGACGGCCTGAAGGCCCAGGCCAACGGCCCGGACTTCTGGGAGCAGGTCGCCGACAACCTCGGCGTCTCCGTCGCAGACCTCGAGACCTATGTCGAGACCAAGCCCCAGGGCTCCGCCTCGCCCCGCTACATCAGGCTCGACCCGGACACCACCGAAGACGGCCTGCCCGACAACTACATGGACGCCTACTTCGAGAAGATGCCCTTCAACGCCCCGGTCTTCGTCGACTGGTACTACCGCCCCGTCTTCGAGAACATGGTCTTCAGAAACACGCAGATCCCCAAGGGCCTCAACGCACTCTTCGTCAACTGCGAGTTCATCGGAGTCACCTGGGTCCGCACCCACACCAACAACACCCACCCGCACTGGTCGCTCTACGGGCGCATGGGCTTCGACACCGGCCTCGGCAGGCCAGCCCCGGCCTTCAACCGCGACATCTACGGCGCCAACCCCGGCGAGACCGCCGACGACGCGCCGCCGATGCTTCCCCCGACCGCCGTTCCGCCCGAAGCGAACATCCTCCTCGCACGCCCCGCCCTCGACAAGGGCGACATCCTCCAGTCCGAGATCGCCTCCTACGCGCCCAGCGAGTACGACAGGCTCCCAGAGCCCCTCGTCATCGACGGCAAGCGCATCGTCGACACCAAGAAGCTCTCAAACAACCTCCGCTTCCACGACTGCCTCTTCGTCGGCTCGATCGTCAGCGACAAGCCGCAGGCCTTCACCCATGTCCGCAACAAGATCCAGTTCACCGGCAAGACCCGCTTCGCCAACGAACACCCCGACCACCCCGGCGACCCGGACTTCAACCCATCCTTCCAGGCCCTGCAGGAGATCGTCAAGAGCTCGATGATGCTCCCGCACTACTCCGTCGATGTGGGCACCTTCAACAGCCCGCCCGAGCAGAATGTCCAGCTCAGAGGCGTCATCGTCGCGGGCATCCTCGATGTCAGGGGCAACGCAAACATCGAGGGCGCGATCCTCCTCACCTTCCAGCCCCGCTACGGCGAGCCCCCCCTCGTCGATGTCTTCGGCAACCCCATCGGCAACCCCGGCCTCTTCAACTGCACCATCGGTTACTTCGGGCCCGAGGACGGCGACGAGGAATCCATCGACCCCCGCACCCTCCCCAAGGTCGGCGGCGTCAAAATCGTCGGCTACGACACAACAGGCGACGGCCTCGCCGATGTCGGCCCCTTCGACGACCAGCCCGCAGGCTCCACACCCGTCCCCTTCCACGGCTACGGACGCATCACCATCCGCTTCGACCCGCTCATGAGCATGCCCAACGGAATCATGCTCCCCCTCAGCGTCCGGCCGATCCCGCTCAGCTACAGGGAGGGCGCCCAGTGAATCACCGCCAACGCAGCCGCAGAACCACGCGCAGAGGCTTCAGCCTCATCGAGATGCTCGTCGCGCTGACCATCAGCGCCACACTGCTGACCGCGACCATGGTCGCCCTCGACACGAGCTTCAGAAGCTACAAGGTCACCTCCGAGTCGGTCTCTACCCATGTCGTCGGGCGCCTCGTCATGCAGCGTCTGACCGCCCTCATCCGCACCGGCGAAAACTTCGGCCCCTTCCCCGTCAACCCGATCATCGACCCGCGCATCGAGTCGACCGCCATCGAGTTCGAGCTCATCCCAGACCCCTTCAGCAATGTCCGCCAGGTTTGGCGCATCGAACGCGTCGACGCGCCCGGCCCCACCGGCCCCTTCGAGCTCCAGGCCACCGTCGAGCAGTACGAGGGCTCGACACTCGTCGAGACCAGCACGCGCACGCTCGTGCGCCGCGTCGAGGACGCGATGTTCACCCTCGAATACGATGTCGGCCCCCGCCTCACCCGCGCCACCATCGACCTGACCCTCCGCCCCGACGACACGCAGGCCGACAGCATGGTCGGCGAGCTCCGCGCCCCCTTCGTCCGCCTCGTCACCAGCATCGCCCCCAGACGCCTGGACTGACGCATGGACTGGCCCGCGGCCTCTCAGCCCGCGTGACCACGAAGCCCGCCCAGCGCCTCGGGCAGCAGGTCCGCCAGCTCGCGCGCCAGCAGCCCGCTCTCGACCCCGCTCCGCTCCGCCCAATGCTCGCCCGCCACCGCGTGCGCCTGCACGCCGAGCCGCGCGACATCGAACAGGTCCAAGGGGCGCGATGGATCCGCCGGCATCTTGGCCCGGAGGTGCTCGGGCAGGCCCGGCATCGGCGCCGCCTGCAGGTATTGGCCCGCCAGTGCGGCGATCAGCCCCGTCAGCACATCGCCCGTGCCCGCCGTCGCCAAACACGGGTGCCCACGGTCGCAGACCCAGGTCCTCACCCCGTCGCTGACGACCGTCCCGAGCCCCTTGAGCACCACGACGCACCCCAGCCGCTGCGCCAGGCGTTCGGCCGCTTCCTTTCGCGAAGCCCCGTCCTCGGGCTTGACCCCCAGCCGCAGCGCCGAGGCGAGGCGCGAAAACTCGCCGGGGTGGGGGGTCAGCACCGCGCGGGCGCGAAAGTCCCGGTGCAGCTCGGGCACCAGCGCCAGGCAGTTGATCGCGTCGGCGTCGACGATCACCGGCGCGTGCTCCTGTTGCACCGCCCGGAGGCAGAGCGCGATCGCCCCGATGTCGGTCCCAAGCCCCGGCCCGACCGCGATCGCGTCGCAGGTCTCGACGATCTCATCGAACAGTTCGGCGGTCTCGTGCGGGATCAGCGCCCCCGTGCCGTCGGTCGGCAGGGGCACGCCCGTCGCCGAAGGCTCGATCTGCACCGCCCCGGGCAGCACCGGCGATGGCGCACAGATCCGCACCAGCCCCGCCCCGGCCCTGAAAGCGCCGCGGGCGACGAGCGCCGGCGCGCCGGGCATCCAGGCCTCGCCGCAGCGCCCGCCGAAGACCGCCACGCGCCCCGCGTCCCCCTTGTGGGCGTCGGGCGAGCGTGCGGGCAGGCGGGGGAGGTCGTGTGTTTCAGCGTCCACGGGCGTCGTGCTCCACGCGTTCAACCACGATCTCAAGACGGCCCATCAGGGGCACCAGCGCGACCATCGAGTTCGTCGGTTCGTCGTCGCGGAGTGTCGAGGTCGCCAGGGCGATGTGCGTCGCGTCGAAGATCGAACGCTCGGGCAGCGCCGGATCGAGGTCCAGCCACCGCCGCTCCCCATCGATCTCGACCGCCGCCTGCACCCACATGTGGAACCCGAAGATGTCGTCAGAACCCGCGAAGCTGTCGGCGTAGATCAGCCCGCTGACCACCCTTGACGGCACCCCGTCCAGCCGCAAGAGCGCCGCAAGCAGCGCCGAGTGCTCCGTGCAGTCGCCGTGGCGCGTCCGCGCGACCTCAGAGGCCGTTGCAAAGCCGACACCCAGCGACTTGTCGGTGATGTAGCGGTAGACAAACCGGCGGAGCGCCTCGGCGCGGGCCTTTGGGTCGTCGCCCAGGTTCCGAGTCGCCCGTCGGTGCAAAGCGATCAGCTCCGGGTCGGTCAGGTCGAGCATCGTGCTCGCCTGCAGGTAGACCGGATCGGCAGCATCCGGAGCGGGGGTGGTACGCCCGGCCCGCACATGCACGCGCACCCGCCCGTCCTCCAGCGGCTCGACCGTCTGCGCCCCCGAGACCGGAAGCTCCGGCAACGCGCCCTCGGGCACGCTGAGGACAAACGAGGCCGAGGTCGCCCCCCGCGGCCGCTCGATCAACCGGTCCGGCCTTACGAAAGTCCGCTGCATCAGCTCCGGCGGATCGAGCTCGGCGAGGGCAAGCTCGCGCTCCGAGGCGATGATCTCCAGCGACATCGGCCCGAGGTTGATCGACGAACGGACCGCACGCCCCGACGCGTCGAGGTACTCGGTGGACTCGATGCCCGGCAGCGAGCTGTGCCGCACGCTGGTCCTGAACGCGGGAATCCGCTTGCCGATCACCTCGACCTCGGTCCTGGTGATGTTCGATCGTGTGATCGTGACGGGGACAAGCCCGCCCGCGGGGTCGACCGTGCGGACGACGATCTCCTCCGCCCCGGCTTCGAGGCGTTGGCGCACATACTCAGCCGCGGCGGCCGGCGGCAGCCACCGCCCCTCGATCGGCGGGCGAGTATCACGCACCTCCCGCCCGCCCGAGCGGGTGACGAGCTCGATCCCGTTCTCCTTGAACGAGGCTTCAAGGACCACCGGCTCGGCGCCCAGCGACTGCTCCGACCGCATCGAAACCGGCGTGCCATCCGGACGCTCGACAAACGACGAGGCCTGCTCGATCGTCAGCCGCTGCCGGTCGCGCCGGATCTCCAGCACGAGTCGGTACTTGGAGACAGTGTTGCCCTCCTCGTCCGCCCCGATGGTCTCATGCACATACCCGGACCGCTCGCCCCCGAGGGTGACGATGTACCAGCGATCAATCTTCTCATCAGCAAGCGAGGGTGATGCGAGGAAGGTCAGCAGGGAGATGAGGAAGGCGAGACGGATCCGTGTTGAAAGTCCCTGATGACGGAAGGCGGTACTGGCGTGTCCTGCGCTCGTAAGCCCCGAAGGGGCGCTGGGTTGTAGCCACGGGTGGAGCGAGGCCGGAAGGCCGAGCGGAACCCGTGGAAAGCGATCTGAAGTCCGGGCCGCCCTGAAGGGGCGGAGGACAGCGCCCGCCCCGGACCGTCGCTGCAAACCTGCACGCCCTTCGGTCCTTCGCCCCTCCGGGGCGATGTGTCGTTTGGGTGACCTTTCCACGGGTTCCGACGCCCGCGTCGCTCCGCG
>REET01000197.1 GCA_007694925.1 Phycisphaerales bacterium | reverse complement strand
GTTGACGCCGCGACCCCGGCCCCGTCCGGCGGGAAACCGGAAAATCCGCAAGAATGTCCGCATGAGCGCCCAAGACAAACCGCCTCGGCCAGAAAAACCCCATGATGAGGGGGGCCCAAAACCTCCGGCCATGATCCCTTTGACGCCCTACCGCCCGGAAAGTTCCCCCGAAGAGGCGTCCAGGGCGTTTTTCGAGCGGATGAGGCTCCGGCGGACGGTCCGCGAGTTCAGCGACCGCCCGGTGAGCGAAGAGACGATCCGGTGGTGCATCGCGGCCGCGGGGACCGCCCCCAGCGGGGCCAACAAGCAGCCCTGGCGGTTTGTCGCGATCGCCGACCCGGCGACCAAGAAGCGGATCCGCGAGGCGGCCGAGGCGGAGGAGCGCGAGTTCTACTCGCGACGGGCGAGCGAGCAGTGGCTCAGAGACCTGCACCCCTTCGGCACCGACGATCGCAAGCCGTTCCTTGAGGTTGCTCCCTGGCTGATCGTCGTCTTCAAGCTCGCCAAGGCCGACGACGGGGGCCAGACGTACTACACCAATGAATCGGTCGGCATCGCCACGGGCATGCTGCTGGCGGCGCTCCACCACGCGGGGCTGGCGACGCTCACGCACACGCCCAGCCCGATGGGGTTTTTGTCGAAAGTGCTCGGGCGGCCCGAGCACGAGCGGGCGTTCCTGCTCATCCCCGTGGGGTACCCCGCCCAGGGGTGCATGGTGCCCGACATCTCGCGCAAGGAGCTCGACGAGATCATGGTGCTGCACCGCTGAGGTCGGCTTCGGGCCCGATGGCTTCAGGACGGGCGGCCGACGAAGCGGTTGAAGCGCTTGGAGGCGAGCCAGATCGACGCCGCCGCGAACAACACCGAGAGAAGCAGCGCCGCCGCGATGACGAGCGTGTAGACGAACGGGCCGAGGTCGTGGTAGCCGAAGATCGGGCCGTAGCTGAGCTGGTGGCTCCCCGGCAGAGCGCGGCTGAGATCGACCACGCCGGGCTCGAAGGCTTTGCCGAGCATGATGAACGGGTTGACCGCGAGCATGGCGTCCATGATGTGCCTTGTATACACCGGCGGGGTCGACACGATGTAGATCAGGCTCAGCAATAGTTGGTACCCGACGGGCAGGACGAGCCAGAGCAACAGCCCGGCGCCCTGCGTCAGCGTGCTGGCGGCCAGCGCCTTCTTGAAGATAAGGCCCATGACCGTGCCGAGACCGACGAGGAAGATCGCGGCGCCCGCGTAGACCATCGCCAAGTGCAGCACGAAGACGGGGTGGGCCGTCTCGGTGTAGACGCCGATGAACCCGAAGTGCACGATCAGGAACACCGGCACGAACCAGAGTTGACGGAAAGACCCCACCGCTTTAGCCAGCACGATCCGCAGGGGTGAGACCGGCACGGTCAGCAGCGTGTCGAGCGTTCTGGCCTCGCGTTCCTGGGCGATCGCGCCCGAGGCCCTCGACGCGACCTGCACGCCGAAGATCATCAGGCCGACAAACGCCGCGAGGCCGTGGATCAGCACAACGCTCTCCTGCCCGCCGCCCAGCGCCAGCCAGAGCCAGAAGAGCAACGCCGCGCCGACGGTCACACCGAGCTTGACGCGGCCGGTGAACGCCGGCTGGCGGAGCTCTCGCCAGAGCAGCGGGTCGTCCCAGACCTCGCGGTTGGTCGACGCGAAGCGGAGGCCGCGGGGCTTCTTCTCGACGCGGGCGGACGCGTCTCCCGAAGCAGGATCGGCGGGCGCATCATCAGCGGCGCCGGGCGTTGGGTTCCGGTCGGCGCTCTTGCGCTCCGGCTCGGGGCGGGCGCGTTCCTTCCGGCGTCCTTTCTTCTGCTTGACCGGGGCCGGGGCGTCGAAGGCGGCGTACCGGTTGAGCACTCGGCGGCACGAGATCACCGCCAGCGCGAGCACGACCACCGAGAAAATCAGGTTGTAGGTGATCGCCGGGAGGATCCGCGGCATCGCGTCTTCAAAGAACGCGTTGTCGGTGATCGTCACCATCGCCGCGGGGCTGAAGACGAGCATCAGCGACTCGGAGGTCTCGACCGACAGCGCGTCGGCGCGATCGAGCACGACGAGCGCGATCATCGGCAGCATGATGATCGTGACCATGAGCCCGAGCCCGCCGGCCGACGCCGCCGACGATCGGTGCGACCGCACCGACATCAGCGTCCCGCACGCGAGGCCGAGCACGAAGACCGAGAGGCTGACGGCGAGGCTGTAGGCGATGTACGAGCCCGACAGACCGCCGAAGACTCGGACGCTCAGCAGGATCGGTGTCGGGATCGCCGCGAGGATGAGCAGAAGGACCATCCGCGCCGAGAACTTGCCCAGGATGATCTCCGAGGCCGGCAGGGGCGTGGTCATCAGCGAGGGCAGCGTCCGGGCGAGCTTCTCGTCGGCGACGGCGCCGGCGGTCAGCGAGGGCGCGAGCAGCGCGAGCACGACGAACTGGATCCAGACGATCGAGGCGGCTGTGACGGGCGCGATCGCCTGGTACTGCTGCATCGCCGAGGCGGCGCCGCCCCCGGAGAACGAGGTCGACGCGCCCCAGAAGGCCAGACCGATCACCAGCAGCAAGAGCAGCGTGTAACCGAAGCGGTAGCTGTAGGTCGACGCCTTGCGCCCCGTGACCCGCATCTCCTTCGCGAACGAGGGCCCGAAGAGGAGCCGCAGCGGGCTGTAGCGCCGCAGCAGCGACAGCTCGGGCGCCGCCTCGCCGATGTAGGTTGGCCCGGACGCGCCGGCGGGGAGGGAGGTCACTGCAGGGCCCCCTTGGTCAGCTTCAAGAACGCGTCTTCGAGGCGCGCGCCCTTGGGCTCGAACGAGCGGATCCGCACGCCCGCGTTGATGAGCTTCTCGAGCACGAAGTGGTGGCTCCGCTCTTCGGGCACGAGCTCGACGAGCAACGAGCCGTTGTCGGCGACGACCGAGACCACGCGCGGGTCTTCACGCAGGAGCCCGGCCGCACGCGCCGTGTCCGGGTGCGTCGGGACCGCTCGCTTGTCAGGCGGCGCCACCGCCCCGCTTGCGGCGTCTCCGTCTGCATGACCGTCGTCGGCGGCGTTGTCCTCCGCGATCGCCGCGGGCTCGGGCGTCGGTTCGGGCTCCGCTCCGACCGCCGGCTCGTGTTCGAGCGAGATCAGGATGCGCTCGCCCCCTCGCGTGCGCTCAAGAGCGTCGGCGAGCGTGCCCGCGTAGACCAGCTTGCCCTTCTCGATGATGCCGATCGAGGTCGACATCTCGCCCAGCTCCGTCAGGATGTGGCTGGAGACCATCAGGCACTTGCCCATGTCGCGCAGGCGGACGAGCAGCTCGCGCATCTCGATCCGGGCGCGGGGGTCCAGCCCGCTCGCCGGCTCGTCCAAGAGCAGCACCTTCGGCTCGTGGATCAAGACGCGGGCGACGCCCAGGCGCTGCTGCATCCCGCGGCTCAGGCTCGACACCATCGCTCGCTTCTTCTCCGTCAGGTTCGTCAGCTCCAGCACCGCGTCGATCACCGTTCTTCTGCGGCTGCGCCCCACCGAGAACGCCGCGGCGAAGAACTGGAGGTACTCGTCGACCGTCAGATCGTCGTACACCCCGAGAAAATCGGGCATGTAGCCGATCACCCGCCGGATCTGCTCGCCCTCGGTCTTGGTGGAGAAGCCGCAGACTTTGGCGCTGCCCGCGTCGGGCCGGATGAGGCAGGCGAGCACCTTCATGGTGGTGCTCTTGCCTGCGCCGTTGGGGCCGATGAAGCCGAAGAGCTCGCCCTCGCCGATCTCGAGCGAGAGGTCGTCGACCGCGACGAGCGAGCCGAACTTCTTGGTGATGCCCTTGATCTCGATCACGGCGTTTCCTCCCCCGCGCCGGCCCCGCCGGCATTCTGATGACGAACAACGGGGACCACAAGGCGGACCACCGCGACGGACTTGACCTCGCCCCCGAACCCTCTCGGCCGCTCCATGGGCCAACCCTCGATATCCAGCGTGACCAACGCGTACGCCTCAGACTGGAGCATCCAGCCGATCGAGGGGGTCCGGAACCCGGCATCGACGAGCGTCGAGGCGCTCACCAGGCGATCGCGCAGGCGCTGGTCTGGCGACACGGACGGATCGACCGCCGCCCTCCGCGTCGGCCCGTCGCCCTCGAAGTCGATGGCGATCACCTGCCTTGTCCCGTCGGCGTGGACGGTCGCGCCGCGGATCACGGCGCCCTCGGGCAGACCCCGGAGGGTGACGGCCTCTTCGCCCGAAGCGTCGATCTCGAACGCTCCTGTCAGCCGCGAGCGGGCCTTCGAGCGGTCCTCGAACATCCGGAATGTCCACTGCGCCTGCTCGATGGCGTGCCCGTCGCTCCCGCCCATCGGCGTCATCCCGCCCGGTGAAATCCCTCGGCCCTGCGCCAGCGTCATCGGCGTGAAGACCTCGTTGTCGGCGTCGCTCGCGCTGACGCCCCGCCACCACGAGCCGGGCACGGCGTTTGGCGTGTACGCGATCCTGCGGCCGGCGAAGACACCGTTCGTCCCGACGCTCCAGCCCTCAGAGCCGCGTTCGGTCGCGATCAGATCGATCGCGTCAACGCGCGTGAAGGTGTCGTCACCGCTCCTGACATAGCGCGGCCCGATCGCGGCCAGGACGCTCGCCAGGAGGAGCCAGAGCACCGCCGTCGCCCAGGAGATCGACCCGAGCCCCTTCTTCTTGAGCACGAAGCGGTCGAACGGACCCATCATCAGCGCCAGCAGCAGCACGAGCACGCAGACGCCGATCATCAGGTTCGAGCCGGCCCGCCCCGGGTCGAGCTCATCGTCGAGCACCGTGTCGGTGAGCCAGGCCATCGAGACCGCCGAGCGGCTCGTCTGGTACCCCGACCAGGCGATCGCCCGCCTGGACACATGATCATCGAGCTCGAACACGCCCGTCGCGTCGGGGACGCTGATCGAAAATGTGGGAAGGTCCGGATCGCCCTCGATCACCAGCACCGAGCCGAAGCCGACAACCGCCGACCCCGCCTCACTCACACCCGACCTCGATCTCGCCCACCTTGTGCCGGCGTCGCCGTGCAGCAGCAGGAACCCCTCGCCGACGGGCGTTACGCCGCGCCCCCGGGTGTCGGGCGGCGCGCTCTCGATCCCACGCCACCACGCCGGGTCCTGTCGCAGCGCCGAGGCGAGCTTCGCCCGCCCACGCCCCTCCGGGTCTGCGACCAGGATCATGCGTCCGCCAGCGTGCAGCCACTCGGCCAGCGCCGCGACCGCCCCTTCGGCGTACGTGTCCAGCGACCGCTCTTCGACGACGATCGCGTCCATGCTCTGGTACGCCCGCCAGACCTCCGGCGCACCGTCGGGCTCGACCGCCACAAAACGGAGATCACGCCCCGCCTGCACACGACCGGGCACGCCGACCTGCCCGAACACCCCGACCAGCCCGGTCCCCGAGGTGACCGAGAAAGGCATCACGCCCTGAGCGCCGGAAGCCCGCCTCACACGCACGCTGTGCTGGTCGAACACCTCCCGCCGGAAGACCGGGTCGCCCGCGCTGTCGGCCCCGTGCAGCTCGACCCGGACCTCGCTCGTCCAGAAATAAGGTCGCGAATCGAGCTCGAGCACCAGCGGCACGCGGGTCGGCATGTCCGGGTCCGCCGTCGCAAGGGCGAACACCCGCACGCTCTGCGTCGCGTCGTGCTGGCTGGTGATCAGAATGATGCCCGAAAAGTCGCCGGGGCCGATCACCACCTCGACAGGGATCGGTCCGCCCCCGGGCACCTCGGGGGCCTGCCCCCCGCTGGCGATCGACATCAGCGGCGTCGAGAGCGCGATCGACGGCGCGTTCTCCGTCGGCTCGGCCGGCACCAGACGGTCCAGCAGCCCCTGCCCCGAGGCGACGGCGCACAGCAACAGCGCCAGCACGCATCCGATCGCCCGAGCCGTCTTTGTCCGGTGTGTGTGCATCGCGCTCCCCGCTCCCGCCGCCTCGCGGCTGCTCACCGGCCCGCGCCGAGGCCGTCACTGCGCCCGCAAAGCCTACCATCGTGGCCCATGGCACGAGCGTCAGACACCCCCGACACCCCCTACCCGGGCCGCATCAAGCGTCTCAGAGCGTCGATCCGTTCCAACGACGCCGGGCACGCCCTGATCACCGACCCCTTCGATGTCGGCTACCTCACGGGGTTCTTGGGGGGCGACAGCTACCTCTTTCTCAGCGCCGACGCCAAACGCCGCCCCGTCATCATCTCCGACGGCAGGTACGAGGCCGAGCTCGAACCGTTCGCCCCGATCGCCGACATCCACATCCGCACCGGCTCGTTCGAAAACGCGATCGCCGAGCACTTCGCCGGCGTCGACCGCTGCCTCGTCCAGGCCGACCACCTGACCGTCGCCCAGCTCGACAGCCTCGCCAAGAAGCTCGGCAAGAAGAGGCTCGCCCCCGTCGCCGGCCTGACCGCCCCGATGCGCAACATCAAGGATGAGGGCGAGGTCAAAAAGATCCGCGCCGCCGTCAAGGTGCAGGAAAAAGCCCTGCTGAACATCCTTCCCGAGGTCCGGCCCGGGATGACCGAGCTGAGCGTCGCCGCGATGCTCGAAGCGGAGATGAAGCTGCTCGGCGCCAGCGAGCCGGGCTTCCCGACCATCGTCGCAACAGGCGCCAACGCCGCCCTGCCCCACTACCGCCCGGGCAAGGTCAAAATCAGCAAGAGCAAGGTCCTGCTGATCGACTGGGGCTGCGTCGTCGACGGGTACCACTGCGACATGTGCCGATGCTTCGCGTTCGGGTCCTGGCCGAAACAGATCGCCGAGATCTACGACATCGTGCTGGAGGCCCAGCAGGCCGCGGCAGACGCCCTCGCCCCGGGCAAGACCAACCACGAGATCGACGGGATCGCCCGAAAGATCATCGAGAAGGCCGGCTACGGCCCGCAGTTCAACCACGGCCTCGGGCACGGCTTCGGCATGCAGAACAAGGAAGACCCCAGGCTCAACCCGCTCTACCCAGAGCAGACCCTCCAGCCCGGGCATGTCGTCACGATCGAGCCGGGGATCTACCTCCCCGGCGTGGGGGGTGTCCGCCTCGAAGACGACTTCGTCGTCACCGAACGCGGCGCCAAAAATCTCAGCACGCTCCCCGCCTCGGCCGACTGGGCCATCCTCGACCCGGCCATGAGCGGGGCGACGCGGTAACGCGATGCGTGCTAGCCTGTCAACACTCCGGGATGCCCCCGGGCAAGGGGGGCGGCACAACGCCGCTTCTGGTACCGACACATGATCGATATCCGAAAGCTCAAGGAACTTGTCCGCCTCATGGTCGAGAACGAGCTCACCGAGCTCGACCTGCAGGACAAGGAAGAAAAGGTCCTGATCAAGCGAGGCCACGAGGCCCTGCCCGGCCATGCGCCCGTCGTCCTCAACGGCGCACCGGCCGCCCAGCAGCCGCCCGCGCAGGCCGACGCACCCGCCTCAGCCGCACCGCCCGCCTCCGACGCCGGCCTCGTCGCCATCGAATCCCCCATGGTCGGCACCTACTACGCCACGCCCAACCCCGACGCCGAGCCCTTCATCACCGAGGGCGGCAATGTCAGCCCAAACACCACCGTCTGCCTCATCGAAGCCATGAAGGTCTTCAACGAGATCAAGGCCGAGGTCTCCGGCACCGTCGAACGGATCCTCGTCAAGAACGGCGAAGCCGTCGAGTTCGGGCAGAAGCTCATGCTCGTCCGCCCCTCCTGACCCGGGCACGCACGCGATGTTCAAAAGAATCCTGATCGCCAACCGAGGCGAGATCGCCCTCCGCATCATCCGGGCCTGCAAAGAGCTCGGCGTCGAGGCCGTCTGCGTCTACTCCGAGGCCGATCGCGAGGCCCCGTACCTCCGCCTGGCCGATCGCGCCATCTGCATCGGCCCCGCCCCGGCGCGCGAGAGCTACCTCAACATCGCTCGACTCATCGCCGCCGCAGAGATCGCAGAGGTCGAAGCCATCCACCCCGGCTACGGCTTCCTCGCCGAGCGGTCCGACTTCGTCGAGATCTGCCGCGAGCACTCCATCGAGTTCATCGGCCCCAGCCCCGAGGCGATGGGCGCCCTGGGCGACAAGGTCGAGGCCAAGCGCTTCGCCAAGAAGGCCGGCGTCCCGATCTTCCCCGGCTCAGAGGGCGCCATCGACGACGAGGACGAAGCCGCCAAGATCGCCGAAGAGACCGGCTACCCCGTCATCCTCAAGGCCGCGGCCGGCGGGGGCGGGCGCGGCATGCGCGTCTGCCGAAACGAAAAAGAGCTCCGCTCCAACATCAAGCAGGCCCAGAACGAGGCCCTCGCAGCCTTCGGCAACGGCTCGGTCTTCATCGAGAAGTTCCTCGAGAACGCTCGCCATGTCGAGGTGCAGGTCATCGGCGACAAGCACGGCAACTCGATCCACCTCTGGGAACGCGACTGCTCCATGCAGCGCCGCCACCAGAAGATCATCGAGGAAGCCCCCGGCCCCGGCATCGACCGCAAGAGGGTTCAGGAAGTCTGCGAGGCCGCCGCCAGGCTCGTCCGCTCCGCCGAGTACTCCGGCGCCGCGACGGTCGAGTTCCTGATGGACAAGGACCAGAATTTCTACATGCTGGAGGTCAACACCCGCGTCCAGGTCGAGCACCCGGTCACGGAGATGATCACCGGGCTGGACATCGTGCAGCTCTCGATCCTCGTCGCCGCCGGCGAGCCCATCCCCTTCAAGCAGGAAGATGTGAAGGTGCGGGGGCACGCGATCGAGTGCCGCATCAACGCCGAAGATCCCGACAAAAACTTCATGCCCTGCGCCGGCAGGATCAACACCTGGATCCCCCCCGGGGGCCCGGGCGTCCGCGTCGATTCCCACGCGTGCAGCGGCTACACCGTCCCGCCCAACTACGACTCGATGGTCGGCAAGCTGATCGTCCACGCCGATACCCGCGACAAGGCCCTCAACCGCATGGCCCGCGCGCTCGGCGAGTTCACCGTCGAGCCCATCAAAACAACCATCCCCCTCCACCTGCGACTCATGCAGGACGAAGGCTTCCGCAAGGGCGGGGTCGACATCCACTATCTGGAAAGACTGCTCAAGGGCTGAGCGAGAGCGGCTTCGGTCCGTCTGAGTCCGTTTCTGTCGCTCGCAAAGTATCCGTCCCGAAGGGACGATGGGTTGTAGCCCGCTCGTCTCGAACTCAAAATCGTCGTCCCGACGGGACGATGGGTTGTAGCCACGGGTGGAGCGCAGGCCGACGCCAAGCGTCGGACAAGCGCAACCCGTGGAGAGCGACACAAATCATAGTTTCGCCCTGAAGGGGCGAAGGAAGACTTTGATCCGCAATGCGGAACACAGATCGAACGATTCCTCCGCTCCTCCGGAGCGTGTTCCGGCACACCGGAGCGCATCCCCCAAACACTCTCTCTACATCGTCCGGTACAGCGCCCCAAGATGCTCGGCGATCTTCTGAGGCTTCAGCCCCGCAAGCTCCGCGCCCTCCCGCTTCGCCTGACGGCAAGCCTTGTGCAACTCGTACTGCTCAGGATTGAACGGCGCCAGCGACCTCGCGGCCAGCCGATGAGGGTCGAGGTGCTCGTGCTTGCGCTGGATCTGATGCACTCTGTATCGAATGACGCCGACCCCGGCGCCGATGATCGCCACAATCATCAAAATCATGAGCCAGAGCGCTCCTGTCCACATGTAAGCCAGAAACCCCGCGACACCCACAAAGAACGCGACGAAGAAGATCGGCAGCATCGCGACCTTATCCGAACCAATATGCTGATACCAAGCCAGCGAATGCTCAAGCTCGCCAAGCCGAACCGCCAGCACGCGCTGCCTGATCACCGGACCCGCCATCCCGTCCAGCACGCGCTGTTCCTCTTGCGCTCGGGCGATGAAGCGATCGTACAGCTCCGGGCGCAGCCTCTCGGCCGCCTCGCCCAGATCAACATCACCCTCATCAAGCAGCGGCGGCAACGCATCCTCACGCACGC
The DNA here is from genome assembly GCA_007694925.1 of Phycisphaerales bacterium. Lineage (GTDB taxonomy): Bacteria > Planctomycetota > Phycisphaerae > Phycisphaerales > UBA1924 > SLFH01. Next base: position 205 of record REET01000197.1, on the reverse strand, counting down.
GCACGCCGCAGCCCACGCAGACCGACTCGTGCGTGAACCTCGTCCCCGCGTAGACCGCGGCCCCGACGACCGGGACAATCAGCGTGCGATCCTCGTTGACCTTCTCGACCGTCGCCTCGGTGATGTCCCAGCAGACCGGGCAGGCGATCACCGTCCGCCCCTGCTCCCCCGCCCACTTCTTGGTCTTCTGAATGATCACGCCCCC
>REET01000185.1 GCA_007694925.1 Phycisphaerales bacterium | reverse complement strand
TCGATCCTCAAGGACATGCGTGCTGACAAGAAGGCCCGCGGCGGGAAACTCCGCATCGTCGTGCCCACCACGACCGGCGTGTGCGAAACGACGGACGCCCCGCCGGAAGCAGCCCTGATCCGGGGACTGTCGGCGATCCACTTGCGGTCATAGACAGGCGAATTACCTCAGTTTCCTGAACAAACAATGTTCGTGCCTGCGTACGGCAAAGGTGCGTAGAAACGCCCGCATGGGGTGAATCCTCAAGGGTTTGCGCATCTGCACCCGATAACGCGACGACCGGAAAGTGACATTGTTCCAGGGATGCGGGCGGCCCCGGCCGTTCGGCGGACCGCGATGCCCATGGAGGGCCTGTCGTGCGGACGATTGCGATCATCAACCAGAAGGGCGGTTGCGGCAAGACCACGACCGCCATCAGCCTCGCGGGGATCTTCGCCCGATTGGGGGCGCGGACGCTCCTGGTCGATGTCGATCCCCAATCGCATTGCGCCGCGGGGCTGGCGATCCCAGAGCAGCGGATCGATCTGGATATTGGCGACGCGATGCTCGCCGATCCGGAGAAGTTTGACGAGGAGCGGCTGCTCTGGCGTGTGACGCGGAACCTCGATCTAGCGCCGAGCCGCACGCGGATCGCGGGGCTCGAGGCCTCGCGGGGCGGGCTGGCGGACGCGGAGGACAAGGAGTTGCGTCTTTCGCGCGTGCTGGAGCGATTGGCCCCGAGGTACGATGTCTGCCTGATCGATTGCTCGCCCTCGATCGGCCTGTTGGCGTACAACGCGATCAGCGCGGCCGACGCGGCGCTCATCCCCGTCGAGACGAGTTTCTTCAGTCTTCAGGGCGCGACGCGTCAGGTGTCGGCGATCAGGTCGCTGGCGAAACGGCTGGAGAGCCGCATCACGACCTGGATCCTGCCGACAATTCATGACCCATCAAGCCCCTTGGCGAAGGACCTGCTTTCGGAGCTGCGCAAGCGGTTCGGGCAGCGTGTCGCGCCGGTGACGGTGCGGCGCGACGAGGCGCTGCGCGAGTCGGTCTCCTTTGGGCAGCCGATCATCGACTATGCGCCCGCATCGGCCGGCGCCACGGACTACCGGTCGCTGGCGCTCTGGCTTGCGGATGTGCTGAAGGTTTCGATCGACCGTTCCGCGGCCGAGGCCGCCCCGGAGTTGACGCAGTCGCCGGTCCGGGCCTCGCCTCCCGAGCCTGATGAAGCGCCCGTGAGCGGCGAGGCGCTGGAGCGGATGGAGACGAAACCGAACGGCGCGGGTCTGAGCCGCGCCGAGGATCTGACGCGTCGAGCTCAGGCGCTGCAGCGTCGTTTGCAGGGCATCGGCACGCCGGTGCGTATCGAGGAGAACGAGGGCGACGGGTCTCGCGTGGGCGGGCGTCCGCTGAGCGACACGCTTCGGCGCCTGTACGGCGCTCGCGCCACGGCCTCGGGCGTGCTGTTCGTGCAGCCGGCAACGATCGGTGAGCGTGTGTGCGTGGCTGGCGGGTTCAACGGCTGGTCCGACACCGCCGCCCCGATGAGGCTGAACGAAGAGATGGGCGTGTTCGAGCTGTGCCTGACGCTCCCGGCGGGCAGGCACGAGTACCGGCTGGTTGTTGACGGGCGATGGGGCCCGGACAAGTACAACCCGCTGACGGCGAACAACCCGTTCGGCGAGCCCAACAGCGTTGTGGTCGTCCATGAGCGTCCCGTCCCGGCGGTCTTGAAGCGGCCCTCGGGATCTCTGTGCGTGGCTGAGGAGCAGCGACGATGAGCGAAGCGCCCCACCTGTCGTTCCGCCCGGCGGAGCCGGACGAAACCCCGTTGACCCCCACCGCTCCGATCGGTCGGATCGAGGAGCCCGACGACGGGGAGTACGACGCGCTGGCGGATCTGTTCCTCGGCGATCGGCCGAAGACCCGGGCGGTGACGCCGCCGATGCCGGCGATGACCGCTCGCGGCCCGAGCGCCAGGGCGAGGCTCGAAGCGGTGGTGCTCGGCAACCTACCGGTTCTCGCAGGGGCGTGGCTGCGCCAGTACGCTGATGCGCGTGCGAGGGCGTGCGGCGGGCCTGCGGCGCTGGTGCGTTGCCAGCCGGGCTCGGTCAGTGTCGAACTGGTCGGCCCGGGCGCTGCGGGCGTTGATGCGCGTGCGGACGGGCTTGAGGATGCGCTCAGGATTGCCGCGGGGTGCGACGCGGTCGTGCTGCGGCTTGAAGAAACACAGGCGGCGTCCGCCCCGGCGATGGAGCGTCTCGACGCGGTCACGCTGCTGACGGGCGCTGATGACGCGGCGCTGGTCTCGGGGTATCGAACGCTCAAGGGCCTGGCGGGCGTTTTGGGCGAGAGCGCCACGGGCCTGCGTGTCGCGTGGATGGGCGTGAACGATGAACGGGCTTCGGCCGCATCGGCGCGGCTCTCGGGCGCCTGCGGGACCTTCCTCGGGCGCGAGCTTGAGACCTCGGCGGTCTGCCCGCGCGTCGACGCGGTCGAGGCCGTCACGCTGTACCGGGGCTCGCAGGAGATCGATACCGAGCGGCTGCTCTCGATCCTGAGCGAGCGTCCGGCCCCGCGACAGAGCGGCCAGCCTGCGCAAACGGCACGGCTCGCGGGCGACGCGGAGGCCGAGTCGGCGTCGACCCAGGAGCCGGCGCGTGCGGAGGTGAAGCTGGCGCGCCGTGCTCCGGATCCTTTCGTGCTGCTGGACGGGATCGAGCGGCTGCGTTTCTCGTGCCCGGACGCGCCGGGCGTTGCGCTCGGAGCCGACAGCGAGGGACGCCTTGTGCTCGTCGCCGAGGCGATGGGTGATCAGTCGATCGGCGAGTCGGTGCGTGCGCTCTCGGCGGCTTCGGTGTGGTCGGTCAAGCAGTCGGCGTTGATCCGGCTCGCGTCGTCGCGCGTTACGGCGCTCGACGCGGCGAGCCCGCCCCGGCGCGTGCTGATGACCGATCGGCCCCGCGAGGCGCGTCCCTTGCTCGACGGCGAGGTCTCGGTGTATCTTCTGAGCCCGGCCCGACCCGCGGCGGATTCGTCGTGGGCGTGCGTCGAGCTCTGAACGAACCGGTGTGATCGCGATCTGAGCGGTTGTTCGGTCGGTCGGGTTCGGCGGCCTCGTGTGTGCCGTTCTGTTTTCGATCGCCCCGTACCTCCCGGAATCTTCCATGACCTCTCTGCCGTTGCGTTTGAGCCTTTTGCTCGTGGCTGTGCTTTTCGTCGCCGATCCCTCGATTGCCGCAGCGGATTCGGCGATGGAGGCGAGGCGTTCGATGCTCGACCGCCCGGGCTCGCTCGTGATCGCTGGCGGGAGCGGGCTGGGGGACGAGATCTTCGGGGCGTTCCGCGAGCTTGCGGGCTTCGGCCCCGCGTCGGTGGTGGTGATCCCAACGGCAAGCGATCGGGCGGACCGCGAGGATTACGACCAGACCCTCGTCCGCCAGTGGCGGGCGCGCGGGTTCGAGTGGGTGACGGTGCTGCACACCCGCAACAGGGAAGTGGCCGACACGGAGGCGTTCGCTTCAGCGATCGCGCGGGCCGACGCCGTCTGGTTCGGGGGTGGGCAGCAATCGAGGCTTGCGCAGTCGTACCTGGGGACGAAGGTCGAGGCGGAGCTGCACAAGCTGCTGGAGCGGGGCGGCGTGATCGGCGGGAGCTCCGCAGGCGCCGCGATCCAATCGAGCGTGATGATCACCGGCGGCAACCCCGAGGCGCGCGTGGGCGAGGGGATCGACCTGTTGCGCGGGTGTGTGGTCGATCAGCATTTCTCGGAGCGCAATCGCCAGCCGCGGCTCCGCGGCGTGATCGAGGCCAGGCCGGGGTTGCTCGGCATCGGGATCGACGAACGGACGGCGCTGGTGGTGCGCGTGCGCGACGGCCGCGTCGTGGGCGAGGTCGTCGGGAGGGCGGGCGTGCACCTGATGATGGCCGACGGATCGGGCGAGCTGTGGGAAGAGAGCTTCGCGCCGGGCGACCGCTTGGATGTGGTGTCGGGCGAGCGGATCGAAGCCGCGGCGACCGCTGCTGACCAATGAACTCAGCGTTCAGAGCGATCGCGGGGGCCGAGCCGTCTTCGAAGCTGGTCTTCGTAGAGCGATTGGGGCACGAGCGTCGCGCCCTCGCCGACGCCTTCGACGAAGTCTTCGGGGCTTGTGTCGCGGGCTGGGTGCGGGCCCGAGCCGGGGACGAGGACGGGGCGCGTGCGCACGCCGGTCGCTTCGCCCTGGGTGCCGATTACATACCCCCAGCCGAACTGGCGGCTGTCGACGACGACGCCCGCCCTGGGGTGCGCCGCCTCGCCGATGGTGTTCCAGAAGACCGATTGCGTGGTCGGGTGGCCGTGGACGATCGTGCCCCACGGGCGGTAGCGGGCTTCGAGCCAGTCGCGGTTGACGGTGACGGCGTCGAAGAGGTTGGCGGGGCTGAGGTGCATGTGAAAGTCGCTGGCGAGCATCGCGTCTTCGGCGCGGCTGCGGTGGACGACATTGCCGCTGGTCCAGAGGGATTTGAAGCTGAAGTTGTGTCGGGCGTGGGTGACGCGGGAGTCGGTGACGAGGCAGTCGCTGCCGGAGAAGGTGATGCCGTAGCCGTTGCCTCCGGCGCCCTTGTACTGAGGCTTCCGGACGACGCAGCCGGTGACGGTGATGTTGCGCGACATGTGGAGGAGGAAGCCGTTGGAGACCATGTGGATGTCGTGCTCGTTGGTCTCGGGGCGGGCGGTGTGGATGTCGCGGATCCAGGCGTTGACGGTGTGGTAGAAGGTGATGATGTGGGCGCCGTGGACTTCGTGGGCGGCTGTGCCTTCTTCGCGGTAGTCGTTGGCGGCGAAGCCTTCGCCCGGATGCTCGACCATGCCGATGGAGAGCGACTCGACGCCGACCTGTTCGAGGTGCGGAGCGGTGCGCTGCAGGCGGGCGTTGTCGCGGGTGGGGAGCGGGTAGCGCAGGGGGATGTCGATCTCGACTGTCAGGCCGTCGCTGCTGACGCGGGCGACGCGCCGGTAGAAGGCGACGGCGCCCATGCGGGGATTCCATAAGCCCGTCATGTCGTGGTCGGCGATGAACTCGTCGGTCGCGTCGGCGAGGAGGACGATCCAGTCGCCGGCTTCGACGCCCGCGGATTCGGCGAGGCGGACGCGGGTTGAGCGGTTTTCGGCGTCGACAGCGAGCGGGACGGGCTCGCCCGATGCGCGGAGCCAGACGCGGGAGGGTGTGTTTGGCGGCGCGACGCGGATGACATCGCGTTGGCGCATGTTCGGGTCGGTGTTGATGATGGTGGTCGCTTCGGGGCCTGAGCCCCGCAGAACGACACCGTTGTGAGTGATGTGCAGCGCGGCCCGCGATCCCTCGGGCGGGGCGACGCGGAAGGTCCCGGGCCCGAGGAGGACGACGCCCCCGCCGTTCTCGCCGACGCGGTCGATCGCCTCTTGGATGCGGGCGGTGTCGTCGGCCTCGTCGTCGGTGGCTTGCAGCGTGACGGTCGCGGGCGAGTCTGCGGGCGGGAGCGGGCGCTGGCCCGACTCGTAGCCGGCGTAGGAGAAGTCGTGCAGGAAGCGGCCCTCTGCGTCGGCGTGCTGCGGCGTCCAGTTGATCGGGTAGAGCGTACTCCGCCAGGGCGAGGCGCCCGCAAACGCGACCGGAACACAGAAAGACACAACGAGCAGTTTGGTGAGTCTTCGCATGACCGAGCAGCGTATCGGCGGGCGGTTTGGCTTGTCGACCGGAGAGAGATCGGTCGGTGTTTCGGTTCTGTTGGATCGGTCGCTTGCGGTTTGCCTTCGCGGTGATTATGTTGAGAATCTCTAGAATCGAAACGGGGGTGAACGATGTCTGCCGGCCCGCACGGTGCGGGCGGCTGGTCTCTGTTCACCGCCCCCGGCTTTGAGAACGCCTCAGGCGACAGGAATGAAGATGACCGGAAGGATGCTGGCTCGAGCTCGTCTTGTGATGGCGGGTGTTGTGGCTTGTGCCGTCGGGGCGGCGGCCCTTGCGGGCGGTTCCGCCGAGAACGGGTTCGACCCGGGCACGCCCGAGGACCGCGAGGCGCTGTTCGAGTTTCTGCTCAAGAGCACGATGGAGTGGGACGCGTTCGCCTCGCTGCCCAACCACCCTTACTACCGCGCGCACCCCAAGGGGATCGATGTCGAGGCGGCGATCAAGGGCTTCCGCGAGGAACTCATCAACGCCGACACGGCCGAGAAGATGTGGTTCGCGCTGCACAAGATCTCCAACGCACGCAAGGACACGCACCTCCGCCTGACCCTCGTCGACGGCGGGATCGAGATCTCCGAGAAGCAGCAGCGGAGGCTCGAAGCGCCCATCCGCTTCGCCGTTGACTTCTCAGACGCGGAGAACCCGTTCTTCTTCGTCAGCGACTTCGGCGAGGGCGTGAACACGCGCGTTGGCGACAAGGTGCTCCGCATCAATGGTATGGACGCCGATGAGTACGTCGAGCGTCGGCGCCCCTACCACCGCTATTCGACCAACAACCACTACCTCTGGAGGCTGGGGTACGACATCTCGCGGATGGTCGACTTTGTGCCGCACGATGAGTTCTACGGCGACTCGCTGCGCCTGCGGTTGCAGCGTGCCGACGGTCGTGCGTACAACCTCGATCTTCCTTACCAGCGTCGGGGCTCGGTCGAGTGGCGGGGCTACGCCGAGCGGCGGTACCCCGGGTTCTCGCCGGTCGAGGGCATGGCGGACTTTGAGACCTACTCGCTTTACATGCCCGACGACCGATCGCTGCCGGTGGTGCTGCTGCAGTGGCACGGGTTCCGGGCCGACCTGCCCGAGGCGATGGACAGTCTGATGGAGTACGCGGAAGAGCACGGGCTGCTCGACCACCATGTGATCGTGGACGCGACGCGCAGCCGCGGCGGTTCGCGCGGGGCGTACGCGGTACAGCGTTTGCAGCCGCGACCGTTCCGGACAACTTTCGGAAACCTGATGGTGAGCGACGCTTCGAAGCGTTGGGTGGAGAGCCGGATCCGGAGCATCCGGCGGACGGGCTCTGCGGCCGAGACGGTTGACGGGGGCAATTGGCTGCTCGAATGGCTCGAAGACGATGTGCAGAAGGCGTTCGACGCCGGGATGCGTTACACCAACAGCGTGCCCTTCAAGGGGGCGCACCTGCCCAAGTGGGCCGACGGGATCATCGACCCCGCCGATGTGCACTTCCGCGGGAAGATGACCGTCTGGCTGGCGCCCTGGAGCGGCTCGCACCTCGATCAGTTCGCGTCGCAGGTGGTCGACAACGACCTGGCGCATGTGATGGGGATGTCGTCGGGCGGCTTCAGCAACACCTGGCAGACGACCGAGACGCTGCGCTTCCCGACGAACGGGCGGCCGATCGTGGATTACCAGTGGTCCCTGGGGCACTCGCTGCGGCCGAACGGGGAGATCCTGCAGTACAACCCCGCCGAGGTGCACGAGTACATCCCGCAGACGCGGGAGAACTTCCTTGACTACCACGCGGATCTTCTGCGGCGGACGCTGGATCGGCTCGGGCTCGGCGTTGCAGAGGTCGAGGCTTCCGCCCGGTGAGATTTGCCGCTTTCGCGTTCCGGACCCAGATTCCTTCTTTTGCTGGAAGACCGATGCTGAAGACATTCCCGATCGCGTTGTTCGCCGCCTTGTTGCTTGTCGTTCCGATCTCGCGGTCGGGCGCGGCGGAGGCGCCGGACTTTGACATCCTCATCAAGAACGGGCGTGTGCTCGACGGGACTGGCAACCCCGAGTTTCGCGCCGACATCGGCGTGCGGGGCGACACGATCGTCGCGATCGGGCGCAACCTGCGCGGGGCGACGGCTCATCGTGTGATCGACGCGACGGGGCTGTTTGTCACGCCCGCGTTTATCGACATGCACTCGCACGCGGACCGGTACATGGTGCTGCCCAACACCGAGGTCCGCAAGGCGAAGGCGGCGATCCTGCAGGGTGTCGCTACGGTGGTCGGCGGGCCGGACGGACGGACGCCCCGCTTCCCCTTGCAGGCCGAGATCAGCGCGTACGAGTCACGCGGGATCGGGCTGAATGTCGTGGCGATGGCCGGGCACGGGAACATCCGGTCGGAGGTGATGGGCGACGACTACGAGCGCCACGCCACGCCCGATGAACTCGAAGCGATGAAGAAACTGCTCCGCGAGCAGCTCGAGGCCGGCGCGTGGGGTCTGGGCACGGGGCTGGAGTACCGGCCCGGTCGGTTCAGCCATCCCGACGAGGTGATCGAGCTCTGCCGCGTCGTGGCCGAGTACGGCGGCTTCCACTTCTCGCACATGCGTTCTGCGGGGCGGCTGCCCAAGTGGCAGCTCCCGAGCATGGTCGAGGAATGGCCGCTGGACGGGCAGGACGCGCTCGTCGAGATCATCCGCATCGCCGAGGAGACGGGGATCCCTTCGATCGCTTCGCACGTGAAGGCCAAGGGTCGGATGGCGTGGGGGCGCGCGCTCAACGACATCATCCTTGTGGACCTCGCCCGCGAGCGCGGGGTTCCTGTCTACCTCGACCAGTACCCCTACGAGGGGCACTCGGGCGCGCCGGCGGTCGTGATCCCCTACTGGGCGCTCGTCGCCGAGGATGTCGACACCTCCGGCGGGCTGGACAGCCCCGTGTACCGCCAGAGCGGCGTCTTCGACAACTTCCGTGAGCACCTGCGGCGTAATCTCGACGACCCCGAGACTCGCGAGAAGCTCCGCATCGACACCGAGTACGCGATCGACTACAACGGCGGACCGGACCGCATCATCATCACCGAGTTCCCCGACCAGAGCCTGCGGGGCAAGACCCTGCAGGACGCGGCCGACCGCTGGGGCGTCACGCCCGAGGAGGCGGTGTGGGAGCTCTCGCTGCGCGGGTTCGAGGACCGGCCGCAGGGCGCGATGCTGCGCCCGCTCTCATCGCACCGCAAGGATGTCGACCTGTACATGCAGCAGGAGTACACGATGACCTCGTCGGACGCGAGGCTCGTGGCGGGCCCGGGGACGCACCCCCGCCACTACGGCGCGTTCGCCCGCAAGATCGGGCACTATGTCCGCGACCGGGAGGTCATCAGCCTGGCCTTTGCGATCCGCTCCTCGTCGGGGCTGCCGGCGCAGGTGATCGGGCTGCCCGACCGCGGGCTGCTCCGCGAGGGGTACAAGGCGGACATCCTCGTCTTCGACTTCGACACCTTCGGCGACCGCTCGACCCCGCTGGAGCCCGAGCTCTACGCCGAAGGCATCGAGTACATGCTCGTCAACGGCGAGATGACCATCGACGGGGGCGAGTTCCAGGGCCTGCTCGCCGGGCGCGTGCTGCTGCGGCACGAGCTGCAGACGACGCCGCAGCGTGTTCGGACGCAGCGGGGCACGACCGAGGATTGAGCCAAGATGAATCCAGGACTGAGCGCTAGCCCTGACCCGGCAGCACCGTGTCCGGGTCGGACGCGGCATCGGGCGTCCAGCCGACGATGTTGCCGATGAGGTCCTCGCCGCCGATCTTGGCGTCCCAGATCATTTCCAGCCGGCCGAGGATCTCGGTCGGGTCGGCGGCGAGGGAGCCGAGGAAGGCGGGCAGGCTCGGCGCGAGCAGTTCGTCGCAGTCCATGACCGGGTCGAGCATGACGGGGAAGATTCGGCCGGCGAGGGGCTCGCTGTTGTACTCGCCGTCGAAGAAATAGATCAGCGTCGTGCCCTCGGCCTCGATCGTGCCGATCGCGGCCCAGTCTCCGGCGTCGTAGAAGCCGGGGTAGCACTCCTCCAAGATGTCCATCTCCAGGAACTCCTCGGCGTGTTTCTGCCACTTGCCGATGGGGAGCAACTCGACGGCGGGCTTGGTGTACTTTGTCCCGCCCTCGGACATGTTGAAGAGCTTCACGCCGTCGTGGGCCCCGTAGAGCCGCACCATCTCTTCGTGCTCGGGCATGTCCTTGGCCAGCGCCCTGAGCTTGCCGAGGTCCGTCTCGCTCGCTGGCTTGCCGAGCTTGTGGGGCGAGGGCAGCACGACACGCTTCGGTTTGTCGTTGACATGCATCTCAAACGCGAGCCCCGGCGCGGGGGCGGCGAGCAGTTTTTCGATCGATGGGATAGGCATCGGTCTTTCCTCTTCATCTGACTCGGGTTATCAAAACCTTGGCCCCATTGCCATCTGCAGCAAGATCAACGCGACAAGAGGGCGCAACACCACAAAGTGAAGGCCCACCGCGACACCGCTGATGATCGCGGCGTTGAAGCCGTAGCTCCCG
>REET01000125.1 GCA_007694925.1 Phycisphaerales bacterium | reverse complement strand
GTCTGAGCGTCCGCGAGGGCTGGCGTCGGGGCGACTGCCTGACGGGCTGCCTCGTCGTTTTGGGCGTGCTGGCGATCCTGGGCGTGATCGGGGGGATCTGGCTGGCGAACAACTGGCGGGACCTCGCGGCCGATGTGCTGACGCCGCCTCTGGTCGAGGCGATCGAACGGTCGGACATGACCGAAGAGGACAAGATCCGCGTGATCGCGCAGGTCGAGGCGCTGGCGCAGGAGTTCCGCGAGAAGAAGATTTCGCTGGAGGAGATGGGGCGGGTGATCGAGAAGATCGCCGAGAGCCCGGTGCTGCCGCTCGCCGCGGTGATGTTCGTCGAAGACCAGTACATCCGCCGTTCCGGCCTGAGCGAGGAGGAGAAGGCGGACGCGAGACTGCAGATCGGGCGTCTGGCGCGCGGCGTCTTCGAGGAGAAGATCGACGAAGACCGCATCCGCTATGTTGTCGAGCCGATCAGCGAGCCTGGCGCATCGGGCGATGATTTCGACATCCGCCCGCCCGACCGCGTCAGCGACGACGACCTGCGGGCGATGATCGAGCGCGCCCGCGAGGAGGCCGACGCGGCCGAGATCCCAGAGGAAGCGTTCGAGGTCGATATCCCCGGCGAGCTTGAGCGGGCGATCGAGAAGGCGTTGGGGCGCAAGCTGGATGTGCAGCCGCGGGAGACGGCGCCGGTCGAACCCCGCGAGGGCGAGCAGCCCCCGGCAGAGACGCCACCTTCGGGCGAATCGCCCCCGCCCTCAGGCGGTTGATCGAACGCGGGGAATTCAGGAACACACGCACCGGCCGGTTTCGGCCGGTGTTTTCTTTGCCAGGAGTCGGGCCCCGGCTCTTGCCGGGATGTTGGCCCATAGAAAACGCCCAGGGGTCTCCCTGGGCGTTTCGACTTTGGCGTCGACAATGCTTACGGGCAACCCGCGGCGAAGAGGGCGAGGTACTCGAAGAAGTCATCGGCGTCGATCACGCCGTCGCCGTTGATGTCGGCGATCGGGTCTGCGTCGGCGAAGAGCTGCAGGAAGAGGAAGAAGTCGTCGGCGTCGACCACGCCGTCGTTGTTCATGTCGGCGAGGCAGGCGACCGCGGCGGGGATCGCGCCCATGCCGAAGAAGATGATGCCGCTGTTGTTGCCGATGATGGAGGCTTCACCCGTTGCGAGGTCGTAGGCGGCGACACCGCCGAAGCGTCCGTTGAGCGGGTCGGTGAGGCTGTTGAAGTCGTTGTCGAAGTTCACGCCGGAGATGAGCGTGTCGTACTCACCGTCGCCGTTGGTGTCGGCGCCGGTCAGCGCGGCCAGCCCGGTGTACCTTGGCGTGAGCGAGGCGGTGATGGCCCCGACACCGCCGACAACCGAGGCCTCGCCGGTGTCGGGGTCGATCGCGACGAGGGTGCCCGAGTCCGCGTCGATGGCGTAGACGGTCTGACCGACCGACCCGAGGGCGATGACGAACGGCTCGGCGGTGCCGAGCGGCGTGCCGCGGGCAGTGTCGATCGCGTCGCCGATCTCGTTGGTCGAGCCCAGGGCGGAGGCGGTCTGTGCCGCGAGGTCGATGAGGAAGAGCTGCTGGTAGTTGCCGAAGGCGTCGCGGGCGACGGTGAAGACGCGCCCGTCGGTGAGTACATCGAGGCTCGTGGCGTTTACGCCGACGGATGCGACGGGGGTCTCGGTCCCGTTGGCCGGGTCGATCTCGAAGATGGTTCCGGCGCGGATGCCGATCAGGCGCCCGTCGGGCGTGCCGGCCAGCCCAGCCTGGGGGAAGAACGAGAGCGGGGGTGAGGCCGGGGTTGCCTCGCCGGTCGCGAGGTCGACCTCGAAGAAGCGGTTGATGCGGTCGACGCCGTCGAAGAACTGGCCCGAGGCGTAGACGACCTGGGCGTGAGCGTTCGCGGCGAGGGCTGCAAGGGCCGCGGCGGCGAGGAACGGAGTCTTACGGTCGATCATGGGGGCTCTCTCCTGGTGTCGGCCGCGGTGCGCGGCGGGGTTTGTCCGGGGCGGGCGGGACCGTGTGGCCCGCTTGTTGATAATGAGTTACTATTATCGACCAGCCCCGAAAGGTCAACCCGATGAACGCAGACTTCGACGCGAGCACCCTCCACGAGCACCCCGTGGCGACCCCGCGGACCCTCGTTCGAACGCCCGTGCTGCTGTTGGTGGTGGCGCTGCTGCTTGGCGGATGCGCCGCTTCGGGCGTGCCGGACGCCCGGCAGAGCCTCGGACCGGAAGAGCGCCGAGCGTTCGACGAACTCGTGCTGCGCATGCTCGACCGCGAGGCGCTCTACACCGTCGCTGGAGGGCTGAAACCGATGAGCTCGGGCTTCTGGAGCCACCGCTTGAGCACAGAGGAACCGGACCTCGAACCCCTCGCCCGCACGCGGGCGTTGCTCGAACTGATCGAGGACGGTGAGATCGCGGCGGGGGTGATGGTCTTCGCCGCCGAGTGGGATTCGAAACGCTCCGCGGAGGCCTTTGTCGTGCACCGGGCCTCGATGCGACGCATGCTCAACGAGCAGCGGGCCTTCTGGGCCCCGCTCGGCATCGATCCCGGCACAGATCCCGAGGTTGTCATCGCGATCGCTGAGCGTCTGCCGAGGCTCGATCGGTTCAGGGCCTACGGCTACCTTTTCGGGTATCCGGACGACGCGATCGACTTCTTCGTCGCGGCCGCGGCGGAGCAGGAGGAGACCGGAAGCCTCGTCCGCCGCCGATTCATCTCGGTGCCGACCCACGAGGCGGAAACGAACCGCTTTGTCTGGGCGGTTCCAGAGGACTACGCGGGCGATCCTCGCGAGGATGAGATCCGCGAGATCGCAGGACCGATCCTCGATGCCTATCGCGAGAAGCGTGAGCGGTACGGGGAGAGGACCCCCGCGGCGCTCTTTCGCGCAGTCCGGCGCGCGTGGCCCCGGCGCCCGGGTCGGCGGGTCGGTCGCAGACGGGTTCCTGCCGGAGCAGGCGAACCGGTTACACGCGGTGACTCAGGTCGGGGGATGCCTTTGGTCTTCCAGCTTTCCCGCTGACAAGGTCGTTTACACCGGTGGCGAGGGCACGAATCCGCGGAGCATTCCCAGAAAAACCGCGATCGCGACGATCAGGAGCAGACCGCCGAAGAAGACGCCGTAGGCGATGGTGCGGATGGGTCTTTCGCGGAGCGCTGTTGCGGGGTCGCGGGTCTTGACGATAACGGCCGAGCCGGGCGGGGCGATGCCGCCCTCGACCGTTTCAATCGCCGGCGAGAGCAGGCTGCGCCGTCGCGCGGTGTTGATGGCGACATCGGGCGACGCGGCGTCGATGTACAGCTCGCTGTCGCGGTGCGACGAGGCGTGGATGCCGGTGACGCGGTAGAGGGGCACTCAGACCTCCAGCGTGGGGACCGACGCGGGGACGATCAACTCGGCGCCGGTCTTCTCGACCACCTCGTCGGCGGTGACGCCCGGGGCGAGCTCGATGAGCTCGAAGAGCTTGCGGTCGGGGTTCATCTTCAGGACGCACAGGTCGGTGATGACCATGTCGATGCATTCGACGCCTGTGAGCGGGAGGGTGCAGGCCTTGACGATTTTCGGCTCGCCCTTCTTGTTGCAGTGCTCCATGGCGACGACGACCTTCTGCACGCCGGCGACGAGGTCCATCGCCCCGCCCATGCCCTTGACCATCTTGCCGGGGATCATCCAGTTGGCGATGTCGCCTTTCTCGGAGACCTCCATCGCGCCGAGGATGCACATGTCGATGTGCCCGCCCCGGATCATCGCGAACGAGTCGGCGGAGGAGAAGAAGCTCGCGCCCCTGCGTGCGGTCACGGTCTGCTTGCCCGCGTTGATGAGGTCGGCGTCGACCTCGCTTTCGGTCGGGTAGGGGCCGATGCCGAGCAGCCCGTTCTCGGATTGCAGCCAGACATCCATGCCGTCGGGGATGTGATTCGCCACCAGGGTCGGCATGCCGATGCCGAGGTTGACGACGAACCCGTCCTCGAGCTCCCGCGCGGCGCGGGCTGCGATCTGATCTCTGTCCAGGGGCATGGGTCTGTCCTTTTCTCTCGGAATCGGTCTCGGGTTTCGGGGTGGCGCGGCTCGCCGAGCCGTGTCCTTCCGCTCAATCGTTCCTGTCACGGTTCCCCGCGGCGAAGACTTCACCGAACAGGTCGAGCGTGTGCCTCCACGATCGTTCATCGGCCTTCTTGTCGTAGCCCACCCCGTCCATGCCGAGCCCGTCGGCCTCGGGGTTGGTGAACGAGTGCAGTGCGCCCGCGTAGTCGATGAAGATGAAGTCGGCCTTCGCCTTGTGCATCTCCTCGACGAACGCTTTCTTGTCGTCGTGGTTGACCATCGGGTCGGCGGCGCCGTTGAAGACCGCGACCGTGCCTGCGAACGCGCCCTCGCGCATCGGATGCGGGCCGGTCAGGCCGCCGTGGTAGCAGACGACCGCCGCGAGCGGCGCCCCGGCCCGCGCCATCTCCAGCACGACGGTCCCGCCGAAGCAGTAGCCGATCGCGGCGACCCGCTCGGGGTCGACCCGTTCAGAGCCGAGCAGGACATTGAGGCCGGCGATGGCCCGATCGCGCATGAGCGGGCGGTCGGCGTAGAAGGGCGTCGCGAGCGTTCGGGCCTCGGCGGGCGAGTCGACCAGCACGCCGGCGCCGTACATGTCCAGCGCGAAGGCGACGAATCCCTGCTCGGCGAGCATCCTCGCCCGCTTCTGGGCGTACGGGCCGCGACCCCACCATTCGTGGACGACGAGCACGCCGGGCCTGCGCCCTTCCGCCTCGCTGTCGTAGACCATCAGGCCCTTGAGCTCGACCCCGTCGTGCAGATACCGGATCTCTTCGGTGACGATCTCCGCGAGCGAGATCGGCACAAGAGCCGCCAAGGCCGAGAACGCCGCAATCTTCAGGTGCTTTGTCTTCATGGCCTGCCCTTTCATCCCCCGTCGCTCGTACGGCTCTCGCCTGCCCGCCGGATTGGGGCCGGCGCGACATGGGCGTGAGGTTCAGCCCTTGCGCACGGTCCGCTGCTCAATCCGCTTCTCGCTCTTGGTCTGCACCACACGGTCGACGAAGTTGCCCGGCGTGTGCACATCGTCGGGGTCGAACTCGCCCAGCGGGACGATCCGGTCGACCTCCGCCACCACGAACCTCGCGGCGGTCGCCATCATCGGGTTGAAGTTTCTGGCGGTCTTGCGGTAGCGCAGGTTGCCGAACTCGTCGGCCGCGTCGGCCTTGACGAGGGCGAGGTCGGCGAAGAGCGCCGTCTCCATCACATAGGGCTTTCGCTCGACGCCCTCGGGGTCGGGGCCCCGGTTGAAGTTCCGCGTGTCGTCCTCGGGGCGGAAGAACTCGCGGACCTCCTTGCCCTCCGCGACGATCGTGCCCACGGCGGTGGGGGTGTAGAACGCGGGGATGCCGGCGCCCGCCGCACGGATCCGCTCGGCGAGCGTCCCCTGCGGGTTGAACTCGACCTCGAGCTCGCCCTCGATGAACTGCTTCTCGAAGACGGAGTTCTCGCCGACATAGCTCGAAATCATCTTCTTGATCTGTCGCGTCTTGAGCAAGAGGCCCAGGCCCCAGTCATCGACACCGGCGTTGTTGCTGATGCAGGTGATGTCCTTCACGCCCGTGTCGCGCAGGGCCATGATGAGGTGCTCGGGGATGCCGCAGAGCCCGAAGCCGCCGACATGGATCGTGCACCCGTCGGTGAGGACGCCTTTGTCGCGGAGGTCCGCGAGCGTGTCGGCCGGTGACTTGAAGATCTTGCTCGCCATGGTCGCTCCCTGGGTCGCGTGTTCGGTCAAAGTGTATTCAAAGGGCCCGGGTCAGCCGCCCCCGGCGTTCTCCGGCCCGGCTTCGCCCGGTTCCGCCTCGTCTGGTTCCGGCTCGTCGGTGGGGGGCTCGGGCATGTTCGGCTCGGCAAGGCTCTTGATGAACTCGATGAGCTGCCCGACCTGCTGATCGTTCAGCACGCCGCGGTTGGGCGGCATCGTCCGCATGCCTTCCCACCCCCGACGCACCTGGTCGTACGGGTCCAGGATCGCCCGCCGGAGGTACTCCTCGTCGGCGATCACCGTTGTGCCGCCGACGAGCACGACCTCCGAGCCGTACAGGTGCAGGAACGACGGCCCCTCGACCACCGTCCCGTCGTCGGAGTGGCAGCCGTAGCACATGCGGAACCAGAGCTGCTCGCCCTGCCGAGCCTTGACGCGGTCGTAGCTGTAGTCGATGCGTCGGGCGCGGTCTTCGAGGCTCTCGCGTGCCGGCGCCGTGTCGGGCAGCACGCGCTCGCCCGGATCGCCAGAAGCCGTCATCAGCAGCCAGACAATCCCGACGCCCATCAGCACGAGCGGCAGTCCGACCACCAGCGCCACGATCAGCCCCGCGTTGGCAGCGCCTCGTCTTGTCATGCAAACAGCCTCATGCAAACAGTCTCGTCAGGGGAACAGCCCCTGCTGGTTTTTCACATCCTTGGGTTTGCTCGTGAGCGCCTTGAGCTCCTCCATGATGTCGTCGACCGTCTTGAACTGGTGGTACTCGCTGGCGAAGCGGATGTACGCCACCTCGTCGAGGTCGCGCAGCTTGGCCATCACGCGTTCGCCGATGACCTGGCTGGAGACCTCGCGGTCGTACTCCCGGTGCAGCTCTTCCTCGACCTCGTCGACGAGGCGTTGCTTGGCGTCTTCGGAGACGGGGCGCTTGCCGCAGGCGGCGTCGAGCCCCCGCGCGATGTTGTCACGGTCAAAGGCGACGCGCTTGCCGTCACGCTTGACGACCGCGATGCGGCTGGTCTGCTCGACGCGCTCGTAGGTGGTAAAGCGTTTCTCGCAGTCGGCGCACTGGCGACGACGCCGGATGACCTTGCCGCCCTCGGCGGCACGCGAGTCGATCACCCTGTCTTCGTTGGACCCGCAGAAGGGGCAGATCATGCGTCAACCACCAGATCAAGGGCCTCGGGACGGGAGCGGGGGCGAGCCATTGTGGGCCCGGCCCGGGATTGTCAGGGCCCCGGCCCCCCGGGTCAAAGCGGGAGAGGTCTTGCCCGCCCCCTCGCCCGGCGGCTATCCTCAGCCCATGCGACGCTCGACCGGCAAGACTACGACCACCACCACGCCGACGCGGGGCGGATAGCCGGCCGCCCGCGATCGCTGTTTGCACAACCACTCCACGCCCGGCTGACCAAGGCCGGGCGTTTTCATTGTCCGCGATTTCGTTGAGATCCGCCCCGACCCGCCGATGCTGACCCCCGCGGCCCCGATTCGGGCCGACACCTCCGGAGACCTCCAGACATGCCCGCCATCACCCTCCCAGACGGTTCGGTCAAACAGTTCGACGCCCCGGTGACGGCCCTCGAGGTCGCCGAGTCGATCGGCCCGCGCCTCGCCCAGGCCGCGGTGGGCTGTCGAGTCGACGGCGAGGTCCGCGACCTCTCGACCACGCTCGGCGCCGACTGCCGCCTGGAGATCATCACCGAGACCCGCAAGGGCGAGAGCGGCAAGAACGAGCCCGACCCCGACGCCCTCTTTCTCGTCCGCCACTCGTGCGCCCATGTGATGGCCGAGGCGATCCAGCGCGTCGTGCCGGGGGCGCAGCTCGTCTACGGCCCGCCCCTCGAAACCGGCTTCTACTACGACATCCGCTTCCCCGACGACCGCCCGCTGAAGGAAGGCGACTTCGAAGCCGTCGAGAAAGAGATGGCGAACATCGTCAAGGAAGACCGCCCCTTCACCCGCTACGAGCTGGACCCCAACGAGGGCATGACCAAGCTCAAGGCCGAGGGGAGCAAGTACAAGCTCGACAACGCCGAGCGGGCCCTTGCAGCATCCGGACCCGAGGCCAAGCTCTCGTTCTACGCCACCGGCGAGCCGGGCAAGAACTGGGAAGACCTCTGCCGCGGACCGCATGTGCCCAGCACCGGGCGCATCGGCGCGTTCAAGGTGATGTCCCTCGCCTCGTCGTACTGGCACGGCGACGAGAACTCCGACCGCCTGACCCGCGTCTACGGCACCGCCTTCTTCAAGCCCGCCGACCTTCAGCAACACCTCGACAACATCGAAGAGGCCAAGCGCCGCGGCCACCGCGTCTTGGGCAAGCAGCTCGGGCTCTTCCACTTCGACGAGGCCGTCGGGCAGGGGCTGATCCTCTGGACACCCGCGGGCTCGACGATCCGCAAGGAGCTGCAGAACTTCATCGCCGAGGAGCTGCGGCAGCAGGGGTACTCGGAGATCTTCACCCCGCACATCGGCAGGCTCGATCTGTACCGCACCAGCGGGCACTTCCCGTACTACGCCGAGAGCCAGTACCCGCCGATCGTCCCTCGCGAGGAGCTGTCGCGCCTTGCGCAGGAGGGCTGTTCGTGTGCGGAGTTGGGCAACCTGATGGCGTCGGGTGAGATCGACGGCTACATGCTCAAGCCGATGAATTGCCCGCACCACATCAAGGTCTTCGCCTCGCGTCAGCATTCCTACCGCGATCTGCCGGTGCGCCTGGCCGAGTTTGGCACGGTGTACCGCTGGGAGCAGTCGGGCGAAATCGGGGGCATGACGCGCGTCCGCGGGTTCACCCAGGACGATGCGCACCTGTTCTGCACGCAGGACCAGCTCGACGAAGAGCTGCAGGGCTGCCTGAGCCTTGTGAAGATCATCTTCGATGCGCTGGGCATGGAGGACTACCGTGTGCGCATCGGCCTGCGCGACCCGGATTCGAGCAAGTACACCGGCGATCCGTCCAACTGGGACAAGGCCGAGGCCGCCTGCCGCGCTGCGGCCAAGACGCTCGGCAAGCCCTTTGTCGAGGAGCCGGGCGAGGCGGCGTTCTACGGGCCCAAGATCGACTTTGTCGTCAAGGATGTGATCGGCCGCGAGTGGCAGCTCGGCACGGTGCAGGTGGATTACAACCTGCCCGAGCGGTTCGGGCTTTCGTACATCGGGCCGGACAACAAGCCGCACAGGCCGGTGATGATCCACCGCGCCCCGTTCGGCTCGATGGAGCGGTTCATCGGCGTGCTGATCGAGCACTTCGCCGGCGCGTTCCCGGCGTGGCTCTCTCCAGAGCAGGTCCGAGTGCTGCCCATCAGCGACAAGACCGCGGCGTACGCGACCAAGGTCGAAAGCGCGCTCAAGGCGCGGCGCGTCCGCGTCAGCACCGACGACAGCTCGGGACGCGTGCAGGCGAAGATCAAAGCAGCGGCCGACGAAAAGGTGCCCTACATGCTCGTCGTCGGCCCTCGCGACGAAGAGAGCAATACAGTCAGCGTCCGCGCCCGCGGCATCCAGAAAGACCTCGGCGCCATGCCCCTCGACGACTTTGTCAAAGCCCTCGACACCGAGATCGCAACCCGCGGCAAGGAGACGGTGGTCTCAAAGTTCGCGTGAGCAGAAGTGAAGTCCGACCTGTGGCATTGGAGGCTTTTCTGCCAGTGCCGAAGTTTCGTTGCATGAACCTGACTCGTGCCTCCGAGACCAACTCACCCAATCCCCAGCAACCACGCCGCGTAGTCCGCCCTCGAATAGGTCTCGCTCCACGCGTCGTGGTCGGTCTCGGGCATGAGCTCCAGACGGCAATCGCCTCCGCCGGCGCTGATCGCCACCAGCAGGCCCCGCGCGTGGTCGGGCGGCACGATCTCGTCGTCGAGCCCGTGCGTGATCCGTACCGGCGTTGATCTCAGCCCTGACGCGATCTCGGCCACGAGCGCCGAGCGAGCGTCAAAGGGCCAGTCGCTGGCGCCGTAACCGTTCTCGGGCGGGTCGGCGTAGGGACACACGCTCAGCACCCGCTCGAACCGATCCGGATGCCGCGCCGCGATCACCAGAGCCCCGTGCCCGCCCTGGCTGTTGCCCGTGATCACGCAGGCACCCGCAACGCCATGCTCGAGGGATCGGTCGAGCAGTTGGATGATCTCCTCGGCGTGGTCCTCCCATTGCCGCTGGGGATCGGGCTTCTGGGGGATCAGCATCGGCGCCGGCCACAGCGATGGATCCGCCCGGGCGATCGAGGGGAGCGACCTGCTCTGGACCATCGATGCGTCGGTCCCGCACTCGCCGATCCCGTGCAGGAAGAGCACGAGCGGGAGGCTGTGACCGATCGGCCCGGGCGCAAGGAGTGTCGCGCGGAGGCGTCCGGCCCGGAGTTCGTGCGTTCTGGCTCCGCTCACGGCGCGATCAGCCCCTCGCGCACGCAGTAGCGGCAGATGGCGACACGGTCGTTGAGCTCGAGCTTGCGCATCACATTCGCCGCGTGCTTCTCGACGGTCTTGATGCTCACGCCCAGGCGTTGGGAGATGACTTTCTTTGCGTAGCCCTCGCCGATCAGGGTCAGGACTTCTCGCTCGCGATGGGTCAGGGTGTTGGCGCGTGTCGCGCCCCCGGGTCCTTCCCCGGACATGTCCATCAGCCGATCCACCACAGCCGGGGAGTATGCCGTTCCACCGGCCGCGACCCGGCGTACCGCTTCGAGCATGCGGTCCGGGGGCGCGTCCTTGGTCAGGAATCCCGCCGCGTTGGCGCCGATCGCCTCGTCGATGTACCGGTCGTAGGTGTATGCGCTGAGAAAAACAACGCGCGTTTCGGGGCTGAGTTCGGTGATGCGCCGCGCAGCGTCGAACGCCGAGCCGCCCGGCATGTCGATGTCCAGCAGCACGACATCGGGCCGGTGTTGTTCTACGGCGTCGACCCCCGCCTCGGCGTCTGCGGCCTGGGCGATCACGCGGAGATCCGGCTCGCCCTCGATCAGGCGGGCGCACACCTCGCGAACGAGGGTGTGGTCGTCGACCAGCAGGACCATCGTGCGTTCGCTCACGGCCCAACCTCACGCAGCAGATCCAACGCCAAGCCCACCGCCGAACGGAGCTCGGTCTCGCTGAAGGGCTTAGCCAGGAGCGCGGCGCCCAGCGTCGCGTCGGCAGAGACACCGCCGGCGCAGCTCCCGCTCATCAGCACCGCCGGGCCCGAGTATCCGGCCTCCCGCAGCCCGCGGAGCAACGACTTCCCATCGTCGCCGGGCAGTCGGTAGTCGGCGACGACGAGCGAGACGCCGGGGGGAAGCGGCACGGGACCTCCGTCGGACGCCTCATCGCCCCGCCGCCGGACCACGGAGTAGCCCATGGAATCGAGCATGCCCGCGACGACTTCGAGCACCTGCGGATTGTCTTCGATGACCAGCGCGCAACGCCCTCTCTCTGTTGAGGCGCTGCCGTTCTCATCCGCGCCGGCCGCCAGCGCGGGCAGCATGACGGAAATCGTCGTGCCGACCCCCCGCTCGGAGCTGACGGTGATGCGTCCGGCGTGGGCGCGGGCGATCTCGTCGACCACCGAAAGGCCGAGCCCCTCGCCTCCCTCGCTGCGCCTGGTGGTGAAGCGGCGCTCGAACATCCTGTCCCTGACCGGACCGGGGACACCCTCGCCCGAGTCGGTCACGCTCAGGACCGCCTCTGCGCCCTGCGTGTGAACGCCGACAACGATGCGCCCGCCGCCGGCCTTCATCGCGTTGCGCGCGTTGAGTGTGAGGTTCACCAGCGCTCGCTGCAGTTGGTCGGCGTTGCCCAGTACGCGCACACGCTCGTCGGCGTCGAGCGTCACGCTCGTCTCGGGCGGGAGCAGCGGGGTGACCGTCGCGATCGCATCGCGGGCCAGCTCGGCGAGACGCAGCACGCCGCGCGATGGCTCGGACCGAGAGGCCAGGTCCCGAAGCGAGTCGGCGAGCGAGCCCGCCTGCCGCATCAGCTCTCCGAGTTTTGAGTGGGCAGGCTTCGGGTTCCGTCCTGCCTCGACCGCGTCGGACGCCTCCCTCAGATGCCCCTGCATCGCAAAGAGCAGGTTCTTGAGTTCGTGGGCGGTCTCGCCGGCCCTTCGGTCGAGCGCCTCGGCCCGTGCGGCGAGGCCTTCGCTCCGCTCCCGCTCGGCTTCGGCTCGGCGACGCTGCAGTTCCTCGGCGACTCGACCCGCCGTCAGCCCGACAACGCGCCGCGCCGTGTCAACGCCCGCCACCGGTCGTCGCCACAGCGCGCCCACCATGCCCAGGGTGCGCCCGAGTTCGTCCTCGCCGGCGCCCGCCCCGATGAATCCACGCGCACCGGCGAGCCTCGGGTCATCCGCGAACGACTCCGACGCGCCCGTGGGCAGGCAGACCGACCGCGAGCCGCTCGCGAGCCTCGCTTCGGGCGTGCCCGGCAGCGGCACGATCAATCCTTCTTCGGTCGAGCCCCGACCTTCCTCAGCCAAGCCCCGGCCGGCCGAGGCCAGCACGCGCACCCGACCCTCGCCGGTGTGAAGCACCTCGGTCACCAGCACGAAGTCGGCGGGGAGTGTCCGCCGCAGCCCCTCGGCGATCGCCCCGAGGCAGCCCTCGCCCGCGGGGACCGCGAGCAGGTCGGCGACGGTCGCGAGGCTCTCTTCAGAGGCCTTGATCCGTGTGACATTCTCGTGAAGGACCAGCGCAAAGCGCTTGCCGCCGACCCGCATCGGGGTGATGTGCACCACGAACCAGCGTCGCTCGTCGGGGCCATGGCAGGGGTACTCGAATTCGGCGCGCGTCAGGTCGCCGGAGCACACCCCCCGGATCGCGTCAAAGACACCCGCCGCGACAGGGTCGGTCCGCGACGCGGGAAGGCAGGCCTCGTGGTAGCTGTCGCCGACGCAGTAGTCCCGGCTCGCGAGCCCGTTCTCGTCGGCGAAGCGCTTCCAGGTGTGGTTGACGGAGACGATCTCGCCGTCGTCGGCAACAACCGCCGTGTGGGCGGTCAGCGCGTCGAGCAGATGCTGCGGATGGGATTCAGGTCGCATCGTCCGCCTCTGGGCAGGTCTGCCGATCGGCGAGCAAGGCAGAGCTTCGGTCGGGGCTCCGGCCCCGTTCATGGGGAGTGTACCTACCCACCGACTGCCGAAACCATGATATCCGGAGATAAACCCAGTGTTTTCATGGGGAAGCATACCACGGCAGGTTCCAAGTACACTCTTCCCGGCCGAGAGACGCGGGGGCTATTGTCCGCCGCCTTGCAATCTGGGGTGAAATCACGCAGAGCCCCCTCGGATCGGATGGACCTATGGCGATCGGAACCCTGACAGATCTCGGCGATCGGCTGCCTCGTGGGTTCGGCGCTGCGACTGTGGATCACTCGCAGGCCGGTGGGCCCGTGCGTGTCTGCGTGCTGGTGTCAGAACGACCCGACCCCGCGTCGGGGCGCCTGGTGGTCCTCCGCGAGACGCCGGAGGCGAGGGTCTGTCTCGGCGCGATGCTCGACGCCTCCGACGCCGTCGTGCACTGGCTGGAGATCTGGGTTCAGCACTTCGACGGGCTGGATTCGACGCCACCGGCCTACCGCGACGCGCTGACCAACCGGGCGATGGACGAACGGTGGTCGAAGCTGGCCTCGGCGCTGGACAAGATGCCGCGACGAACGCTCATCCGAACCGGGCACGAGGATGCATCGCCCCGCCCGACCTGGATCGACCCCGAGGCGATGGCCCCGGTGCACCCGGTCGTGCAGGGGGTGGGGGTCCCGCTGGAGCTTTGCACCGACGACGCGCTGCTCCGCGAGGTCGGCCTGCCCGAGTACTCGACGACGCTGGCCCGCTACCTGTGGTCGCCAGAGATGGGGCTGGAGAGCCCGTTCGTCCCGGTGACGCGGGCGACGCCCGAGACCGGGCCGAGTGTTTCTCTCGAAGCCGCGACGGGCGAGACGCGCGAGTTGGTCCCGCTCAACCCCTGCGGCGGGCGGATGCTCGTCCGGCTCCACGCCCCGATGGCCCTTGAGGAGTACGACAGGCTGATCGAGGGAGGCGCCTGGGAAGGCCCGCGCCACGGCAAGTCGCCTCTGCCCCTGGACCCGCCCGAGCCGGAGGCCTTCGCCGACCCCGATGAGGCAGAGCGGGGGCTGCTGCTCGGACGCCAGGGCAAGTGCGGCAGGACCGTCGAGGCCCTGCACCTGAAGCTGCGGACCCTCGCCCAGGCCGTCGACGAGGTCGCGAGGCTGACCGCGTCGACCGGCCGCCCATTGCTGAACCTCACCGATGCGAGCTTCCGGGTCTTCGGGGCCGGGGCTGGCGTCGGCCTTCCTTCTTTATGGGCGTCGCGGGTCTCGCTGGTCGAGGCCGGCACGGCGGTCGAACTGGCCCTCGGCGAGGGCGGGGCGAGCTGCTTCCTCGTGCCCGAAGAAGAGCTGCAGGGGATTTTTCGCCCGCGTGTGCGCACGGCCGTTCGCGGCCGCGGCTCTGTCCGCATCCGAGAGGTGCACGCCGATGGCGGCAAGGGGCTGGTCGTCGAGGGGACGCTGAGCACCGACGAACGCGTGGGCGCCGCGTCCAGCGATGTGGTCTGGCTCGTGCTGCCGGTGGGCGATCGACGGATCGACCTTTACGCCAGCGTGAGCGCCGACCGGGCGATGGCGGGGGGGGAGCTGCGCCTGAAGTCCTTCGGGCGTGCGCTCAGCGACGAGGATCGGGCGGCCCTGGAGGGGGCGCGTGGGGTGCTGATCGAGCAGGTGAGCTTCGAGGTCATCCCGCTGTTGAGATCGCCGTGCGATATGCACGCGCTGGCGGTTCTGGGGGCCAAGCTGCTGCTGGCGGGCCCGGACCGGCCGCTGTCGGTGGTGCTTGACGAGCTGATGAGCCTGGCGGGGCGACTGGCCGAGGGAGGCGGGCACGAGACGCCGATCGAGGATCGGATCGCCGCGGTCTTCGACGAAGACCCGCGCTGGATCGAGGCCCTCGGCCCGCTGCGGCTGACTTCCGAGGGCGTCGAGCCGGGCGAGGCGTTCGGGCTGGTGCCTTCGGGGGTGTGGTTCAGTGCGCTGGGGACCCTGGTGAAGATGCTGCCCGGGGCGGGGCCGGACTCGGTCTCCAGAGACCCCGGCGACGCCAGACCCGGGGGGCTGCACCTGATCTACGAGCCGATCATCGAGCGGCTGGGCCTCCTCCTTGTGCGCACAAGGAGCCTGATCGTGATCGATTGGAACTACAATCGCGAGATCAACGGCGTGCTCCGCAGGTTCATGTCCGGTCTGGCGCCCTCCGGCGCCGACGCGTGAGCCGGCGGCGCGCCGAGCGGCGAATCGACTGAGCGGGAATTCATCGGCCGCAGGAAGCGGCCCGAGAGGAGCGACACATGACGCCGATCCGGATCTTGGGCGTTGCGTTTGCAGCGCTGGTTTCGATGGTGCTGCTATCGGGTTGCGGGAGCACGCCCCGCGCGACGAACCTGCAGGTGAACCTGACGCTCAACGAGCAGCTCGCCCAGAGCGGGCGTGTGCCCTCGATCGAGGTCGATGTGATCGGGCTCAACCAGAGCCAGCTCGAGACTTTCCGCACGGTGAACCTCAGCGAGTACTTCCTGAGCAGCCTGCGCCGGGACACCAACAAGAAGACCTTCTACTTCGCCTCGGGCAACACCGAGCCCAAGTCGCTCGCCCGGACCGACGGCGTCTGGAAGGAATGGATCGACGACCAGGGCGCGATGTACCTCGCGGTGCTGGCGGACATCCCGGGCGTGACGCAGGACCTCCCCGGCGAGGCGGACCCGCGCAGGCTCATCCTGCCCCTGGACCGCTCGCGCTGGAGCGGGACGCGCGTGGACATCCGTGTCGACGGCAGCGGGCTGACGCTGCTGACACCCCCCAAGCCCGCCGCCGACTGATACCGAACGCTCCGGGCTTTGTGGGGCCGGAGACTGCCGAGGGCTCATGGGCCGTTACGCCGAGTTCGAGACAACGCGGGATCTGTACCGAGGGCTGCTGACGACGGTCTCGGTGGCGAACCGTTCCGGCGGCGCCGACGAGGCGTTTGTCGTCAAGATCTACGAGCCCGGCGGCGCGGTGGCCAACAGGGCCGGGATCGAGCGCGAGGCCAAGCTCTTCCTCGAACGGGCAGAGGCGATGCGTGCGCTGACCGAGGCGGGCGCAAAGCACTGGCTCCCGCTGCACGCGCTGGGGTTGACCGAGGGCGGGGCGTTCTACGCCGCCGACCGCTGCCCCCGGACGCTCGAACAGCTCATCAACGGCCGGGTGAAGCTCGATGCGCCCGGGATGTTCAATGTCATCCGGTCGGTCTGGGAGGGCCTGCGCGAGCTGCAGCGCCTGAAGGGCCGCCCGCACGGGATGGTCAAGCCGACCAATGTGCTGCTCGACCGCGTGGGCCAGGTCGAGAAGGCGCGGGTCATGCTCGCCGACCCGGCGCCGCTCACCGGGCTCGACAGCGCCGAGGCGGAGCTCGACGACATCCGGGCGCTCGGGCGGCTGGTCTTCCAGCTCGTCTTCTTCCAGCCGTTCAGGGAGCGGGGCGGGTACCCCGTCTCCGAGTCGGCCGAGTGGTCCAAGCTCGGCAAGAAGGGCGAGGACTGGCGCAACTTCTGCAACATGGTGCTCGACCCGGCGGTGCGCCCCGGCCAGCTCACCATCGAGGGCCTCGCGGGCGACATCGAAGCGCTGCGCGAGGGGCGTTCCGGCGGCGGCGGGCTGCCGCTGGTCCCGTTGGGCGTAACCGCGGCGGCGCTCACGATCGTCGGGGTCGGCGGGTTCGTGCTGATCTCGCAGATGTTCGGAGGAGAAGAGGGCGAGGATGGTGTGCCCACTGCTCCCGGCGAGGCGGAGGTCCGCTTCAGCGAGGAGCGGTGGGCGCAGTGGTGCGAGGCGCACGCGGAGTTCCGCGATATGGCGCTCCTGCTCCTGCGCGAGCGCGAGCTCGTCGCCTCCGATCCGTTCCTCGCCCAGCGCGTGCTCGTGGATCTCGAAGAGATGGACGGGGCCCTCTCCCCCCACATCGTCCGCGGCGGACGGGGGTCGAGGCGCCCGACGGTCCGCCCGGAAGACACGATCCCCGACGAGGCGAGGACCGCCGAGGGCGTCGGAAAGATGGCCGAAGCGCTCGCCAGGCTCGAGGCGTACCCCGAAGTGTTCGGTTCGAACGACTGGGAGGCCAGACGGGCGGTCGACCGCCTGGCCGATCGGCTCCGGGATGCGGGGCTGGACGCAAGCTCGCGGGTCGTCGAGGGTTGGCTGCGTGAGGCGTCGGCGCGACGGTCGGGGGCGGGCGAGCGTGCCGTCGCGATCCTCGCGTTGGTCCGCGCCGCCGAGTATGCGCCGAGGGCCGAGGCGGCTCTGGACCGGCTGACCTCCGCCACCGAAAGGCTGGAGGCCTCGGGCGACGAGCGGATCGGCGTCGCGATGACGATGGCGCGTCTTGCCGACGAGCGGCTGGAGGGGTCGGGCCCTCCGAGGCTCGAGGACCTCGCGGAACTGCTCGAGCGCCAGGCCGGTGTCGTGACGCGCCTTGCCGAGCAGATCGAGTCACGCTTCGAGGGGCGCGTGCCAGAGCAGTTCGTCGAGACCAGCAGGTTCGGACGCCAGCTCGCGTCGTTGCAGGACGAGGGCGAGACCGATCCGGAGATCTGGGAGCGGACGCTGCGCGGCTATCTCGTCGAGTACGAGCGCTATGAGCCGCCGGTGGATCCGCTCGTGCCCAGCCCGGTGCGGGCCGAGTGGCTCGCCCAGAGCGAGGCGCAGATCGAGCGAGCGCGCACGCTGCTGCGGACCGTCGGCGACGAGCTCGCGCTGGGCGACGAGAGCGAGCTGGCGGCGGGCGAGCTCGACAGCGAGCAGCGGCGCGACTACTTCGAGCAGCTCAGCGCCGTTTCCCGGCGCGTCGACGAGCTCGAAGGACGCAGGGCGGAGCTGGCGCCGAGGGGCGGCGAGGTCCGCCAGAGCGAGCTCGCCGAGCTGCGCGAGCTGTTCGACCGTGTGCGGACGGACCTCGACGGCGTGGTGCAGCAGGTCGCGGTGATCGAGCGCGATCTGATGCGGAGCACGATCGACGCCGAAGCGATCATCGAGGATCTGCGCGGACGCACGAGCGTGGCGGGCGTCGAGTCCGGGGCGGTCAACGACGCGTTTGCGACCGCAAGGGACGGGATCATCGACCGGTACCGCAGCGACGGCAACGCCGCGGCTCTGCAGAGCGAGGCGAACCGGCTCGACGAGCTGCTTCGCCGGATCGACACGCTTGCGCGCGAGACGGCCCCGCGGCTTTCAGAGCGTCCGTCGCGGTTCGATGAGGGGGCGTGGGGCGAGCTTGTCCGGGCGAGGGTCGAACGCACCGCGGGATCGATGGTCGGGGCGGCCGGCGTCGCAGATCGCGTCGCCCGTGGTGAGGGCGTGCCCGCGCTGAGCGAGGGGGATGTCCGGTCGCTGGAGGCGTTCACGCGCGCCCGCGCCGAGGCGGAGCGGCTCCGGAGCGCCGTTGCGACATCGGCCCGGCTCGAAGCGATCCTCGACAGCGCCGCTCCGCTGGACCGAGAGCCGGCCTCATCGGCGCTCGTCCGGTTCGGCGAGATGCGCTCTGCCGAGGAACTGCGGGAGCTCGGGCCGGTGCTCCAGCCGCTGGCGGCGCGGGTCGAGCAGCTCGTGGCGGTCTCGGCGCTCGACGATCACGCCCGCTTGCTGGAGGGCGCTTCGAACACATCGGATGTGCCGTTGGCGATGGCGTCCTGGCGCCGGCTTTCGACGCTGCGCGCCAGGCCCGCAACGCTGGGCGCCGAGGCCGAGGCGCTGGCGGACCTGCGCCAGGCGATCGACCTGATCGACAACGGCGAGGCGGGCGAGGCGCTGGCGTCGGAGCTGGCGTCGATCGGGCGAACGAGGTGGAAGGGCGCGGTCGCCGCGGCCTCGAACCGGCGCGAGCTGGCCGACAGCCTGCGCCTGGCGGGGCGCCTGGATGTCGAGCCAGACGGGGCGGACCTCCCCGATCCCGTGCGGTACAACATCGAACTGTTGCGCCTGGAAGAGTCGTGGCGCCAGCGGGCCGAATCGCCCGACGACGCGTGGGTTCGCGAGCGAGCGGGCGCGTTCGTCGCGAGCGTCGAGGGGCTCGATCTCCGAGAGCCGCAGCGGGAGTACATCGCGGAGATGGTCCGCGTCGCCGAGGGCGAAGCGTCGAGCGGGACGGACTACACGCAGGTGGGGCCGGGGCTGCACGGGTGGACGCCCGAGCCCGTCGGCGACGGGATCGTGCGCTTTGTGAGCCCGTGGGGCAGAGCGGTGGAGTTTGCGCGCGTGCCGGGGGTGAGCGACGGCGAGGGCGCGGTCTACCTCTCGCGTGAAGAGGTCTCGATCGGGCTGTTTTCAGAGGTCGTTTCTCGGGCGGGGGCGTGGGAGCAGGTCACCCAGCAGTGGCAGGACAACCCGATCGACCTGCAGCGCAACCGCTCGGTGGGCGGGCAGAACGCCAGGCTGCTCTCGTACCGATACGACCCTGTCAGCGGCGAGCTGACGCCGACCTCGAGCTGGATGCCGGACTTTGAGCCGCACTTCCGCGAGATCGAGTTCTACCCCAGGGGCGAGCGCCCGGAGAACCCGACGCTCGACCACCCGATGCACATGGTCTCTGTGGTGGCGGCGGATCGGTTTGTGGAGTTGATGGGCTGCCGCCTGCCGACCGACGAGGAGTGGCGGGCCGCGTTCGACTTCGAGCGTGAGCATGGCGCGCCGAGCGGAAACCTCCGCGACGCGGCGTGGCTCCGCCAGCACGAGTGGGTCCGCCAGCTCGACGCCCGGCGGGCGTTCGACGAGGTGCAGGCGCCCTACCCCGACAACGGGATCTTCACCCCGCCCAGGGCTCAGGTGCCCGTCGGGTCCGACGCCGTTCCTGCGGTGCGCGACGATGACGGCTCGGTCTGGTTCGAGCGGGTCGGGCGGTCGGGGCGCGGGGAGCGGTTCTACCACCTCTTGGGCAATGTGGCCGAGTTCGTCGTCGCGCCCAGCCTCCCCCAGGAGCACGGGGTGATCGGCGGCTCGGCCCTCTCACCCGCTCAGGCTGACCCGCAGACGGTGTACGGGCTGCTGCCCTTCCAGCGCCGCGTGGCGTACTCGGATGTCGGCTTCCGCCTGTCGTTCAGCGCCGACGGCGCTGCGCAGGAACAAAGCCCGGCCGACCGCCTCGCGAGGCTGGTCGATCAGGCGGTGTTCTCGTTCGGGGGGTGAAGGCCGGCGGGAGGCCGGGTTCAGTCCTCAAAGCCGAAGTCGACCGAGGCGAACTCGGTGTCGCCGAACTGGTGGGCCTTGGCGATGGTGATGTCGGTCCCCCAGAGGGCGGCGCCGAGCGAATCGCCGAAGCCGACATTGTGGCGGACGAAGCCGTCGCCGGCGCCGCCGGCGTAGTAGTAGAAGCCGTCGTCGGCGGCTCTCTCGTTGGAATAGCTGCAACCGGCGCCGAGGGCGGCGGCGGTAAGAAGGGCGAGGGTGAGGCTTGTGCGGGCGCGCTTCATGGTGTGTGCTCCTGGCGCGGAGGGTTCGGTTCCGGCTGGAGGAGGTATCGTCAGCGGGCGGTGGGATCTGTCGGCGTTCGTCCGGGCGTGGGCGGTCGGGAACGGGGCCGACCCGTTGCAGCCCTCCAGCCTTGCCGAGGCGTTAGAACCGGAACGCTTGGGGGGTCGTGATCGGACGCTGGGCGTGCTCCGGGTTTCGGTTTGGTCCCCGCGGCCTTATCATGCCGGTTGAGCGATCGCGAGAAAGAGGAGGCGGAACACCAGTGAGCGGCCATCCGGATCTACAGGCCCGAGTCGAGGAAGCCGCCAACCGTCTGCGGGCGGTGCAGACGGACCTGGCCGACGCCGACGCGGCCCTCCGTGAGGAGGCCCTCACCGACGAGGTCGAGCGCCAGCTCGGCGATCTCGCCCCGGGCGACCGCGACGAGTTTCTCCGCAGGCTCTCGGCGAGGTTTCCTTCTTGGGACGGGGACGGGTCGATGGCCTCGGCGCCGGCAGCGGCCAGCCCGTCCAGATCGCAGGCCGACCAGCGGGAGCTGAACGATCCCTCCTGGCTGCTCGACAAGCTGCTGGGGACGCTCGACCGGATGGACGAGGAGCAGAAAGAGACGATCCGTCGGAAGCTGATCGCGGCGGGGATGGTCTCGGGGGGGCCGGGGGACTGGCCGGCCGACGCGGTCAAAAGGTTCCGCAAGGCCGCCCCGGACGCGAGCGAGCACATCGACCCGGGTCACCTGCTGGAGCTTTCGGGGGCGATGGCGGAGTTTGTGACCAGCGTCGAGAAACTGGTGTGGCGGGCGTGGCAGGAGATCTCGCCCCGTTCATCCCTCAAACGGGGCACCCCGCTCGGCACGACGATCGGCCGCTTCAGCGGGGGGAGCGGGGAGGTCTCGCTCAACGAGGTCCGTCAGGATCTCGAACGACTCCGCCAGCTGACCGTCGGCATCATCGGGGCGATGAGCGGGACGGCGAATCTGGTGCACAACCGGGTGCAGACGCTGGCGCCCGAGGGGGTGATGGCGGCGGCCAAGGACGAGGGCAAGAAGGCGTGGGAGTCGTGGGAGGTCGCCTACTGGCGGAAGTACCGCGAGCTGGCGGCGATCCTCGATCAGCCGGTGTTCGAGAAAGAGGTGCGTGAGGCGTTGTCGGATTCGATCATGGCGTTGATCGGCCGGGCGCGGTAGGTTCACAGTCGAGCGGGCGCGGCGCCCGACGGGGAAGCAGGCAGGCATGACGGCGCAGGTCCACTGGCACGAAGGGCTGTTTCTTCAGCCGCACCACCTCCAGGCGATGCAGCGGTCGTCCATCGACCGCGCGTCGCTGGACCGTGCGCTGGCGCGGCCGTACCCGTACGGGGTGGCGGAGGCGAAGCTCTCCCGCGACGGGCTGGACAACATGCGGGTCCGCTTCGACCGCCTGCTGGTGGTCATGCCCTCGGGCGTGGTGCTGGACTACCCCGACGCGGCGGACCTGCCGGCGCTGGACATCGAGGCGGAGTTCAACGCGAGCACGCGGCCTTTCACCGTCTCGCTGGGCGTCCCGCTGCACTACCCGGGCAGGGCGAACACGATCGAGCTGGGCGAGAACGCCGACTGGCGGACCAAAAGGATGTACCGCGTCTTCGAGCGCGACGAGGCCGACGAGAACACGGGCGAGAACGCCCAGCCGGTGATGTACCGCAAGCTCAACGCCCGACTGATGCTCGACCGCGACGACCGGACGGACATGGAGGTGCTGCCCCTGCTGCGTGTGGCTCACGCGACGGGGGAGGACTCGGGCGTGCCCCGCATGGACCCCGAGTTCGTGCCCGCCTGTCTGGTGCTGGAGGGCTCGGGCCGGCTGAGGCAGGAGGTGCTCGAACTGGGCAACCAGATCGAGGCGACCCGACGCGAGCTGGTCAACCAGATGACCCGCGGCGGCTTCAATGTCGAGACGATGAAGGGCATCCAGATCCAGTCGATGCTCAAGCTGCTGACGCTGAACCGGGCGGCGGCGAGGCTGCCCGCTCTGGTGCAGGCCTCGCGCGCCGTCAGCCCCTTCGAGGTCTATCTGGAGATGCGTGACTGCCTGAGCGGGCTGGCTGCTCTCTTTCCAGACAAAGACCCGTGGGAGGTCCCCGCCTACGACCACGACAACCCCGCCCCCGCCTTCCTCGACCTGACGGCCAAGATCCGCACCTTCCTAAAGGTGCAGGACAAGGGCTCCTACCTGATGGTCCAGATGCGCAAGGAGGGCGACCTGCTCGTCTGCGACCTGACCGACGAGCACGCGACGCGACCCAACGAGTACTTCCTCGGCGTCAAGACCAACGAAGACCCACGACAGCTCGCCGAGCTGGTGGAGAACCCCAACGAATTCAAGCTGATCCCCAAGAGCCTTGCAAACACGCGGCTCTACGGCGTCAGACTGAAAGAAGAGCGCCACGCCCCGGCGCAGCTCCCCTCCCCGGTCGGGCTGAACTACTTCCGCATCGAGCGGGCCCAGAGCCAGCGGGCCTGGGACCGAATCATGCAGGAGAAGCAGGTGGCCCTGAAGTTCCCGGGGTCCGACCAGGGGCGTTTCGAGAGCGTGGCGATCTATATGACGGTGCCGAATTGAACTGGCGGAGTGAACGCGTATGAACCTGCTCGAAGCGTGCGAGCCCCTGCTCCAGTACATCTGCCGGCTGAACCGCTCGGCGCGCAAGGGCGTGAGCCTGGAGGTGCACCAGGTCCGCGGTGAGGTCGAGCAGCTCTTCAAGGAGATCGCTTCGAGGGCCGCCTCGGCCGGGCTGGGCGAGCAGTACGAGAAGATCCGCATCCCGCTGATCTACTTCGTCGACTTCATGATCAAAGAGAGCGAGCTGGAGTTCGCCCGCGACTGGAACGAGATGGCGGCCGACGAAAACCTCTTCGGAGGCGACGAGGCCTTCTGGGACGAGCTCGAAGAGACGCTGGCCGACCAGAGCGCCGCGGCCAAGGAACGCCTCGAGGTCTTCTATGTCATGGTCGGGCTCGGGTTCACCGGGTTCTACACCGGCCAGCCCGAGTTCCTGCGCAAAAAGATGCTGGAGATGTCGGCGAGGATCCGCCCGGGCGCCCGCAACGCCGAGGCGGGCAAGATCTGCCCCGAGGCGTACGAGCATGTCGACACCAGCGACCTGATCCAGCCCCCCGGGCGGAGCCTGATGGGCATCGTGCTGGTGCTGGTGGTGCTGGTGGCGGTCTTGATCGCCGGCGGGTCGTACCTGTACCTCGACGGCTCGCGCGACATGCGCGCTTCGCTGGACACGATCACCGACTGACCCCTTTTTCCGGAGGACGGAGCGAATGCTTCAGAGCTTCATGAATCTTCCGGCGCCGGCCAAAGCGGGCCTGGCGGTCGCCGGCGGGGCGGGCGTGATGGCGTCGCTGTTCATGGTGGTGCCCCGCGAATATTTCTGGCTGCTGATCCTCGCGATCGCCCTCTCCGGGCTCGTGCTGATGCTGTACCGCGCTTTCCTCAAGTGGCGCGACAAGGGCAGGGCCAAGCCGTTCGAACGCCAGCTCGCAGAAAACAGCGGCGCCACGCCCCAGGGCGTCACCGACGCGACGCGCAGGGCGCGACTGGACGACCTCCGCAGAAAATTCGAGGAGGGCGTCTCGACCTTCAAGGAGCACGGCAAGGACCTCTACTCGATGCCGTGGTACCTCCTCGTGGGCGAGCCCGGCTCGGGCAAGACCGAGGCGATCCGCCACTGCAAGGTCAGCTTCCCCCCCGGCCTGCAGGACCAGCTCCAGGGCGCCGGCGGCACGCTGAACATGAACTGGTGGTTCACCAACCACGCCGTGGTGCTCGACACCGCAGGCCGGCTCATGTTCGAGGAGGTCGAGGCGGGCAAGAGCAGCGAGTGGAAAGAGTTCCTCAAGCTCATGCGGACCGCCAGGCCCAACTGCCCGATCAACGGGCTGCTCCTGGTCATCCCCGCCGACAGCCTCATCGCCGACTCGTCCGACGACATCATGTACAAGGCGGGCAAGATCGCCGAGCAGCTCGACGGCATCCAGCGGTCGCTCGGCGTCCGCTTCCCCGCGTTCGTCGTCATCACCAAGTGCGACCTGATCAACGGGTTCCGCGAGTTTTTCGCCGATCTCGACGACCCGACCCTCCAGCAGCAGATCCTCGGCTGGTCCAACCCCGCCGACCTGGACGCCCCGTTCCGGCCCGAGCAGGTCGAGGAGCATCTGCGCGAGGTCGCCGATCGCCTGCGCGAGCGGCGCATGTCGCTGCTGATGGACCCGGTGCACACCGAGGACGAGATGGGCGGGCGCCGCATCGACCAGGTCGACGCGCTCTACTCCTTCCCCGACAGCATCCTGAAGATCTCCTCGCGTCTGAAGCTCTACATGGAGACGGTCTTCGTCGCGGGCGAGTGGTCGACCAAGCCGCTCTTCCTGCGCGGGATCTACTTCACCAGCTCGATGCAGAAGGGCGCGGAGCTGGACGCGGAGCTGGCCGAGGCCCTCGGCGTTGATGTCAAGAGCCTGCCCGAGGGGGCCGGGTTCTCGCGCAACACCTCGCTCTTCCTGCGCGACCTGTTCATGAACAAGGTCTTCCGCGAAAAGGGGCTGGTCACCGCCGCGACCAACGCGCGCAAGCAGCAGCGCAACCGGCGGTACGCCGTCGCCGGCGCCGGCGTCTTCGCCACGATCGCCCTCATCGGGATCACCTGGCTGAGCGGGCGGAGCTACTCGGGCGCGATGGGCGAGCCCAGCCGCTTCTGGGGCGATGTCGCGACCTTCACCGACGAGCACTCGATCGAGGACCAGGCGCTGCTGTACGAAGAGCTCGGCGAGTACAAGTACCAGGGCGCAACCTCCGTGCAGGCCGCGGGGCGCACTGAGAAGCTCGTCACCCTCCCGATCCGCACGATGGAGATGGCCCGGGCCGATCGTTCCACGCCGGCGGTCTTCCGCCCTGTCGCCGCGGTCTCGGGGGGCAACCCGTTCGACCGCCAACGCGAGGCGCACGAGGCCGTCCTGCGCCGTGTCGCGCTCGAGCCTCTGGTGGGCGCCGCCCGCGACAAGCTCTCACGCGAACAGGCGTGGGGGCGCGACGCCTCGGCCGCGCTGGCGCAGCTCCTCCGTCTCGATGGCGGCGCTCGCGACGAGGAAGGGCGCGTCTTCGAGATCGTGCCCGTCGCCCGCTACGTGCTCTCAGAGAAAGACGCCGACGGTCGCGAGGTCGGCTTCGTGCCCGAGACCGCCGCGGAGATCGAACGCCTGCAGGAGGTGATCGACTGGACCTACGCCGCAGATGGCGGCGCGATGGCCTGGCCGCCGCCCTCGCTCGTCGATCCGGACCACACCGTCGCATCGGCCGTGCGCTCGTTCGGATCGCACTGGGCCGGCGCGGGCGCCTCGGGCGGGGGCAAGCTCGGGCTGTTGGGCGAGCTGCGAGAGGCGATGGGCCGCTACGCAGAGCGTGAGCGCGAACTGCTCTCACGCGTGCAGTTTCCAGAAGTCGGCACGACCGACCGCTTCGGCTCTGAACGCGAGGCGTGGTCTGAGGAGTTCGCGCAGGTGAAGGCGGCGCACGACGCGCTGGCGGCTGTCGTGGCGAGGGTCGAGTCGACCTTCGGGTCCGGCGCGCCGCAGGATCTCGCCGGCGCGCTCGACGAGGCCCGCGACGAGACGCTCGGCCTGGCGCGCGAGCAGTTCGCCGGGCTGGAGGCGGAGGTCGCTCGCGCCCGCGCCGTCAACGAGCAGAACGAACGCTTCGCGGCGCTCGAGACCGAGCTGCGCTCGTCGCTGGCCAAGCTCGAAGAAGAGGTCCGCGCCTCGACGCGCGGGCTCGGCTCTGAGCTGCGAGAGCTGGGCGCAGAGCTGCTCCGGACCAGACGCGGCGCGGGGGCGGAGGAGCGACCGTTCGCCGCACGCTTTGCGATGCTCGGGCGGGCCGACGAGGAGCTGAGCCGGGCGAGCGAGTCCGCCTCGTTCGAGGACCTGGCCTCGGCCCTCGACCGCGTCCGACGCGAGGGCGAGGAAGCCGCGGCGAGGATCGTGCGTCTCCGCGGCCCGGCCGACGAGGCGTCAGAGACGACCAAGCGGGTCGTCCGCGTCGCGTCGGAGGCGGTCGACGCGTCGCAGCGCCGTCGCGCCGCCGAGGCGATCGGCGCCGCGATGGATTCGATCGTCGGGGCCGAGGGCGGCGTGCGGGCGCTGGTCGAAGCGCGATCACGCTCGCTCGACCCGGTGCTCAAGCCCCGTCTGCCGCTCTCGGCGATGGACGGCGACGAGTTCAACCCCGCGTTCCACCCAGGGGCCGCGGCTTCGCTCTTCGGCGCCGCCGACCGCATCCGTCGCACGCTCGACCCCGAGCAGGGCGCCGGCGGCTCCAGGCTCACCCCGCTCAACGCCGAGCGGCTCGGTGAGCGTGCGGATGTGATGCTGTCTCGCATGCGTTCATACGCCGACGACTACCTGCGCTACTGGTCGTCGGAAGTGATGGGCGAGATGGAGCCCTCGCGCAAGCCGGGTGACTGGGAAGACATGTTCACGGTCCTCGCCGGATCGATGCAGCCGGCGCGGGTGAACCCGCAGCTCGTGATCGGAGCGAAAGAGGTCCGGGCCGGGCTTGAGGCGGCGCGCCCGTTCTGGGGCTCGCGCGAGAACGCGGTCTATCAGGAGATGGGGAGGCTGCTGGAGCTGCTCGACTCAAGCGATCGGACCTATGTCCGCACGCTGACAGACCGCATGCTCTCGTGGCAGGAACTCACCGGCAACATGAGCCTGGCGAGGCGGGAGATCCTCGCCCTCACGCCGCCGAGGTTCAGAGCGATCTACCTGGACGGGGTGTACGACGAGCAGGAGCCGCCTGTGCGTTACTGGTCGGGCGCGATCCACACCACGCTGAGCGTGCTGGCGGAGGCGTCGCGCGCCGAAGCCGCGGCCGACGCGAGGCGGATCGCCACCGACCACCGGCGTTTCCCTGTCTGCAGGGGCGCGCCGGGCGAAGACCTCGATCCCGAGGGCGTCTTCAGAGTCCACGACGATCTGGTCAGCCTGCTGGCCGCCGCGGCCGAGGGGGGCGAGGGCAGGACCATCGGCGACGGGCAGGGGTTTGTCGACCTCCGTCGGGTCAACGCCCTGCTGGAGGACCTCCGGGGCGACCGCGTGATGCGCGCCGAACAGCGCCGGTTCTTTGTCGAGCGTGTGCTGCCGGCGGTGCGCTGGCTGCGGGGCGACGGTGAGCGGCCCCAGCTCCCCGAGTGGGAGCTTGTGATCCTCTCGCCGGAGATCTCGTCCGAGCAGCGCGAGGCGTCCAACGCCTTCGGCCTGGTGCGGATCGAGGGCGGGCAGGGGCCCGGCGACCGGCTGCGTTCGACGCGGCGCGGGGCCGACGCGAACCTCCGCAGCAGCGTGTACGACCAGTCGCCGATGCGCGTGACGCTCTGGAAGTTCGAGAACCCCGAAGCGCCGGGCAACGCCCGGGTCGACTTCCCCTTCCCGCGCGGGTGGACGGCGTTGCGCCTGGTGCTCGACGGGAAGGCCTCCCGCGTGGAGGGGACCGACGGCGTCTGGGCCGTCCCGATCTCGATCGAAGACAACGGGCGCACGCTGGAGTACAAAATCGGCTTCCGCTTCCGGCGCACGGGCATGCCCAGCCCGGCCTCGTGGCCCGACGCGGATCGCTGGCCGGTGAACCTCGGCGGATGACCGGGGGGTCTGGGTTGTTGACAGAACGGGGCCGACGGATCGGCCCCGACGGACGCAAGGCGTCGGGGAGCCTTCCCCGGGGGACCTGATGGCAAAGAACGCGTCAGATCGTCCGTCGGTCTTCCTCGGGTGCTTCGGCAAGCACCCGGGCTGGAACGACCACATCGACGACATCGGCGTCGAGACCGAAGAACTCGCCGAACTCAAGCGCCTGCTCTATGTGCAGGGCGTGGGCGGGAACATCGACGCCGGCTCGTGGGAGAACCTCCCCGAGGGCGGACGCATCGGCGGGTTCGGGCATGTCTTCCTCTGGCGGAGGCGGGGCTCGCTCTTTTTCGGCAGGCTCTGGGCCTCCACCGACGGCAAGGGCCGGTCGGCCTATCCGATGATCGTCTGCGCCCAGTCGCGCGGGCCCGGCCTCGCGTGGGTGCTCAAGACCGGGCTGCCCGCGCTCGCGACGCTCGAACACGACTGCAAATCGGTCAAGACCGCCGACGAAGTGCGCAGCGCCGTCGAGCGCACGCTCTCATCGCTGCGGGCTTCGTCTTCGGGCGCTGCTGAGGCGCTCGCGCCGGCGACGCCGCGCATCGCAGAGCCGGGCCTGCTGGGCGATCGTCCCGAGTCGATCGACCGCGTGCTGTACATCGTGCAGCGCGAGCTCAAGGGGTTCATGCCTGCCAAGGGGGGCTCGACGAGCGTCAAGAGCGTCGACGCCAGGCCCCAGCACCTGCGCGTGCCGAGGGCCGAGGCGGCGCCGGAGGACGCTGTCGCGCTCTGGGGCCGGTTCATCGCAGAGCACACGGCAAAGGGGGCGCCCATCCTGGCGATGGCGCCGGTCGAGCACCCGTGGGTGGACCTGGTGGTGGGCGAGCCCGACGAGCCGCAGTTTCTCTGCATGCTCGCGTCGAGCTCGACGATCCCGCCGGTCACGGAGGTGCCCTACACGATCGACGAGAAGCAGCTGGTGTCGGGTCGGGCGATGCTGGAGCGTTCGGTCGAGCCGGGCGCGATGGATCCGTCCGAGGACCGCGCCGGATTCCGCGAGGCGGTCTCGGGTCTCGGCGCTGGGCTGGAGCGGATGCGGTCCGGGTCGGACACCGAGGGCGGCAGCTCGAAGCGCACGCTGGTGCTCGGCGTGCTGCTGGCGGTGGTCGTGATCGTCGCCATCGTCATGCTGCTCGCCGGGGGGGGCGGGCAGACCGCCGAGCAAGAGAGCGGCGCCGATCGCCCGGCGGCAGAGACGCGCTCGGCGAGGGTCACCCCGGCCGAGGAGACGCCAGCGGTCGCCCCGGCGGGTCCTTCAGAAGATGCCGCGGCGAGGTGGGAGGCGCTGTGCGTCGCCTACGAGCGCTGGTTTCTCGCCTTCTCGCGCGATGTGGACCGCGACCTGCTCGGGCAGGACGAACATCTGAGCCGGCGCGTGCTGCCGGTGATCGAGCAGGCCGACGAGCTCAGCCCGACCGCGATCGCGGGGCGCGGGGCGCCGAGGCTGGAGCGTCTGCGCACCAACCCGCCCTTGCAGGTCTGGGAGCCCGACGCGATGCAGAGAACCCGCGCGGCGCTCGACGCTGTCTCGGGTGTGCGCACGGCGCTGCAGGCGCCGGCCTGGCCGGCGAGGGGTGAACTCGAAGAGGCCGCGGCGAGGCTTCTGGCCATGGGATGGAACGCCGGCGCCGATGAACTGCGAAGGGTCTCGTCCGGGGTCGACTTCGATTCTGGCGAGCGTCTGGCGGCCGGCGTCGAGCGAGTGCTGAACACGGGCCCGAGTGTCGAGACCATGCTCGAACGCCTCCGCCTGATCGAGGCCGTCGGCGGACGCGCCCGTGCGACGGGTGACCCGGTGCTCGAACGCTTCGAGATGCTCGCCCGCGGACCGGGGCGCGACGGGCAGGGCGCCTTGGCCGAGGCTCAGGCGAGGCTCGAACGGGCCGAGAGCCTTGGAGTTCGGCTCGCGGCCTTCCTCGACGACGATTGGCCACGCATCGATCGCGCGGCGCTGCGAGAAGGAGCTTCGGGGGTGTATCAGCGGGCGTCGGCCGAAGGGGCGACGCCCGAGCTGTTTCACGACTGGCTGGCAGCCGCCCAACGCGATGTGCACCGCCTGCCCGAGGGGCCCGACCCGCGCGAGGGGTGGGGCGTGCAAGAACGCATCGCCTCGCTGCGTGAGCAGCTCGGCGAGCTCGTCGAGCGTCACGGGCAAGCCGCGGCGGAGCTCGTCGCGGGCGCCGCCGATCAGCTCGACGAGGCGGCGGCCAGGGCCGAATCGATCAAGCAGGGTCCGTGGCGTCGGGCGACGGAGCGGGAGATCACCTCGGGAGTCCAGCAGGTCGAGACCGCGCTGCGATCGATCGATCGCGGGATCAGCGACGCGGGGCTCCGCCTCAGCCGCGACCACAGCGACTACATCCGCGCGCTTCGTGAAACGGAGTCCGTCTCGCAGATCGGCTCTGAAGCGATCGACAAGGCGTGGAAGTCGTGGCGCGACGAACTGCTCAGCGCATACGAACGCCCCGAAGATCGGCTGCGCCTGGCCGACGGCGCCGACGCAGCGCAGGACATCCTCCGCCGCATCGAGACAGACGCGTCGGAAACCCTCTCGGCCTTCGCGCCTCCAGAGACGGGCGGCGCCGTGCGTGCGGCTTCGCTCCGGCGCCTGCTGGACAGCCGGCGCGAGCAACTGATCGAACGCGGGATCGCGCTCGCCTCGTGGACGCCGGGCGACGGGCCCGCCGAGGCGTTCGAACGCCTGTGGACCGAGAGGCTCGGACGCGAGGGCCGGGCCCTCGATGAGATCGGGCGTCACCTGTCCGATGCCGCGGCGATCGATCGGCACATCGAGTCCGGCCTCGCCATCGACGCTCCGCTCCAGGACGGGCGGGCGATCGGGGATCTCCGGCGGGCGTGGGAGGGCGACGATCTTGCGACCGATCTCCGCCCGGCGATGGAGCCCCTGCTGGATCGGCTGGGCCGGATCGACCGGATCGCCTCGATGTCCGACCCGTCGGAGCTGTCGTCTGTGGTGTCGGAGGGGGCCAGCCTGTCGGTTGCGCTGGCGGCGTGGCGCCGGCTCGACGGTATCTCTGGCTGGCCGCTGCCCGAGCACCTCGCGTCGGAGGTGCAGGCCCAGGACAGGCTCCGGGCCTTGGCCCGAGAGATCGACGACGAGGCGAGCCGGACCCGGGTGCTCGAAGAGTTGGAGTCCGGCGCCGCGGCCCGATGGGCAGCCGCGGCCGGTCGGGCCTCCTCGCCCTCAGCGATCCGCGAGGCGATGGTCAGGCAAGACGCGCTGGGCGGCCGGATCGACCGACTCCCGTTCAGAGCGAGGTTCAACGCGCAGGCGGTGTTGCTGGAGCGGGAGCTATCAACCGCGTCCGACGATGAGGCGGCCCTCGCCGCGCTCGAGCGGTTTGTCGACGGGGTCGACGGCACGCGGTCGGTCGAGCGACTGGAAGGCGAAGATCGGGAGTGGCTGACCGGCGTGATCGAGCTGGCCTCCGGGGCCGATGCCGGGCCGGCGATCGACTTCGCTTCGCTCGGTCCGGGCGTCGCCGGCTGGGGCTTCGAGGCCGATCCGGAAGGACGGTCGGTGGTGTATCGCCATCCCGAGGGACACACCGAGCTTGCGTTTGTCGGGGTGTCGACCAACGGGGCGACGGTGTTTGTGGGGCTGCACGAGGTTTCCGTCGGGGTCTTCGCCCGGGCGGTGGGGGAGCCCGAGGCGCAGGCGGCGTTGCGCGAGCGCTGGCCGGCGCTCGCCGCGGCGATGGACGGCGGCGTCTCGGATCGCTGGCAGGGGCCGAGGTCGTGGGCGTGGGACACAGAGCGGGGCATCGTGCCCAGCCGCAGGTGGCTGTCGTGGGACGAAGCGGCGGGGCCGGCCCACCCGCAGGGTCTGGACCCCGAGCGGCCGACCGACCGGAGCCCGATGCAGATGGTCTCGTTCGAGGCGGCCTCGGCGATGGCCGAGGCGGTCGGGTGCCGTCTGCCCACGGCAAGCGAGTGGCGGGCGGCCCTGGGGGCGTTCGAGGATCCCTCGCCGGCCGGGGAGGGCGGGCGTGCGGCGTGGAACATTCGCGATGCGACCTGGTCCCGCCAGCTCGAGCACGCGCTGGCGCGGGAGCGTCGCGGGCTGGCTCCTCCGTGGCCGGACGCGGGGGCGTTCGTGGCCCGGG
Organism: Phycisphaerales bacterium; assembly: GCA_007694925.1. Taxonomy (GTDB): domain Bacteria; phylum Planctomycetota; class Phycisphaerae; order Phycisphaerales; family UBA1924; genus SLFH01. The sequence goes on along the minus strand of REET01000125.1, from coordinate 8,137 downwards.
GCGTCGGGCAGGGCGGGGACGCCCGGGCGTGGACAGACCTCGACGACGGCACGCTCTGGTTCGAGCCCGTCGACGCCGATCGGGGCGGGACGCTGCGTCACATGGTGGGCAATGTCGCCGAGTGGGTCGCGACCCCGGGGACGGGAACCGGGCAGGGCGTGATCGGCGGGTCCGCCCTGTCGGATCGGTCGCTGGCGGTCGACGAGGCGATCGGGCACCCTTTGGCTCGTCAGCAGAGCTACTCGGATGTGGGCTTCCGCCTGGCGTTCGGGTTTGAGGGGGAGATCGGGGCTTCGGCGCGTCGGACTGCGGAGCAGTTTTTGCGCACCCTGCCGTTCCTGGAGCCCAGAGGCGATTCCTGATCGCCCGGGTTCGGGGTTGCCGACAGATCGAGGTGCGAGCACCCCTCCCAATAAAAGCTATTTGTATCCTTAATGGGCGGCCTGAATCCTTGGTCTCTGGCGGGCCCGGATGTTGTGTGCCGGTGTAGAGGCTGTTGCAACGCGTGGTGGCGGGTGGTAGCTTGCGTCCTATATTCCGCGGGTCAGCTCGTGGAAATGCAGAGGCCCCGGGCGTTCCCGGGAGCGGGATCGGCAGAGAGAACGCCGCGAGCGTGAGAAGGAATCCAGCATGACGGCTTTGAATCGAGCGGAGGGGGGAGCGGCGGCGTCGCGGTTGCTGATCGCGGCGTTGCTCGCCGGTTCGGGGCTTTGTGTCGGGGGCGTGTCGGCCCAGCCTGAGCTTGAGGGGCCGATCACGGTCGAGGTGATCGAGGAGGCGGCGCCGCGGGAGGAGGACGGGCCTCGCTTTGCGATCGGTTCGATCCGGCTGGCGTACGCCGATGACGATCCGGTCTCGCTGGGGCTGCCCGATCTTTCGGAGTTCGAGGATGTGCAGTTCAGGTTGCTGCAGACGGCGCAGGGGTATGTGGCGCCGCGTCGGGGTCTGCCGGCGGTCACGATGACCTTGCAGGACATCGCCGAGCAGCCGACGCGTCAGTTCTACGCCAGCGCGCTGCTGCAGATCTCCGGCCAGCTCGTGCAGGAGTTCAACCGTCGCGGCGTGATCGGCGTGTTCATCGTGCCCGACGAGCTGCGTCTTTCGACGGGCCAGGACGCGAGGCGGCAGGGCGAGGAAGGGATCACCCTGCGGGTGTTCACCGCCGAGGTTTCGCAGGTGAACACGATCGCGTCTGGCGCGCGGATCCCGACGGAAGACCGCATCAACAGTGCCGCGCACCGTCGGATCCGCGAGAACAGCCCGGTGCGACCGGCCGAGGAGGGCGAGGACCGTTCGGTGGCGCTGCTGCGTCGCGACAGGCTCGATCCGTACGTGCTGCGTAAGAACCGGCACCCCGGGCGTCAGGTCGATGTGGCGATCGCTCCCGGGCTCGGGGCCGGCGAGGCGGTGCTCGATTACTATGTTTTCGAGTCCAAGCCCTGGATGGTGTATTACCAGCTCTCGAACACGGGCACGCGGAACACGAGCGAGTGGCGTCACCGTTTCGGGTTCACGCACAACCAGCTCTTCGGCAACGACGACATCCTGTCGCTGGACTACATCACCGCCGGGTTCGACGACTCGCACGCGATCGTGGGTTCGTACGAGGCGCCGTTCTTCGGCGTCGACCGGCTCCGCTGGCGTGTCTCTGGCGGGTACAACGAGTTCACCGCCTCTGATGTGGGTCTGGCGGGCGAGGGTTTCAAGGGCGACGGGTACAACATCGGCGGCGAGTTGATCTTCAACGCGCACCAGTGGGACAACCTGTTCGTGGATTACTACGCGGGCGCCCGGTTCCAGAATGTGACCGTCGAGAACGAGATCACGCAGATCAAGGGCGACGCGGACATCTGGTACCTGACCTTCGGCGCCAGGGCGGAGCGTTTCAGCGAGACGCAGACGCTCTCGGCGGACGCGGGGTTCGAGTTCGGGTTCGGGGACGATGTCGACGAGATGCAGCGGCTCGGGCGTGTGGACCCCGACAAGGACTGGGCGGTCTTCCAGTGGAGCGCGCGTTACTCGTTCTTCATCGAGCCGGCGATCTTCGGGGACGCGTGGCGCGACCCGACGACGCCCGAGACATCGACTTTGGCGCACGAGCTGTTTTTCCGCTTCTCGGGTCAGCACGCGTTGGGCAACCGGCTGATCCCCAGCGCGCAGGCGACGACGGGCGGTTTCCACTCGGTCCGCGGGTACGACGAGACGGTGGTGGCTTCTGACAATCAGGTGCTGCTGACTGCCGAGTACCGCTTCCATATCCCGCGGGTGTTCCCGATCGACCCCGATCCGCGTTTCCGCGTGTTCGGCGAGCCGTTCAAGTTCGCGCCGCAGCAGGTGTACGGGCGTCCGGACTGGAACTGGATCATGCGTGCGTTCGCCGATGTGGGCTGGACGGGCAACAGCGACGCGTTGAGTTTCGAGGGCGACGAGACGCTCGTGGGCGTGGGCATCGGCACTGAGTTGCAGCTCAAGCGGAACCTGCAGGCGAGGCTGGACTGGGGCTTTGCGCTGACCGATCCGGACAGCGCCGAGCGGAGCCAGAACAGCAAGCTGCACTTTATGCTGACGCTGCTGTATTGACCGGATGTCGGTCCCGATCGGAGATGCACAGATGCATCGGTTCCTGGGACAAAGCGCGGGGCGGGGGGCGGCCGGTACGGCGCAATGTGCGTCGTGCTGGCGTGCGTTCATGAACGGAAGAAAATGTCACCGGCGCGGGCGAGTCCCGTGTCGGGGGTGCGCGGCGGATCGCCGCGAGAGTGAGTGAGGAGTTCGCGATGGCAAAGGGTTCCATGCGTAGCAGGCGCGGTTCGGTCCGTTCGGCGGTTCTTGCCGGCCCGCTGCTGACGATGGTGTGCGTGCCGGCGCTGGCGGGTCCTCAGGGAGAGGTGGTCCGCCAGGGTCAGGCTTCGTTCAATCGTGACGGCTCGGTGACGACGATCACCGCATCGCACAACTCGATCATCGAGTACAAGTCGTTCAATATCGCCGGGCACGAGACGGTCCGGTTCGTCCAGCCCAACGAGCAGGCCCGGGTACTCAACCGGGTCAACAGCGCCGATCCCTCGCGGATCGACGGCTCGCTGATCGCCAACGGGCGTGTGTACCTGGTCAACCCGGCCGGCGTGTACTTCGGCGACGGGGCGCTGGTGAATGTCGGGGCGCTGTACGCCGCGGCGGGCAACATCTCCAACAACGACTTCAACGCCGGACGCGACCACTTCAAGCTGACGGGGCGTGTTGAGAACCGAGGGTTCATCCAGGGCGACATGATCGCGCTGCTCGGCACGAGCGTGGCGAACTTCGGCACGATCGTCGCCGACGAGGGCACGATCGCGATGGTCGCGGGCGACGAGGTGCTCATCGGCACGCGGAACGGACGCATCTTCGCCAAGGCGAGCGTGCACAACGCCGGCCAGATGGCCGGTGTGGGCGGCGTCGAGAACGCCGGCATGCTGCACGCCGAGAACGGCGACATCCTCCTGGGCGCCGGCGACATCTACGCGATGGTCATCCACGACGCCTCGAAGATCCGCGCCGAGATGGTCCGGATCCACGGCGGCATGAACGCCGATGTGATGGTCAGCGGCTCGATCGATGTCTCCAACGACGCGATCGGCGGGATCGGCGGCAGCGTCGAGATCTTCGGCAACCGCGTCGGCCTCATCGGCGCCGACATCGACGCCTCGGGCCACGCCGGGGGCGGCACGATCCTCGTCGGCGGCGACTTCCGGGGCCAGGGCGGCAAGCCCACCGCGATGCGCACGGCGGTCGACTACGACTCGACCCTCCGCGCCGACGCGATGGTCCGTGGCGACGGCGGCACCGTCATCGTTTGGGCCGACGAGCTGACCGGCTTTGCGGGTCATGTCAGTGCCCGCGGCGGCGCCAAGGGCGGCGACGGCGGTTTCGCCGAGGTCTCGGGCAAGGAGTACCTGATCTTCCGCGGCACCGCCGACATGACGGCCGCGAAGGGCGAACTGGGCACGCTCCTGCTGGACCCCAGGAACATCACGATCATCGACGCCCCCTCCGGCGGCAGCCGTGACGGCGAATTCACCGCCGGCGTGATCAACGCCGACCCGGGCGTGGACCACACGCTCAGCAAGGGCTTTCTCGAAGCGTTCAGCGGCGCGAATCTCGAACTGATCGCCGAAGACAGCATTTTTATCGAGTCGCTGACGGGGAATGTGCTCGATCTCTCGGACATCACCACGAGCGTGATCTTCCGCGCCAACGACAACGGGCAGGGCGCGGGCAATCCCAACGGCGGCGTCTTCCAGATGCAGGACATCGCCACGACGATCGTGACCGCCGGCGCTGACATCAGCATCTTCGCCCACGAGATTATCCTCGGTGGGCTCACAACCGGCGGCGGCGATGTGCTGCTCGACGCGGGCGGCGCGATCACCCTCGGCGACGGGACGATCACCAACAGCGTCAACACCGGCGGCGGCTCGTTCACCGCGACCGCCGGCGGCGCGTTCGACGTGCTGGCGAATTACTCGATCAACGCAGGCGCTGGCGCCGCGTCGGTGACCTCCGACGCCTCAATCACGCTCGCGGGCACGGTCGCCTCCGGGGCGCTCGACCTCACCGCCGACGACAACATCACGCTGAACGCAAATGTCACGGCGGGCGGGCAGATCGAGTTCTTCGCCGATGCGTCCGACGACGGGACGGGCACGCTGGCGATCGCCGACAATGTGACGGTCGATTCCGACGACAACGACATCCTGGTGCGCGCGGCGAACCTCACGATCGGCTCGGGCGGTCGCCTCGGCGCGGCGGGCAACACCGGCGATGTCTACCTCGCGCACAACGGCGGGGGGATGGGGATCGGGGCCGTGGCGGGCACGCCGCCCTTCCTGATCGATCTGAACACGTACAACCGCATCAGCGGCGCCGACCTGATCGTCGGCGGGACGACGCTCGGCGCGACGCGTGCGAGCTCGATCGAGATCGGATCGACGCTCGCCTCGGGCGGGATCACCGGCGACATCTCGTTTGATGCCAACAGCGTCTCGTTCACCGGGGGCGGCACGGTCGCGACGCCGGGCTCGCTGACGATCGATGCGCCGACGGCGATTTCGTTCGGCGCCGACCTCGAGATCGACGGCAACCTGTTCGTCAACGACGGCGCGACGGCTTCCGGGACGCGCTCGTTCACGACCGAGGGCTACCAGGTCTGGGCCGACACGCTCTCGTTGGGCGGGAACACGACTTTTACGGCGCACTCCGACGGCGGCGCCAACGACGGCATCACCTTCGCCAGCAATGTCTCCGGCGCGGGCACGCTGCTTTTCCGCCAGCGAGACGAGGACACCGATTTCCAGCTCGGCAACGGCACGACGCTGACGAACAACATCCTGCTCGACGGCGGGTCGATCAGCAACCTCGTCGACGGCTTCGCCTCGATCACCTTCGGGTACAACACCGGCGCGGCCGAGCTCGAGATCGGGACGGCGGCGTTCGATGACGCGGTGCTCTTCCGCGGCGCCGTCACGACGGTGACCGGAGCCCTGTCGACAACCGACTCGGCCGCGACGATCGGTCTGAACAGCAACCTTGTCCGCCTCGGCGCGGGCTCGTCGGTGACGACCGCCGGCGCGGGGATCACCTTTGTCGGGTCGGCCGAGGTCTTCGGGGGCGGCAACGCCTCGGTGACCTCCGGCGGCGGGAACATCGCGTTCAACCAGTCGATCTCCGGCGACACGGGCACCCCCGGCGCCGAGTCGCTGACGCTCAACGCGGGCTCGGGCTCGCTCACGGTCTCGGGCTCGATCACCGGCGACGGCGCGGCGGCGTCCGCCTCGGGCCTGACGGCGGTGACGATCACCAACGCGGGCACGACCAGCATCCAGGGCGTGGAAATCTCCGGCGCTCTGACGACCAGCAACCGCCTGACCGGCGCCTTTACGACCAACGGGCAGGACATCGAGGTCGGCTCGCTGAACATGCAGGGCCAGGCGATGGATTTCGCCGGGATCGAGGCGTCCTCTGGCGGGGTTTCCATCGACAACAGCGGCCAGCTGACCCTCAGCGGGAGTGTCGACGCCGACGGCGCGTTCGCCCAGACCAACTCGTCCGGCAGCGGCCTGAGCGCCGTGAGCTTGAACGGTGACATCGACGCCAACGGGATCTCCTTCGCCAGCGATGTCACGCTGGGCGGGACCGGCGGGCGGACGCTCTCGTTCGGGACCGGCGGGATGAGCATCGGCTTCGGTCTGGATGTGAACGGCAGGAATCTCGACCTGGTCGGGAACGGCACGCTCTCGATCGGGATCGAGATCCTCGACGGAGCGGGAAGCAACAACGCGGTCGTGTCGATTCGGCCGAACGGCGTGCTCGACAACATCAATGTCGGGTCGCTGACGGTCGGCGCGCTGAACATGAGTTCTGCGACGATCAACCGGATCGACTCATCCATCGCCCGCCTGGACATCGGCACGGAAACGACCGGGCAGCACGAGATCTTCGTCGGCGGGTTCTCCGCGGGCCACGCATTCAGGACCGATGTCCGCCTGCTCGCCCCGACCGGGTTCGGTATGGGCGTGCTGGGCGGCGAGCTCCGCTCCGACGCGGACTTTACGGTCCTGGCGCAGCGCACCGAGCTGCGCGGGCTCGAGATGGTCACCCAGGGCGGGTCGGTGGTCTTCAACGGCGACCTCGCCGTCGACACAACCACCACCTCTGACAGCTTCATCCGCACCAACGGCGGCGCGATCACTGTCGCCGGCGATCTCGGCGGCGATTACAACAACTCCGAGAGAGCGCTGGAGCTCAACGCGGGCTCGGGCACGATCACCCTTAACGATGTCTTCGGCGACCTCGACCTTCTCGCCGCCGGGCCGGACGCGCTGCGCGATCTGGAGCTGATCGGCGGCGTGATCAATGTCGGCAGTGTCGCGCTCACGGGCGATCTGACGGTCGACAACGCGGGGCTGTTCACGCTGGGGGGCGACATCGAGATCGGCGGCGCGTTCGCCCAGACCAATTCGACCTCGAGCGGGGCGAGCCAGGTGGCGCTCAACCACGACATCGAGGCCGGCGGGGGGATCTCGTTCGTCAGCGATGTGACGGCGGGCGGGACCGGCGGGCGGACGCTCGCGTTCGGGACCGGCGGGCTGAACATCGGCTCGGGCCTTGATGTGAACGGGCGTGACCTCGACCTCGTCGGCAACGGAGAGGTGCTGATCGGCATCGAGATCATCGACGGAGCGGGCACCAACAACGCGGTCGTTTCGGTCCGGCCGAACAGCGTTTTCGACAGAATCATTGTCGGGTCGCTCACGGTCGGCGCGCTGAACATGAGTTCTGCGACGATCAACCGGATCGACTCATCCATCGCCCGCCTGGACATCGGCACGGAAACGACCGGGCAGCACGAGATCTTCGTCGGCGGGTTCTCCGCGGGCCACGCATTCAGGACCGATGTCCGCCTGCTCGCCCCGACCGGGTTCGGTATGGGCGTGCTGGGCGGCGAGCTCCGCTCCGACGCGGACTTTACGGTCCTGGCGCAGCGCACCGAGCTGCGCGGGCTCGAGATGGTCACCCAGGGCGGGTCGGTGGTCTTCAACGGCGACCTCGCCGTCGACACAACCACCACCTCTGACAGCTTCATCCGCACCAACGGCGGCGCGATCACTGTCGCCGGCGATCTCGGCGGCGATTACAACAACTCCGAGAGAGCGCTGGAGCTCAACGCGGGCTCGGGCACGATCACCCTTAACGATGTCTTCGGCGACCTCGACCTTCTCGCCGCCGGGCCGGACGCGCTGCGCGATCTGGAGCTGATCGGCGGCGTGATCAATGTCGGCAGTGTCGCGCTCACGGGCGATCTGACGGTCGACAACGCGGGGCTGTTCACGCTGGGGGGCGACATCGAGATCGGCGGCGCGTTCGCCCAGACCAATTCGACCTCGAGCGGGGCGAGCCAGGTGGCGCTCAACCACGACATCGAGGCCGGCGGGGGGATCTCGTTCGTCAGCGATGTGACGGCGGGCGGGACCGGCGGGCGGACGCTCGCGTTCGGGACCGGCGGGCTGAACATCGGCTCGGGCCTTGATGTGAACGGGCGTGACCTCGACCTCGTCGGCAACGGAGAGGTGCTGATCGGCATCGAGATCATCGACGG
>REET01000202.1 GCA_007694925.1 Phycisphaerales bacterium | reverse complement strand
GGGCGGTTTCTATCTGCTGTTCCGCCGGATTCTGGAGGCCGCTCTGCGGGTGCGGGTGCTCGTCCTGCTGGTGTTCATCGGCGCCCTGGTCGGATCCATCTCCGCCTTTCGTTTCGTGGACCAGATGTTCTTCCCGTCGTCGGACCGGGCGCAGTTCATGGTCGACATCTGGATGCCCGAGGGGACATCGATCCAGACGACCTCGGAGGTCACCCGGCGCATCGAGTCTTTCGTGATGGAGCAGGACGGCGTAACCGCCACCAGCACCTTCGTCGGACGCGGCCCTCCGCGTTTCTATCTGCCGGTCGAGCCGGAGTCCCCCAACTCCTCGTACGCCCAACTGATCATCAACACCACCGACGGATCGACGGTCGGGCGGGTCATGCCCGTGGTGCAGGCGTGGGCCGATGCGCACGTCCCCGAGGCCATGGTCATCGGCCGTCGCTACGGCCTCGGGCCATTCCTCTCCTGGCCGGTCGAAGCCCGGATCAGCGGCCCGGCCTTCGCGGACCCGGCGGTGCTGCGCTCCCTGGGGGAGCAGGCGTCCTCGATCCTCGCCGAGAGCCCGCACGCGATGGCCGTGCGGACCAACTGGCGGGAGCAAACGCCCCTGATCGTCGCGGATTACGATCAGACCAACGCCCGGTGGACGGGCGTCGCCCGGACAGATGTGGCCGCGGCACTGCGTCGATCCCACGACGGGACCGTCGTCGGGCTGTACCGGGAGGACGACAAGCTTCTCCCGATCATCCTGCGCAGTTCGGCGGGAGACCGCGAGCAGGGGGCGAGAAACCTCGATGTCCTGCAGGTCCGACCGCTGCTGTCGAGCCGTTCGGTCCCGTTGACGCAGGTCACTTCCAGCGTGGGTCCGGAATGGCGCGACCCTTTCGTCTTCCGCTTCAACCGGCGGCGCACGATCGCCGCCCAGGGCGTGCCGCTGGGATTCGCGACCGATTACCTCAACGACGTCCGGGCCAAGCTTGAAGCGATCGAGATGCCGCCCGGATACACGCTGACGATCGACGGTGAGTACCGCTCCTCGCGGGACGCCCAGAAGTCCCTGCTGCCCGGCGTAGTCCCGGCCTTCATCATCATGGCGCTGGTGGTCGTCGGCCTCTTCAACAACTACCGCCAGCCATTGATCGTGCTGTTCGTCGTGCCATTCGCCCTGATCGGCGTGATCGTGGGGCTCATCGTGACGCGCCAGCCATTCGGCTTCGTCGCCCTGCTCGGCGCCATGTCGCTGGCGGGGATGATGGTCAAAAACGCCATCGTGCTGCTGGACGAGATCACGGCTCTGCAGAAACAGGGTCAGGCTGCGTACGACGCGCTGGTCAACGCCGCAGTGGGACGACTGCGACCGGTGCTGCTGGCCGCCGGAACGACTGTGCTGGGGGTGATCCCGCTGCTTGCCGATGTCTTCTGGTCGTCCCTGGCCGTGGTGATCATGTTCGGCCTGGCCATCGGCTCGGCGATCACGATGCTGCTGGTCCCGGTGCTCTACGCGATGCTGTACCGGGTCCGCCCCGGCGGTCCCGCGGCGGCACGGTCCCGCGCCACTGAGCCGCAGCCCGATCCGCCCGATCCGGCGGTTCAGACCGCCTGAACAGAAGGAGCGCCTGCGCACCTCGTGTATGAAAGGATGCACGCGGGACGTGCCCAGCGTCATGCCGGCGGTGATCGGCGAACTCTTGCGTGGTTCTGGTCAATGTATGGCCAAGCGGAGTTTGGTCAGCTGAGTCTTTGCCCTCGTCGAACACATCGCTTTCGTCTGAGTCCTTCTGACTTGGTGGGGTTGATGCGCCACACTGGGTAAGTCGGGAGTGGTGGGGCGAGAAAGCGGTGAAGAGGGCGCCCCGAGCCGCGGTAAGCCGCGGGTTCCGCAACTGATGCATACCGACGCGCGAGGCATGGGCCGACACGTTCCCAGCCGGGATTCTGAGACCGGCCTGCCGCAAAAGATCCGGGTCGGGGAGATATCCAGGGCGGAGGCTGAGCGAACGACGCCACGCCTCGATCGCCGCGAGAGACACGGCCAAGTCGAAGCCGAGCAGTCTGGCCTCTCGAAGTGCGAGCGGTAACGCGGTGCGGCCGGGCTCGATCGACCATGTCGACGCGGGGCTGAATCGCTACGTGACCGACCTGGCCAGGGTGGGCGGCGACGTGCGTTCCGCCGGGCAAGTCTCGTTGGAAGGTCCGGCTCTGGATTCTTCATGGGATCCCGTGTTCGCGTCGTGGTTGGCGTGCTTGCGGTCGGGGAATAAGAGCTGGACTCCACCCATTGCCTGTTACACTCAGCCATGCGGGCCCAAGAATTCCAACAGCTTGCGATGGCGGAGTTCGACGCGGTCTATCGCTTTGCCCGCTTTCTGACTCGGGATGCGGACAAAGCGGAGGACTTGGTCCAGGATGTCTATGCGCGGGCGTTCCGCCCCGAGACGGTTGAGAAGTTTCAGGAGAAGGGTGCGGGGGTCCGGGCCTGGCTCATGACGATCGCGAGGAACAGCTTCTATGGATCGATCGCTCACCAGAACGCCGGTGCGCGGGCGATCGACCGCTACACCTCGATGGGCCTGCACGAGCACGACGAGGCGCCGGACCCTGCCGAGGTTGAGGGCCTCGACCTGGGCGCCGCGGCTCACAAGCTGCACGAAGCGCTCGCAAGGCTGAGCCCGGAGCTGCGCGATGTGCTCTGGCTCTGGGCGGTCGAGGGGTTGAAGTACAGGGAGATCGCCGAGTCGCTTGAGGTTCCGATCGGAACGGTGATGAGCAGGTTGCACAGAGCCAGGGCCCAGACGGGGCGTGCGTTGCGGGGCGACCCGGCCGTCGCGGGCCAGCTCGAACAGGCGGGGTTTATCGAGGCTTCGGGGGAAGGCGACCGTAAGCGGATCCGGGAGTGAGTATGTTCAGCGGCTTTCGTGACAATCAGGCTCCCGGCGGCGAGCCGGCCGGCGTCTCCAGGCGGACCGAACTCCTTCGGGCCGCGGCTGACGGCGAATTGACCCGGGAAGAAGAGGTCGAGCTGGAAGCCCACCTTCGGGACCACCCCGAGGACCGCGCCGTGATTGCGTTCGAGCGGGGTCTGCGCGGCGCGGTCGCGAGAGCCGCGGTGGGCGAGCCGCCCGTCGGCCTTCGTGAGCGAGTGCTGGCGTCTGCGTCCTCTGGCGGTCGGGAGCTCCCACAGCCTGCTGACAACGGGTCGCCCGGCGCACTGCCGATCAACGGCCCGGCGCGGCGCGGCGCCCCCCTGTTGCGCTACGCGTTGGCGGCGGGGTTGGTGCTGGCGGCCGCGGGATCGATCGTTGTCGTGAGGTCCGGCCTCCCCGGCTCGCCCACGGTGCAGCAGATGACCGCGTCGCAGCGGCTCTCGTTGGTCTCGTTCCTGTCCACGCAGCACGAGGAGTGCGAGCTGCATGCCGATCTCGTCGGTACGCGTTTCAGCCTCTCAAGGCTGGACGATGTCCCAGCACGGTTCGCCTCGGTGCTCGGGCGCAGGCCCGACCTCGGGCGTCTGGAAGCCAGCGGCTTGAGCCTGCTCGGGGCGGGGCCTTGTGCCGTGCCCGGGCGCGGGCGTTCGGTGCGGCTGGTGCTCGACGCGTCGGCGGCCGATCCGAACGGGCAACCGCTGGTGAGCATCTACATCCAGCAGGACACCGGCGAACTGGGCATCGAGGACGGGCGGGCATACCGACTCTCGCGCGGCCCGGAGGCACAGCAGGGCGCCGGCGCCGATGTCTTCGTCTGGCGGAGTGGCGGGCTGCTCTACTTCTTCGCCTCGACCTCGGAGCCGGCGATCGAGATCGCTCGTTCGGCGCTGGGGGCGCCCGAGCCGGTCGGCTCGATCTGAACACTTCTGCGATGGGTGTCTTTGCCCGAGCGCGCGCGTGATCGCCATGCGGCCAGGCTCGACGCCGGGATCCCGATCGCTCTGCCGAGCACGCAGAGCCTGTTGATCACTGTCACCTTCAGCACGCCCGCGCCTTTCCAACGCCGGGCCGAGGTTACGGCTGTTTGCCGGACAACGCGCACCCTGCCTCGCTTTGCGGCTCGGCGGACGAGATCGAGGTCTTCCATGATCGGGGTGCTCCCGAACCCTCCGAGTTCGCGGAAGGTGTCGGCGCGGAGGAAGAGGGCCTGGTCGCCGTAGGGTGTCTTGAAGAGCTTGCAGCGGAGGCGCACTCCGGCCTCGACGACGCGGAACGCGCGACCCCGCGCGTCGAGCGCGAAGCGGAAGGCGCCGACGGCGACACGCGGGTCTCTCAGCGTCCGCTCGACCGTTCTGGCGAAACCCTCGGGAAGTTCGGTGTCGGCGTGGAGGAACAGGAGCGAGCGTCCGCGCGCGATCTTTGCGCCGGCGTCCATCTGGCGCCCGCGTCCCTTTGAGGCGATGACGACCCTTGCGCCGTGTCCTGCGGCGATCTCGCGGGTGGCGTCGTCGCTCTGGCCGTCGGCGACGATGACCTCGGTTTCATCGCTCTTGACGCGATCGATCAGGGGGCCGATCCGCTCGGCCTCGTTGAGTGTGGGGATGATGACCGAGAGCGCGGGGACGGGGCCGCTGGTCTCCAGGGAGATGCGCACGCGGCGCCAGACGCCGATGTCTTCGGGGTGATCGACATCGCTGAGCACGGTCAGCAGGCGGGTCTTCAGCCCGATGCTGGCGGCTCTGGACAGCGTTTTTCGGAGGACGCCGCCGGCGCCCCAGGCGATCCCCTGGAAGAGCCCTGCGGCGGGGCGCTTGAGCCCGACGAGGTAGTACCCCCCGTCGGCGGCGGGGCCCAGCACCAGGTCGTTGCGGCCCAGCGCGTCGAAGGCGTCTTCGAGTAGGCCTGGCGAGATCTCCGGGCAATCCGTGCCGACGATGATCGCCCTGTCGGCGCCCGAGAGCATCGCGACAAAGGCGTTGTGCATGCGCTCGCCGAGATCCTGGCCGGTCTGGTCGCGGCAGGGCGTGTCGGGGGCGAAACGCTCCGCGAAGGCATGGGCCTCTGCGCCGGTCTGCCAGACGGTTGTCTCGACAGCGCGTTCGCTCGCGAGCTCGTCGACGCATCGCAGCGCGTGCCGGAGCATCTGCTCGTGCAGTTCGGCGGCGCCGTCAGCGCCGAGGGCGGGGATCAGGCGGGTCTTGGCCTTTCCCGGCGAGGGATACTTGGCGAAGACGCCGAGGGCTTCTCGGGGTTTGACGCTTGAGCGGCCCTGCATGTACTCCCTCGCGACGCAGCCGAGGATGCCCTTGCCGGCCCGGAAGACGCCCGAGACCGTTCCGGAGATTTTCGAGTTCCCGCCGGCCCTCCGAGCGTAGTCGACGGGAGTCTCGGCCGTGTTGAGGCGGGCCTTCGAGGCTCTGATCTGCATCTGGACCGTCCAGCCGAAGGCGGCGTCGTCCATCGCGAGCGATTCGAGCGACCGGCCGCGGATGGCGCGGAAGGGTCCGAGGTCGGTGTATCGGACACCCCACAGTGTTTTGATGCAGAAGGTCGCGATGCGGTTGCCGACGCGCTGGGGCGGGGTCATCGATCCCGGGGCTGCGTCGCCCAGCGTGCGCGAGCCGATGACCATGTCCATTTGGCCCGAAGCGATCGGATCGACGAGCCGGTCCATCTGCTCCGGCTCGTCGCTCCCGTCGGCGTCGAGGAAGACGAGGATGTCGGCGCGGGGCTTGTCTTTGCGCTCCTTGCCGGTCGCCTCGGCGATCCCGGTCAGGCATGCCCGCCCGTAGCCCGCGACGGGCTCGTAGACGACCTCGGCGCCGGCTGCAAAGGCGGTGCTCGCGGTGGTGTCGGTCGACCCGTTGTCCACGACGATGATCCTGTCGGCCCACTCCGGCACGCGGGCGATGACGCGGGCGATGGTCGCCTCCTCGTCGAGGGCGGGGATGATGACAGCGACGCTCTGACCGTTACGCATGTTCGGCCTCCTTCGTTGGGCGTGGTCCCCCGGGCCTGCGCCGCAACCATGCGATCGCCAGCAACGCCCAGACCGGGGCGTGCTGGATCCAGTGCACGAAGGGGATCTGGTCCTGGGCGTAGTAGAGCGGCAGCAGCGCGGTGTAGAGCAGCAGCGGGATGAACGGCGTCAGCGTCAGCAGCGGGAGCAGCCAGAGCCAGTACCAGGGGAACTGCGTCGGGCTGAGCAGGAAGACCGCGGCGACGACGATCAGGCACGACCTCGCCGTTTCCCTCGCCCCGCGGGGCGACTTCCACGAGCACCAGGCCACGACGCTCGCGACGAGCGAGACCGAGACGATCCGCATGATGGTGTGCGACCGCCAGAGCTCGTGCCCTGTCAGCGCGAGCATCCGCTCGGTGGCCCAGATGCCGGCGCGGAAGAAGCCGTCGTTGTTCTGCCAGCCCTTGCCGTAGGCGACGAACCCGCTGTCGGAGGCGTGTTCGACGAGGAGGACGGGGCTCCAGAGGACGAGCGCGAGCGCGGCGCACGCCGCCCCCGCGAAGATCAACCGGCCCAGGGGCGGGGCCAGAGGCCGGAGCAGGACCGGCACGAGGAGGACGGGCCAGACCTTGATGGCGGAGGCGACGACGCAGCAAGCCGCGCCGATCGTTCGGCGCTTGGCCGCGACGGCCAGGATCGCCAGCGCGATCAGCGGGAGGAGCAGGATGTCCATGTGCACCGACGAGTAGACCTCGCGGAGCAGGAGCGGGTTCCAGGCGTACCAGAGGATCTGGGAACGGGGCAACCCGAGCACGCCGAGCAGCTTCAGCAGCAGCGCCAGCGTGCAGAGGTCCGCCAGCAGGAAGACGGCGCGGAGCCCTGCGACGCCGAACGGATCGATCAGATGCGCCGCGGCGAAGGCTGCCTGAGCCACGGGCGGATAGATCGTGGTCAGGTGCGGGTGGTTGACGCGTTCGAGCACGCTCTCGCCCCGCCGGGCGATCTCGCCGATCGGATCGCCCGGTTCGTGCGCGGCGAGCATTGCGTCGTTGGGCGTGTGCATGTAGGGGTTGAGTCCGGCGACCGTCACGCCGCCGTCCCACATGTAGCGGTAGAAATCGGTTTCGAGCATCGGGGGCGCGACGCCGACGATCAGGCGCGCGCCGATGAACACGGCGAGGAGTAGCCAGAGCGGCGGGGCGGCCCTTGCCCGCTGGGCCTTTGTTGCGGCGAGGAGGTAGAGTGCGCCGGCGAGCATCGACCCTCCCGCGAGCCAGAGCAAGGCCGCGTCGACGCCGAGCCTGCCCTCGCTCAGCAGCCACGAGAGCGTCGCCAGGAGCAGGGCGTAGCCGATGAGGGCGGCCCCGCCGACGGAACGGGCGAGGGCGGCGCCGGATCCGGGCTGTGCGGGGCCGGCTCCTGCGGGTTGGTCGTTCAGCGTCTCCACGCCATGATCCGCTCGAACAGCGACTTGACGCGGGGCGTTAGCCGCTGGCGGTTGTAGGCGTCGGCGGCCTTCTTGATCGCCTCGGCCTGGGTCGGGTAGGGGTGGATGACACCGGCGAGCTTGCGCAGGCCGAGCTTGTTGGTCATCGCGACGGTGACCTCGGAGATCGTCTCGCCGGCGTGCGAGGCGACGAGGGTCGCTCCGAGGATCTCGTCGGACCCCTTGCGGAGCAAGACTTTCAGGAGGCCGGTGTCCCCGTCGAGGATCGCGCGGTCGACCTCCTTCAGCTCGATGCTGATGGTCTCGGTCGCGACGCCGGCCTCGTCGGCGTCGGACTTGTACATGCCGACATGCGCGATCTCTGGGTCTGTGTAGGTGCACCATGGCATCACGAGCTTGTCGGCGCGAGAGCGTCCGAAGAAGAGGGCGTTCTGGATCACGATCCTCGCCATCGCGTCGGCCGCGTGCGTGAACTTGTACTGCGAGCAGACATCGCCCGCGGCGTAGACCCGCTTGTTGCTCGTCCTCAGGCGGGCGTCGACCTCGATCCCGTCCCGCTCGTCGAACCGGACGCCGGCGGCCTCCAGCCCGAGGCCCTGGACATTCGGCGCACGCCCAACGCCGACGAGCACACGGTCGACCTCGATGGTGTCCTCGATCCCCTGGCTGTGCAGCGTCAACCGGACGCCTTTGTCGGTCTTCTCTGCGCGGGATACCTTCGATTCGAGCACGAACTCGACGCCGTCGCGCCGCATCCGGTCGATGACAATCTCGGCGGCGTCGCGGTCTTCGCGGGGGAGGATCTGCGGGGCCATCTCGATGACCGTCACGCGGGATCCGAGGCGGGCGAAGCTCTGGGCCAGTTCGCAGCCGATCGGCCCCGAGCCGATCACGGCGAGGCGCTTTGGGAGCTCTGTGAGCGCGAACACCGTCTCGTTGGTGAGGTACCCAGCCTCGTCGAGCCCGTCGATCGGGGGCGAGACCGGGCGAGCGCCGGTTGCGACGCATGCGCGGGAGAACTCCAGGCGCGTGCCGTCGACCTCGATCGAGTCGGGGCCGGTGAATCGGCCCTCGCCGAGGAAGACATCGATGCCCAGGGATCGGAAGCGTTCGGCCGAGTCGACGGGGGCGATGCCGGCGCGGAGGCGGCGCATCCGCTCCATCACCTTCGGGAAGTCCGGGCGGACTTCGCCATCGATCTCGATCCCGAGTTCTGGCGCATGACGGGCGTCGGCCGCGGCCCTCGCCGAGCGGATGATCGCCTTGCTGGGGACGCACCCGTGGTTGAGGCAGTCGCCTCCGAGCAGGTCGCGTTCGATGAGGGCGACCTTTGCGCCCAGACCCGCCGCGCCGGCGGCGGTGACGAGGCCGGCGCTCCCCCCGCCGATGACGACCATGTTGTAGCGTCCTTTGGACGTGGGGTTGGTCCAGCCCGGCGGGTGCACCTCGTCTCTCAGGCGGGTGTTGTGCTCGTCCATCGGGTGGATCTGGTGGGCGACTCGTTCTTTGTTCATGTGCATGTCTCCGCCTCCCTTTGGGCGCCGGTTTACTTGCTGCGTTCGCCGGCGAGGTGGGTGTAGTCGAGGCTGTTGAGCTTCCAGCTGTAATCGAGGTACCGGACGCGGGGCTCGCGCCCGGCGTTGATCAGGCGGACCAGCTCGGGGCAGAACTGCGCCGCGTAGGCGACGACAGACGGCGCCTTCTGTTCGTAGTCGCCCGCGTACCACTGGTAGAGTTGCGTGAGGTGCAGCTCCTCGCGTTCCTTGTCCAGCACGAACCATCGGTCGTGCGAGTGCACATACTCGGACTGGTCTGCGAGCTGCGATTCGAGCTTCTCGCCCGTGTACGCCTCTTTGCGCAGGGGCGGGCAGCCGACGGCGGCGCAGACCAGCACGAAATGGATCCGCGGCTCGGCGAAGTTGGGCCGGATGATCTCGTGCTCGATCTCGTTGAGGCTGTGCAACCTGCCCCCGATTCCCCACCTCTTGTGGTCCCAACGCTGCGAGCGCGGGATGTCCCGGATCGAGTCGACGGGCATGTAGTCGAGAATGAGCCGGATCGTGAAGGCGTTGTACGCGTTGATCAGGAGCGCGAGGCGTTCGTCGCGGCCGAGCGCGTCCGGGTCCGCGCCGGCGAGCTGTTCGATGTAGCGGTCGAGGTCGGATGGGTCGGCGGCGATCGCCTCGTAGTCGATGAAGCCGCCCTCGTACACATGCTCCGAGAGCACGCGGTCGAACACCGAGTGGTCGAACACCGACCCGGAGCCGTCGTCGGCGAAGGTCTCCTGCATCGTGACCGCCGGGGGGCCGAAGAGCCCGCGGAGCCAGTTGCGGTTTGTCTCGGCGCAAGCGGCCAGGAAGGCCATCACGAGCGCGGCGACGCCGATCTTCAGCACAGGCTTGGGACGCTTGTGGACCTTGGCGGTCGGCTTGTCGGCGATCGCTTGCTGTTCCGCGTCGCTCAAGGGTGTCTCCTTCAACGCCTTGCGGGCGAGTTTGGTGATGTACACGGTGACCGCGACGGTCGCGAGCAGGCCGACGCCGAGCAGCACCCATTCCCAGACGCTCTCGGTCTCGCCCGCAGCGGCCCGGCCACCCACGAACCCGAGATACACATAGAGAAAAGTCCCGGGCAGCATGGCGGCCCACGACGCGGCCACATAGGGCCAGAAGCGCACAGGCGTCAGCCCGAAGAGGTAGTTGCCCAGCGAGAACGGGACCGCCGGCGAGAGGCGCAGCAGCGCGACGATCTTCCAGCCGCCCTCGGCGATGGCGCGGTCGATCGCGCCGAAGATCCGTTTGCGTTCCGCAACCTCGCGGACCTTGTCACGCGCGATGTACCGGCCGATCAGGAAGGCGGCGCCCGCGGCCGCTGTGGAGGCGACCGAGACCGTGACCATGCCTATGCCGAGCCCGAAGAGCGCGCCGGCGGCGAGCGTCAACGCCGATCCGGGCACGAAGAGCAACGCGCCTATGAGATAGGCCGCGCCGAACACCACCGGGCCCCAGATCCCCATCGTCGCCACCTGGCGCTGCAAAAGATCGACGAACTGCGCGGTGGGCAGCGCCCGCAGGATCACCACAGCGCCGAAGATGATCACGGCCCACGAGAGCAGCCTGACCACCC
>REET01000158.1 GCA_007694925.1 Phycisphaerales bacterium | reverse complement strand
CTGACCTATATTCCCTGTCGAGGGCCGATCGACCCGACTCTTCGCTGTGCTCAGAGGGCGGCGTCCGGGGTCCGGGCATGCGACGAACCCGGCTCGGCGAGCCGGGCTGCCCGAGATCCGTGTTTAGGAGTTGATGCCGTAGAGGCCTCGGCGGCGGATGATGTCGAGCACGGGGGCGGGGAGGAGTGCTTCGAGTGCGCCCGAGTCTGTGCCGCGGCTTTTGAGGATCTCTCTGGCGTCGGTGGCGCTGACGCCCATGGTGGGGACGGGGGCGATGCGGGCGCGCCAGCGTTCGAGCTCGGCGTCGCTCCACGCGCCGGTTTCGGCGAGCTGATCCAGCAGGGCTTCGGCGGATTCGCTGGGCGTTCTGAGCATGACCAGCGGCTCTGCGAGCTGGGCGATCTCGGCGTGGTCTTTCCAGCGGTGGAAGGCGAGGGCCTGGTCGGCGCCGATCAGCAGGCGCATGCGGGGCTTGCCGCCGAGGGATTGGCGGGCGCGGCGGAGGGTGTCGACCATGTAGCTCGGCTCGCCGGAGGCCTTTGCGCGGTCGATCTCGTCGGTCCAGATGAGGGTGCGGGTGCGCGCGTCGATGGCGGCTTTGAGCATCTCGACGCGGGCGTCGTCGGGGGCGTCGGGGCCGCCGGGCTTGTGGGGCGAGCGGGCGGCGGGGATGTAGACGAGCACGGCGCCGGGCAGGACGGCGTCGCGAGCGAGGGCGGGCAGATCGATGTGGGCGCGGGTCGGCGGGTCGAAGGTGCCGCCGTAGAGGATCAGGTCGTCCGCGTCGAGCGGGAGCGTGAGCGGTGTGACGGGCGGCGCGGCATGCATCGGCCGATGCTATGGGCGCGCCGATGGGCGTGCGCTCGGGCCCGAGGGTTGTGCACAGGGGCCTGCGGCCGAGGATTCACCACCCGCCGGGGTCGTCTGCGATCATGAGCTGGCGGGATTCCTTCAGCTCGGGCGTGCGGCCGGTGCGCTCCGAGCCGGCGTCGATCGAGGCGGGGTCGAGGTCGGGGTAGAGGCGGTGGAGCGACTCGCGGTCGAGGTTGGTGTCGAGGATGAAGCCCTGGGCGTCGAGGACGGTGTAGCGCGGGCCGTCGGGGGTGAGGCGGATGCGGAGGCGCTGCGTGCGCCCGCGGAGCTCGCCGAGGTAGGCGCCCTGCTCATTGCTGAGCTCGGGGGCCATGGAGTCATGGACGGGGACTTGGTCTCGTGCGGCCGAGTCGCGCGGATCCGAGAGGATCGCGACGGTCGAGATCGAGGCGACCATGAGCCCGAGGCCGAGGATGTACCCCGAGCGGCGTGTGATGGGGTTGTCGTGCTTGCCTTCGCGTTCCATGTGCTGGATATCGGTTGTGCGGGAGGTCGAAACAAGCGCGAAGGGCGCACCCGGAGCCGGGGGCGGGCGCAGGGGAGGTCTGCGGGGACGGGGCGAGGGATGCGGGGGATGGAGGGGTCTATGATGGGCCCACAAGCGAGCAGGCCGGGCGGCTATCGGGCCCGGCAGAGTCCCGGCCCCATCGTCTAGCCTGGTCCAGGACGCCACCCTTTCAAGGTGGAGACACGGGTTCGAATCCCGTTGGGGTCACTTTGGTTTCGTGCAGGGTGGCGCTGGAGAGTGCCAGACCGTGCCGGAGCCTTTTTTCTTTTTTGCTGTCAACGGGTCCGGGTGAGGTAGACGGTCACCCCGGGGAAGCGGGTGGCGAGATCGGCGCGGTCTTTGCCTCGGGCGAGGATGACGCTGATCGCGGTGGCGAGGGCGTCGGCGGTGGTGGCGTTGGGGGCGACGATGGTGACGGTGTCGCTCAAGATGAGTCCGCGGCCGGTCTCCGGGTCGATGATGTGCGAGTAGCGCTTGCCGCCGGCATCAAGGTGCTGGTGGGCGTCGCCGGATGTTGAGACGCCGGCGTGGTGCAGGTCGAGGTGTTCGGCGTTGTCGCCGGGAAGTGCGATCCGCCAGCCGGGGCGTCCGGGCGGGGCGCGGCCGACGGCGATGTCGCCCCCGAGGCGGACCATCGCCCGCTCGACGCCGCGGGCGGTGAGTTCGGCCAACGCCTCGTCGACGGCGAAGCCCTTGCCGATGCCGCCGAGGTCGAGCCGCATGCCCGGCTTTGCGAGGGTGACTTCGCGACTGCGGGCGTCGAGGCGTACGGCCCCCCATCCGACCGCCTTCGCCGCTTCGTTGAGGCGCTCGTCGGCGGGCGGCTCGCCCCGCCTTCGGGCCTCGCGCCAGAGCAAGGTGTGCGGGCCGATGGTCGGGTCGAAGGCGCCGGCGGAGGCCTCGGCGATTTCGATCGAGGCGAGGAGCACGCGGAAGAGTTCGTCGCTGATCTCGTTCGCCCTGGCGTGGGGGAGCTCGGCGAGGCGCATGAGTTCGCTGTCCACTCGGTAGTCGCTCATCACGGCGTCGAGCCGGTTCATGCGGTCGAAGGCGGCGGCGGCGTGTGCTCGCGCTGCCTCCTCGTCCCGTGCGTACAGCACCACCGAGGCCTCGGCCGCCATGATGATCGAGCGGAACTCGAACCGCTCCAACCCGACTTCGGGGTCCTGATCCGGCCCGGCGGCGCACGCGATTGCAGCCAAGGAAAACACCGCCAATAGCAACCATGCGATGGCGCGGATCCGGAGCCGATCTGTTATGGTGAAAGCGGGCCCGGGTGCGTGCATGGGCCCATGCTACCTGCACCGAGGAGTTGCATCCGTGTTGTTCACGCTCTCGATCGCGTGCTCGGCGCTGGCCGTCAGCGCGGCGGCCGCCTCGCCCGAGCCGTTCGTGCAACGGCTGGATGGCACGACGCTGGAGATGCGTCTCGTCCCGGTGCAAGTCCCGGGGTCGGAAGCCGGGCAGAAGCAGACGATCTGGATCGGCGCGACCGAGGTCACCTGGGACTGGTTCGATGCCTTTGTGTACGGGCTCGACGAGGCCGACGCGGAAGCGGACGACGCGGACGCGCTGACCATGCCCTCGCGTCCTTACATCGCGATGGACAGGGGCTTCGGTCGCGCGGGTTTTCCGGCGATCTCGATGACCCACAAGAACGCCGAGGCGTTCTGCGCGTGGCTCTCCGCCCGCACCGGCAAACGCTACCGCCTGCCGACCGCCGAGGAGTGGCTCGCCGCGTGCGCCGCCTCAGGCATCGACGAGCGCAATCTCGACGACCACGCGTGGCATCGCGGGAACAGCAACGCCAAGACCCAGCCCGTCGGCGCGACACAGGCCGACGCCAACGGGCTTTACGATCTTCTGGGCAACGCCGCGGAGTGGGCGACGGATCCGGACGGCAAGCCCGTCGTTCTCGGCGGGTCGTACCTCACGCCCGCAAGCGAGCTCGGCTGCAAAGCCAAGCAGCGCCCCAGCCCGGACTGGAACGCCAGCGACCCGCAGTTTCCGCCCAGCGAATGGTGGCTCGCCGACGCGGGATTCGTCGGCTTCCGCGTCGTGCTTGAACAAAACCCCAAATCACCCGGCGGCGACACAACCCCTCGGCCAGCAAGCCAGGACAAGAAAAGACCATGAGCTACAGCGAGAAAGATGCCGTGCGTCGGTCGGGGCTCGGCCTCGGGCGGCGTGAGTTCCTCAAGGTCGCCGCCGCCGGCGCAGCGACCGCCGCCTTCCCCGCGTGGGGCGCAGCGGGCGGGGCCGACCGCATCCGCGTCGGGCTGATCGGTTGCGGCGGGCGCGGAACGGGCGCAGCGGTGCAGGCGATCCGAGCCGACCCCGGCGTCGTCATCACCGCGATGGGCGACCTCTTCGCCGACCGGCTCGACAGCAGCCTCTCGCGTCTGAAGGAACATTTCGGCGACCGCGTCGAGGTCGGCGACGACCGCAGGTTCACGGGCTTTGACAACCACCAGCGCGTGATCGACAGCGGCGTCGATGTCGTGCTGCTGTGCGCGCCGTCGCACTTCCGCCCGGCGCACCTGGCGGCGGCGGTCGCGGCCGGCAAGCACATCTTCTGCGAGAAGCCGATGGCGGTCGACGCGCCGGGCGTCCGCTCGGTGATCGAATCCGCCGAGGTTGCGCGGCAGAAGAAGCTCTCGCTCGTCTCCGGCTTCTGCTGGCGGTACAGCAGCCCCGAGCGTGCGACCTTCGCCAAGATCCACGAGGGCGCGATCGGCGATGTCCGCGCCGTGCACACCACTTATCACGCCGCGCCGATCAGGCCGCCCGAGCGCAAGGCCGAGTGGTCGGAGATGGAGTGGCAGATCCGCAACTGGTGGCATTACAACTGGGCCAGCGGCGACCACATCGTCGAGCAGGCGTGCCACAGTGTCGACAAGATCAACTGGGCGATGCGGGGCAAGGTCCCGGCCCGAGTCACGGCGCTGGGCGGACGCCAGGCCCGCCCGCCCGAGCGGTTCGGCAATGTCTACGACAACTTCTCGGTGATCTACGAGTACGAGACCGGCGAGCGCTGCTTCCACACCTGCCGCCAGGTCGCCAACACCCCCTTCGACAACACCGACTACATCATCGGCGCCAAGGGCACATGCTTCGTTAACGGCTGGGCGCCGACGCACCGCATCGATGGCGAAACGCCCTGGGAGTACAAGGGCGACCGACCCAACATGTACCAGGTCGAGCACGACGAGCTCTTCGCTTCGATCCGCAGCGGCAAGCCGATCGACGACGGCGAGCTGATGACCCTCAGCACCATGATGTCCATCGCCGGGCGCATGGCCGCGTACACCGGCCAGACCCTCACCTGGGAGCAGGCGATGAACTCCAAGGAAGACCTGACGCCCGATCGCTACGAGTTCGGCGACATCGAGACGGCCCCCGTCCCGGTTCCCGGCGTCACGCCCTTCCGCTGAATCGCCCCCATCGCCACGCCCAAGAAGGAGCGCCGAACATGGACCGCGACGCACCGAAGCCGATCGACAGGCGGACCTTCCACGCGATGACACTCGCAGCCGCGGCCGGCGCGGCGCTGCCCGGTCTGCTCGCCGCCGGCGCAGAACCGAACGCACGCCCCGTCGCCCTCCGGCACGCCGTCAAGTACGAGATGGTCGCCTACGACGGCTCGGTGCTCGACAAGTTCCGACTGCTCAAGCGCCTCGGCTACGACGGCGTCGAGATCGCAAGCCCCAACGAACTCGACCAGCAAGAAGTCATCGACGCCCGCGACGAGACCGGGCTGAAGATCCACGGCACCGTCTGCTCGACGCACTGGAGACTCCCGCTCTCCCATCCCGATGGGAATGTCCGCAGGCAGGCGATCGCGGGCGTCGAGAGGGCGCTGCACGACTGCGTCGCCTACGGGGGAAACACGGTGCTCGTCGTGCCCGCAGTCGTCAACGCCGAGGTCTCCTACGCCGACGCGTACGAGCGATCGCAGGGCGCGATCCGGCGCCTCATCCCGCTCGCCGAGCAACTGGGCGTCCGCATGGCGATCGAGAATGTCTGGAACCACTTCCTGCTCAGCCCCCTCGAAGCGGCCCGGTATGTCGACGAGTTCGAGAGCGACGCCGTCGGCTGGTACTTCGACATCGGCAACATCGTCAACTACGGCTGGCCGACGCACTGGATCCGAACGCTCGGCGACCGCATCCTGAAACTCGACATCAAGGACTTCAGCCGCAAGAAGCGCGACGAGGAAGGGCTCTGGCGCGGGTTCGCAGTCGAGATCGGCGAGGGCGATTCGGACTGGCCCGGCGTTATGAAAGCGCTCGCCGAGATCGGCTACTCGGGCTGGGCGACCGCAGAGGTGCGGGGCGGGGGCGAGGACCGCCTGCAGGAGATCAAGCGGCGGATGGACAGCGTGCTGCGCTGAAGCACACTCACCGATCCGAGCCGATCTCCCGCACGCGGATGTTGCGGAAGCGCACCGGGCCGCTGTGGTTCTGCAGACCGATGTAGCCCTCACGCCCGTGACGCTCGGGCGGGCAGGTCCATTCGCAGACGGTCTCGCCGTTGAGCACGACCGTGTAGTCGTGCCCGACCACCGAGATCACGAAGGTGTTCCACTCGCCGGGCGGGTTCGAGGCGAGTCTCGTCGCCGGGGCGTGGTTGTAGATCGCGCCGGTCATCTGCTCGCCCTCCTCGATGTCGTAGATCTGGATCTCGTGGCCCTTGCGCACCGCGTCCCATGGCGAGTTCGGCGGTTCGTGGAACCGGACAAAGACACCGGAGTTGTCGCTCGCCTGCTCGTTCTTCCACTCGAGGGTGAGCTCGAAATCGCGGAACCGGCGGCGCTCGTACCAGAGCATGCCCATCCCGCCCGTCGCCAGCAGCACGCCGTCTTCACCGGGGTTCTCGTGGACAAACTCGCCAGGCCCGGTCATCGCCCAGCCGTCGGTCGAAATCCCGTCGAAGAGCGTGTACACGCCGTCGGCGTCGGGCTGTGGCGCATCGGATGCCCAGACGATCGCGTTTGAGATCATGCCGACGAAGTGTTCGTCTTCGAGCGTGCGAGCATCACTCCCGAGCACAGTGTAGAAGACCCGCCCACGCCCGAGGTTCTTCTCCCAGGCGACGGGGTGCCTTGCGATGTCGTCGGCGTCGATGATCGGCAAGCCTCTGGCGAGGACCAGCGAGCCGGATTCATCGATCCCGCGCAGCCCGTGCAGTTCGCCACTGAGCGTCCACTCGCCGGGCAGCCCGCGCGTGACAGGGTGCTCGGCCGCGGCGATCCGCACGCCGACATCGCCGACAGTTCCGTCCGATCTGGGCCTGCCCCCGATCAGGTGTTCGAAGCCCGCGCCCGACACGGCGCCGGCCGGCGCATCGATCCCCACAAAGCCTCCGCCGTTGCGCACACGCCCGACCAAGCCATGCCGTAACTCGGGCGAGAGCGCCCCGAGCCAGGCCCGCCCGTGCGCGATCACGACATCGAACTCCGTGAATCTGTCCGGCCCGTCGAGCAGGACGCCTCCGCCCCCGGCCTGCCCCTCACGCTCGCCGAGCGTCGCGTGGATGAACTCGAACCGACCGGGCCTCAGCGCATCGAGCCTCTGCCACAGCGACCCGTCCGCGTCCGTGCGCTCGGCGGAAAGCACGAGCGCCCGAACAGGCCCTGGATCGACGGCGGCCTCGCCAGCGCCAACCCCGGCGTCGGCCCCCCCATGAGCCCCCCCATCAGCCCATGTCCCGCAGCACGAACCCAGCACGATCAGGCCCGCGGCCAGCTGTTGCTTCATCGACGGCTCCATCTGTGTGAGGATTTCCTTACTATACACGACCGCCGGAGCCGGCCCGCTCGGGCGACAGAGCCGCACCAACGCCCGCCCAGGAGTCCGCGTCCATGAAGCCGCTGCCGACCGCCCTGCTCTCGCGGCTCTCGCTGATGATGTTCCTGCAGTACGCGATCTGGGGCGCCTGGCTCCCGCTCTTGTACCTCTTCCTCAGCCGCCACCGGGGCTTCGGCGATGTCCAGATCGGCTACCTCTTCATGATCGGCGGGATCGGCGCCGTCTTTGCCCCCTTCATCGCCGGGCAGATCGCCGACCGCTTCTTCAACACCGAACGCTACCTCGCCATCAGCCACATCGCCGGCGGGCTGCTGGTGTGGCAGCTCGCGTGGATCGACGCCTACTGGATGTTCTTTCTGTTCTCACTCCTCTACTCGCTCATCTACTCCCCCACCCTCGCCCTGACCAACTCGATCTCCTTCCATCACCTGCCCGACCGCGACAAGCAGTTCGGCAAGGTCCGCGTCTGGGGCACGCTGGGCTGGATCGCAGTGGGCATCGGCATCGGGCAGTGGCTCCTGCACCGGCACACGCCCGCTGGGGCGACGGACGCCGAGCAGCTCGCTTCGCAGGCCGCCGGCATCGCAGACGCCTTCCGCCTCAGCGCCGTTCTCGGTATCGCGTTGGGGCTCTACTGCCTCACGCTCCCGGCGACCCCGCCCGCCAGGGGCGAGAAGTCCAACGCGACGCTCAAGGCGATCGGCGAGGTGCGCCGCCAGCCGCTCGTCACGCTCTTCCTCATCGCCGTGCCGATCTCGTGCATCCACCAGTTCTACTTCGTGCACACCGGCGCGTTCCTCGGCACCTTCCAGGCTGGTTTCGGCGATGTCGACCTCGCCGCGACGATCAACCGCGTCTTCGGCGTCGGGGGCGGCGGGCTGATGACCATCGGGCAGATGTCCGAGATCCTCGTCCTCGCGCTCATCCCGCTGTTCGCCCGGAAGTTCTCTCGAAAGACGCTGCTGGCCGTCGGCGTTTCGGCCTACGCCGCACGCATGGCCCTTTTCGCCTATGTCGACGCGATCCCGCTCCCGCCGGTGCTGACGCTGATGCTCGGCGTCGCGCTCCACGGCGTCTGCTTCGGCTGCTTCGTCTTTATCGCCTTCATGGTCGTCGACGAGCAAACCTCGCCCGGCGTGCGCGCCAGCGCCCAGTCCCTCTTCGGCACCATCATCTTCGGCGTCGGCATCATCGTCGGCAGCGTCTTTGCAGGACAGATCGGCGAGTGGGCCCGCACCGACGGCGTGATGAACTACACCCGCCTCTTCAGCGTCCCCATGTGGCTGGCGATCGGCTGCCTCTTGGCGCTCCTCGCGTTCTACCCCGGCGGGCGCGTCCCGGTTGTTGAGCCGCCACGCCCCGAAGAGGCGAAGAGCTAAGAGCGAAGTCGAGTCGCCCAGCCGCGTTGGGCGGTGCTTGGTTCCGGCTGTCCGGGCAGCGGAGAGAGTCAGCGGCGGATCTGCACACGGGCCCCGTCTTTGATGTCGTCGCCGGGGTGCACGATCAGTGTCTGGCCGGGCTGGAGGCCGTCAATGATCTGGGCGTCCATGCCGGACATCTGGCCGACCTCGACGGCGCGTCGGCGGGCTCGGCCGTTGTCGATGGTGTAGACGGCCCAGCTTCCTTCGTGGCGGAAGAGCGCGCTGGACGGAGCGATGACGACGCCGTCTTCTTCCCAGACGACGATGCGGGCCTCGACGCGGTAGGCGTCGCCGAGCGAGGGGCGCTGCTCGGGCGGATCGATGAAGTCGGCGATGATGTAGACGCGTTGCTCCTCGACGCCCAGCGCGGAGATGTGGGTGAACGCGCGGGGCTCGATGAGCCTGACGCGCCCCTCCAGCACGCCGTCGCCCCCCCACCGCTCGAAGAAGACCCGTGCGCCGGGGACGACGCGCACCGCGTCGGTCGAGAGGACATCGATCTCGACTTCGAGGTCGGTCGGGTCGCCGATCTCGATCAGCGGCGCGCCCGGCGCGACGACCGCCATGCTCTCCTGGAAGACGCGGAGCACGCGCCCGTCGACGGGGGCGGTGATCTCGATGTGCTCGATTCCGGCGTCGTCGCCGGAATCCGGCCTTGTGCGCAGCAGCGCTGCTCGCGCCAGGTCGAGCTCGAAGCGGGCGATCTCTTCTGAGAACTTCGCGGCGTTGAGGAGCTCCAGCGCGGCGCGGTGCTGGAGCTCGGCGGCTTCGAGCTCCAGGCGCCCGGCGACGCCCCGGTCGAACGCGGCGCGGACGGCGCCGAGCTCGGACTCGCTGTAGTTGAACTGGGCGCGTGCCCGTTCGCGTTCGGGGCCGGCCCTCATCAGCGATGCCTCGGCGCGGCGCACGCGCGCCTCGGCCTCGGCGACGGCCCGGGCGTCGAGCAGGCTGGGGTCGGCCGGCGCGATGGTCGTCAGACGGGTCGTCCCCGCCTCGACGGGATCGCCGGCGCGGAGGGTGGTGCGCTGCACGCGGCCGGCCAGCGGCGAGGAGACGATGTAGCGGTCGCGGATGCGCGTGCGCCCGTCGTCGTCGACAGTCACAACCATCTGGCCCTCGCGGACCTGGGCCGCGTCAACGATGACGGGGGCGGGGATGAAGGCGTACACGAGCCCGGCGACTGCCGCGACGCCGACGGACGCTCCCAGGATTCTGGTGATCGTGAGTTTCACGGATTCATGCCTGCGACTTAAGGACTGCGATGAGGTCGAGGCGGTCGAGCCGCCGACGGACGATAAGGCCGGAGAGCGTCGCCGCGACGATGGTCACGGCGACCGCGTAGGCGTAGGTCTGACGCCCGATGACGACGGGGAAGCGTTGGTGCTCGGTCTGGAGGGCCTCCATCGCGAATGCGCCGAGCTCGCGCCCGATCACGAGGCCGACCGGGATGGCGATGAGGGTGAGCAGGGCGAGCTCGCCCAGAAGGATGCGTGAGATCTCGGCGCGTGTGAACCCGATCACGCGGAGCGTGGCGAGCTCTCTGCCCCGTTCAGAAAGGGAGATGCGGGCGCTGTTGTAGATCACGCCGAAGGCGATGATCGTCGCGAATGAGATCGTAAAGGCTCGGAGCAGCAGCAGGCTTTCGGCGATGGTCTCTTCGAAGCTGTCGATCGCCGCGTCCTTGATGGTGACGCCGGCGACGCCCGGTGTCCTGCGGAGCTCGGAGAAGAGCGCCTCGGCGCCGTCGGGATCGACCTTGAGGAACGCGCCGGAGATCGCGTCCTGCTCGCGCATGAGGCGGTGCAGCGCCTTGATATTCATGTAGACCGACTGCCCCGAGTAGTCGGCGATGACGCCGGCGATGGGAACGGCCCGGACCGGACGCCGGCCCTCCATGACTTCGATCTGCACGCTCTGGCCCGGACGGGCGCCGAGGATCTCGGCGAGGCTCTCGGAGATCAGCAGGCCGTCGGGCGGGAGGGCGACCTCTCTCGCGTCCTCGTCGAGCAGGCGGCGCAGGTCGCGCTGCTCGGGCAGGCCCATGAGCGCGACACGGCGCGAGACCTGGCCGGACCGGACACGGACCGCGACGGCTCTGAACGGCTCGGCGTACAGCACGCCGGGCAAGCGTTCGACCTCTCTCAGCGAACGCCCCGAGGTCGGCTCGACAAACGAGACGGTCATGTCCTGGCGCTGCGTCCAGAAGAACTCGTGCTTGATGAGCCGGTCGATGATCTCGGCGTTGAGGTTGCCCAGCACCATGATCGCGACGGCCAGCGACATGCCCAGACAGGTGAGCGAGCTGCGGAGCGGCTGTCGTTCGATGTTCCGCAGGACCATCCTCGCCGGCTGCGAGAGGGAACGCTGCAGGCCGAGGCGTTCGATGACAGTGGCGCGGAAGTCCGGGGGCGGCTCGGGACGCATCGCCTCGGCCGGGGGCAGGCGCACGGCGCGACGGAGGGCCCAGAACGCCCCGGCGCCGGCGGCGAGCAGGCTCAGCAACGCCGAGACCGCGACCGCCCCGACATCGAAGACCAAGTCGAGGCGGGGGAAGCGGAAGAAACGGACATACATGTCGACCATCGCGCCACCGAGCCACCACCCGCCGATTGCGCCCAGCAGCACACCCGCGAAGACGATGAGCCCGACAAAGCCCGCGTAGTGGCCCCCGATCTCCGTGTTCGAGTAGCCGAAGGCCTTGAGCGCCGCGATCTGCTCGCGCTGCGACCGGATCATGCGCGAGATGACCATGTTGAAGAGGAAGGCCGTGACGGCGAGGAAGATCGCGGGGATGAGCAGGCTCATGCCGCGGAGCTGATCGATCTCGCTTTCGAGGACCTGGTGGGAGATCTGCTCGTCGCGTCCGTAGGCGCCGAGCCCGCCGTAGGGCGCGAGGAGCTCGTCGAGGCGGGCGATGACCTCGGCTTTGGCGGCGCCGGGCATGAGGCCGAGCGAGACATCATTGAACGCGCCGTCGAGGTCGTAGGCAGGGCCGAGCTCGCGCCTGCTCATCCAGAAGACGCCGAAGCGGAGCGGGTCGGGCAGCATCTCGCCCGGACGGATCTCGTAGACATACTCGGGCGAGAGCGCGATCCCGACGATGGTCAGCTCGCGCAGGCGTTGGTTGATGACGGCCCTGACGCTGTCGCCCGGACGGAGGCTATGGGCTTCGGCGAACGCCTCGCTGACGAGCGCCTCGCCGGGGCGGTCGGGCTCGATCCAGCGTCCGCGGCGGAGGTACGGCGCGTTGAGG
Organism: Phycisphaerales bacterium; assembly: GCA_007694925.1. Lineage (GTDB taxonomy): Bacteria > Planctomycetota > Phycisphaerae > Phycisphaerales > UBA1924 > SLFH01. The sequence goes on along the minus strand of REET01000158.1, from coordinate 28,918 downwards.
GCGGGCTCGCCCCGCTCGGGCAGAGAGACGAGGCGCCCCACGGCCGGCTCCGGCCGGGTGTCGATGAGCAGGTTGACATCCGCCACGACGCGCGTCTCGGCCCGGGCAACGCCGGGGATCGACACGATCCGCTCGCGGAGCGAGTCCGGCGCTCGCTTGAGATGGGCGAACACATCGGCGAAGCGCTGGTCGCGGTAGTAGCTCTCCATCGAGCGTTCGACGGAGACGAGTGTCGTCATCGACATGATGTACATGGCGACGCCGCAGGCGAGCACGACGCTGATGGCCAGGGCCTGGGCCCACGAGCCCCGGAGATCTCTGAGGAGTTTTCTGTCAAGTGCCCTCACCACCGGAGCTCGCTGGCGGGGACCTTTCGGTCGTTGCGCCGGACCTCGGCGATGCGTCCGTCGTAGATCGACACGACGCGGTCGGCCATCTCGGCGATGGAGACATTGTGGGTGATGACGGCGGTCGTCGCGCCGATCTCGCGGTTGACGCGGTCGAGCGCTTCGAGCACGACGATCCCGGTCTTGACATCGAGCGCGCCCGTCGGCTCGTCGCAGAGGAGGACCCGCGGACGCTTGGCGATGGCGCGGGCGATCGCGACCCGCTGCTGCTCGCCCCCCGAGAGCTGCGAGGGGAAGTGGTCCATCCGGTCCGGGAGCCCGGCGATCTCGAGCGCTTCCTCGGGCGTCATCGGGTCGCGGGCGATCTCGGTCACCAGCGCGACATTCTCACGGGCGGTCAGGCTCGGGATGAGGTTGTAGAACTGGAAGACGAAGCCGACATGGTCGCGCCTGTAGCGGGTCAACACGGCGTCGCCGGCGCCCGAGAGATCCTCGTCCATGTAGCGGACGCTCCCGGCGGTGGGGACATCGAGCCCGCCGAGGATGTTCAGCAGGGTGGACTTGCCGCTTCCCGAGGGGCCGAGCAACACAACGAACTCGCCGCTGTACAGGTCGAGGTCGACGCCCCGGAGGGCGTGGACCTCGACAGCGCCCATGGTGTAGACCTTGGTGACGCCCCGCGTGCTGAAGACAGCCTCGCCCCCTCGCCGCCCGTCCGCTTGTGCGGGATCGGCTGTTTCCGTCGGTCGGTGGTTGTTGCGCCCTCCCATAGCCGTCAAGCGTATCCGCCGGAGGGGCGGGGCCGCCGACCGGGCCTACCTCCGCCAGTGCTCCCGGGCGAACTGGTTTCTGTAAAGGCTGAAGTAGCGCCCGCGCTTGGCCATGAGTTCGTCGTGGGTGCCCCGCTCGGTGATCACGCCCTCGTTGATGACGAGGATCGTGTCGGCCGAGCGGATGGTGCTCAGACGGTGGGCGATGACGAAGGCGATGCGGCCCTGCAGCAGCGTCTCGATCGCGTCCTGCACGAGGCGCTCGGTCTCGGTGTCGACCGAGCTGGTCGCCTCGTCCATGATGACGATCTGCGGGTCGGCGAGCAGGGCGCGCGAGAGCGAGACGAGCTGGCGCTGGCCCGTCGAGAGACGCTGGCCGCCCTCGCCGACCTCGAACGACAGCCCGCCTTCGAGGCGCTCGATGAAGCCCCAGGCGTTGGCGGCCTTCGCGGCCTGGACCAGATCCTCGTCGGTCGCGTCCAACCTCCCGTATCGGATGTTGTCCCCGACCGTGCCCGAGAACAGGTGCGGGGTCTGCTGCACGACGCCGAGGCTGGACTGCAGCCAGCGGAGGCTTCTTTTGCGGTAGTCGACGCCGTCGATGAGGATCTCGCCCCGCGTGGGCTCATAAAATCGTGCGGCCAGCGAGACGATGGTGCTCTTGCCCCCGCCGGTCTGGCCGACCAGCGCGACCGTGTGCCCCGCGTCGACCGTGAGGCTGAAGTCCTTGAGCACCGGCTCGCCCGGCTTGTACTCGAACCAGACGCGCCGGAACTCGACGCGGTCGATCTTCGCGGGCAGGCCGTCCTCGGCGAGAGCCGGATCATCGGCGCGATCGCTCGAAGCGTGCGCGCCGATCGCGCTCTGCACTTCCGGCGAGTCGGATATCTCCGGCTCGGTGTCGAGGAGGGACTGGATGCGCTCGGCCGCGGCCTGGCCGCTCTGGAGGTCGGTGAACCTCGCGGCGAGGTCCTGGATCGGCATCGCGAAAAGGCCGGTGAACTGCATGAAGGCGATCAGCTCGCCGACCGACAGCGCCCCGCCCCCGGGCTTTGCGACCTCGACGCCGCCCTTCCAGAGCGCAAGGCCGGCGCCGACGGAGCCGAGCACGATCACGGCGGGCAGGTAGATCGCCGACTGCAGCCGGTTGCGCATCGAGCACTCGTGCATGGTGTCCGAGAGCCTCTGGAACTCGCCGAGGTTGGCCTCTTCGCGCACCAGGCTCTTGGTCGTCTTGACGCCCATCAGCTCTTCGGAGTACGAGGCGGTGATCTGCGAGTTGGTCCGCCGGATCTGGCGCGAGCTGGAGAGCAGGCGCCGCTGGAAGTACGCCGTGACGAGCACCAGCGGCGGCACAATCAGCAGGACCGTCAGCCCCAGGGGCCAGTGGAGCATCAGCATCGCGATCGAGATGCCCACGAGCATGCACGAGCCCCAGACGACATCGAGGCTGAACCAGGGGATGATGCGGCTGATCTTGTCGCAGTCGCTGGTCAGGCGCGAGACCAGCCAGCCGACGGGACGGGTGTCGTAGTAAGAGAACGAGAGCTCCTGCAGACGGTCGAACGAGCCGCGGCGCAGGTCGTACGCGATGCCGGTGGCGATGCGCCCGGCCATCACGATGAACCAGAGCACGCAGGCGCAGAAGACCGCGATGCAGAAGGCGTAGACGAACGCGAGGTTGACGAGCAACGAACGGTCGGCGCCGGCGATGGCGCCATCGACGAGGCGTGCGGTCAGGATGGGGATCGAGATCTCGACCGCCGCGATGATCAGGCCGCTGAGCCCCATGCCGGCGATGAGCCATCGGTATGGCAGCGTGTGGCGCACGATGCGCATCCAGAGCTTCGGGTCGAAGCGTCCGGAGTAGTGGTCGTCGTGGAGTGCGTGCTCAGCCATGGGCGGAGACCTCGTCTGAATCAGGGGTGCGGTCGGGGTCGGGTGTGTAGGCGTCTGTGGGCGTCCGGTCTTGCGTTGTGTCGCCGGCGGTCTGGAGCTTCCAGAGCCTGCGGTACAGGCCGGGATCGCTCACCAGCGTGCGGTGGTCGCCGGTCTGCACAACGCGTCCCTTGTCGAGCACGACGATTGTGTCGGCGTGCATGACGGTGGAGACACGGTGGGCGATCACGATGCTGGTTCGCTCGTGACGGCGCTGGCGGAGGGCGTCGATGATGGCCGACTCGGTGTCCATGTCGACGGCGCTCAGGGCGTCGTCGAGGACGAGCACCGGCGGGTCCTGCAAGAGGGCGCGGGCGATGGCGACGCGCTGGCGCTGCCCGCCCGAGAGCGTCACGCCCCGCTCGCCGACAACGGTGTCGTACCCGCGCTCGAAGCGCTCGATCGACTCGTGGACCGCCGCGAGCCCCGTCGCTTCGGTCACCACGGAGTCGGGCGCGTCCGGCCTCGCGATGCGCAGGTTGTCGCGGATGGTCTTGGAGTAGAGGAACGGCTCCTGCATCACCACGGCGATCCTCCGGCGCAGCTCGCGACGGTCGTAGCGCTCGATCGGGCGCCCGTCGATCAGAATCTCGCCCTCGCTGGCGTCGTAGAAGCGAAGCAGGAGGTTGATGATCGTCGACTTGCCCGAGCCCGACGGGCCCATCAGCGCCAGTGTCTGCCCGGGCTCGACCCTGAAGGAGACATCTTCGAGCACGCGCTGCGTGCCGTGCACGCAGCCGACGCCCCTGAACTCGATCTCGCCCCGGATCGGGGTTTGCAGAGCGATCGCCGGCTCGTCGGACGCGTCTTCCTCGATCAGTTCGAGGATCTCTTCGAGGCGCCCGAGCGCAACCATCGCCTTGCCGAGCTCTGTCAGCACGCGCCCCATCATGCGGACGGGGAAGATGAACATCGTCACGACCGAGAGGAAGAAGTAGAACGCGCCGACGCCGAGCGAACCCTCGGCCAGCCAGTAGATCCCAAAGCCGATCACCAGCCCCTTCTGCGTCAGGCAGAGGAGGTCGGAAGTCGACCAGTAACGGCCCATGAGCACGTACAGGCGGTTGTCGAGGTCGCGGTGGTCGGTGTTGACCTTGTCGAACCGCTCGCGCTCGAAGTCCTGGCGAGCAAAGGCCCGAACGACGCGGATGCCCGAGAGGTTCTCCTGAATCGAAGCCGTCAGGCGGCCCTCCGCCTCGTCCTTCTCCTTGAACGCGCTGCGGATGCGGAAGAAGTAGTACGCCGAGAAGAACGCGATCACCGGGACCAGCACCAGCGAGACGATCGCCATGCGCCAGTCGATCATCACCATCAGCGGGATCGGCAGCAGCAGCATGAACGCGCACCGGCCGATCTCGATGACATGACTGGAGAGGAACAGCCGCAGCGTCTCGACATCGGAGGTGCAGCGCTGCACGAGGTCGCCGCTCTCGGCGGTGTCGTAGTAGCGCATCGGCAGGCGCTGGAGGTGGTCGTACAACCGGTCGCGCACGCGACGGACGATGCCTTCCGACGCGCCCGCCGCCCAGCGGTCGCGCAGGTAGGTCAGACCGCCCGCGAGCAGCGTGAAGCCGACGATGGCGATCGCCGGGATCCACAGGTTGTTTAGCACCCGTTCTTCGCCGCCCATCAGGTTCAGCAGCCACCCGCCCGGGCCGGCGCCGTCGGCGTCGTGCTCGGGGGCGAGGACGCGGTCGATGGTCACCTGGGGCACGAGCGGCACGAGGTACAAGACGCCGGCCGCAAGGACCAGCACCACGAGCGCAGAGGCGTAGCGCAATCGCTGGCCCTGCATGAGTTTCCAGATCGGTTTCAGCGCGTGCATGGTGGGAGCACTCGTCGATGACGCCCCGCCCGGCTTGGGGGCCGGGGCGGTCGCTGGGGTTCGTTCTGATCAGCCGCGCAGCCGTGATCGTTGGGGGTTCAGGGGTTCGGGGGTGGTGCTGCGCGGAACGCCGCGGCCCGCTGGCCGGCGCAGATGTCCGCGCCGGCAGGAACCGGTGTTCAAGGTGTCATTTGGGAAGGCGACGGGGCGGGATGCAGCAAAAACAACAACCCGCCCGGATTGAGTTCAGGCGGGGCAGCAGTGCACGGTCTGTGCGCCGATGCTCTTACCCGCCGTTGCTCAAGGCAAAGTCGGTGGTGTGGGGGTATGCGAGCATCATGGTCCTCTCCTCGTTGCTTGCGTTCGCGGCAAGATTAGCCCGGATTCTGTCAGGATGCAAGCGGACCTCGCGGGTATTTTGGCTTAGTGGTTCTCGGAGTTCATTTGTTAGTATTTTGATTGCAGTTTTCTGAAACTGCTGGCCCTCTCGTATGGCTTCGGTTACCATGCACTGACTGGTGGATCGGGTCTGGGCGTCCATTCGAGGACGCCCGACGAACCGCCCCCGGGTTTGCAGCGGCGATGAGCCGCGGCCCCCTTCCGAGCAGCAATCGTTGCTCCATGTTCATCGCTCGGCCCCGTCCGTGCCGTTCACTGAATCGGTGTGTTCGCAGGCCGGGCCCCGCCACGCGGAGGAACGCCCATGACGACCGACAAGTCGGCCGCCAACGAGCGGTACCGCGCCATCACCCGCAACAACATCTCCAAGCTGCCGCAGTGGGAGACCCTCGACCCCGAGCTCCGCGAGGCGGTCGAGGTGGTCTCGGCCGTGCTCCCGTTCCGGACCAACGCGTATGTCGTTGACCGGCTGATCGACTGGGACAAAGTGCCCGACGACCCGATGTTCCAGCTCACCTTCCCGCAGCGCGGGATGCTCAACGAGGACGACTACCGCGCCGTGCGCAAGATGATCCGCGATGGGGCGGACAAGAAAGAGATCGAGCGCGAGGCCAACCGCATCCGCCTGAGCCTCAACCCCCACCCCGCCGGGCAGATGACCCACAATGTGCCGACGATCGCCCTCGACGACGGGACCGTCGAGCCCGTGCAGGGCGTGCAGCACAAGTACCGCGAGACGCTGCTCTTCTTCCCCAGCCACGGGCAGACCTGCCACGCCTACTGCACCTTCTGTTTCCGCTGGGCGCAGTTCGTCGGCCTCGAAGACCTCAGGTTCGCTAACAAGGAGGCCGACCAGCTCGTCGCCTACCTGGAGCAGCACCCCGAGGTCACCGATGTGCTCTTCACCGGCGGCGACCCGATGATCATGAAGTCGAAGGTTTTGCGCCAGTACATCGAGCCCGTGCTCGCTGTCGAGTCGGTCAAAACCGTTCGAATCGGCACCAAGAGCGTCGCGTACTGGCCCCAGCGCTTCGTCACCGACAACGACGCCGACGACGCCCTGCGCCTGTTCGAAGATGTCACAAACGCCGGCAAGCAGCTTGCGATCATGGGCCACTACAACCACCCCGTCGAGATCTCGACGGGTGTCGCCGAAGAGGCCGTGCGCCGCATCCGCTCTACCGGCGCCAATGTCCGCATGCAGAGCCCGCTGATCCGACACATCAACGACGACGCGAACGCGTGGGCCGAGCTCTGGTCGCGGGGCGTCCGCCTCGGCGCGATCCCCTACTACATGTTCGTCGAGCGCGACACCGGCGCCCGCAGCTACTTCGAACTCCCGCTCGCCAAGTGCTGGGAGATCTTTCGCAAGGCCTACCAGCAGGTCTCGGGCATGGGCAGAACAGTCCGCGGGCCGAGCATGTCGTGCTTCCCGGGCAAGTGCCATGTACTGGGCGTCAGCGAGGTCGCCGGGCAGAAGGCGTTCGTCCTCGAATTCCTCCAGGCCCGCGACCCCGACCTCGTCCGCCGCCCCTTCTTCGCCAAGTTCGACCCGACCGCGACCTGGTACGACCAGCTCCAGCCGCTGACGGCCTCGGACCGCAAGTTCTTCATCAAGCCCGAGCAGGTCCGCCCCACCGTCGAGGTGACCGTCGGACGCGACGCCGACCGGAACGGGCACACCAACGGGCACGCGAACGGCCATACCAACGGACGACACGCCGGCGTGCCCGAGGACGCCCTCCGCTCCCAAGACCCGCAGTAAACCGGGTTGCCTCAAGAGAACAGCACGCCCCCGAAGCGGCCCGCAGCCGCTCTGGGGGCGTTTTCTGCGCCTGCCGCACCGATCCGGCGATTTGCCCGGGGGGCGGGCGCGACGAATACTCGCCACATGAATCCACCACGCCCCGCAGCCCTCGCGACACTCGCCCTCGCCCTCCTCGCGGGGCTCGCACCCGCTTCTGACCGCCCAGGGTCGGGGCTCTACCCCGTCCGCAGCGACGCCCGCCCGGTCATGCTCGACGGCTCGGTGGACGAATGGCCCGAGGGCGTCGTGGCGATGGCCGACGAATCCTTCGTTTACATCCGCTTCCGCGTCGACGGCCCGCCCCGCGCCATTCAGTCCGCCGACGAAACGCTCACAATCCTGCTTGACCTCGACGGCAACGCCGCGACCGGCCTGCAGCTGCCCGAGCCCGCCGCCGCGGCCGAGCTCGGCGCCGACCTCCGCATCCGCCTGAGCCCGCGCGGGCGCGACGGGCTGCGGGGCGGGGTCGAGGTGCATGTCTTCTCCGCCGACGGGCGCGAGACCCGCATCTCCCACGCCGACGCGGGCTTCATCGTCGCCCCGACGCACGCCGTTGAACCAGACGAGCGCGGCGAGCCCGGCTGGTACGAGGCCCGCATCGCCCGTTCGGCACTGAACCTCCGCGGTCCGACCGAGCGGGCAGAGCGGGCCGCCCAGCGCGACCGCGAGCGAGCCTCGCGCGGCGCCCTGCCCGACACCGGCGCACAGGGCCAGCCCCTGGACATCACCCCCGGAGGCACCCCCCCGCTCGCCTGGGGCGCAGGCATCATCCTCAGCAAGGACGAACAGGGCGAGCTCCTCGGCTGGTCGGATCCGTTCGCCTTCCGCATGCCGGCGCCCGCAGAGCCCGCGCTCTCAGACCTCATCGCGCCGCCAAAGGCCGTCAACGCGGTGCGCGTGCTCTCTTACAATGTCGAGCGGGCCGCGCCCAACAACAACCCCGCGCCCTTCGCCCGCGTCATCACCGCTCTCGAACCCGACATCATCTTGGTGCAGGAGTGGGACGGCGCCTCCGACTCCGACCTCGTCTCGTGGATGCAGCGCCATGTCGGAGGCGAGTGGCAAGCCGTCAGCGCCCCAGACCGCGGCGTCGCCATCATCACCCGCTTCTCCGTCGTCCGCTCGGTGACCGAGCCCGTCTACGCCGAAGAGCATGCCCCCCAGCGCCCCGTCCGCAGCGTCACCGCCCTGCTGCAGACGCCCATCCGCGACACCGTCGTCACCAGCGTCCACTTCAAGTGCTGCGGCGGCTACATGGGCGCCGAGGACCACACCCGCGTCGCCGAGGCCGCGGCCCTCAACACCATGATCGGCAGCCTCCCGCGACGCTTCGAGACCACCAGGATCATCGGGGGCGACCTCAACCTCGTCGGCTCGACCGCCCCGCTCGTCACGCTCGCCCGGGGCCTCGACCTCGACGGCAGCGAGCTGAGCGTCGCCCCCGCCGAAGTGCTCGGGGACGCGACGCAGCACACTTGGGCTCGCGCCCGCAGCTCGTTCTCGCCCGGACGCCTCGACTACATCCTCTACAGCAACTCAAACGCCCGCGTCAGCGCCGCGTTCACGCTCGACACGACCGTCCTCAGCGACACGGCGCTGCAGACCATGGGCCTGCACCGGACCGACTCAGAAGCCAGCGACCACCTGCCGATGGTCGTCGACTACGTCGCGTATTAACCGCCGACAGGGACCGCCGCCTCGTCGTCGACCGCGGCGTCGCGTTCGTCGCCCTCGTCCAGCAACTCGTTGAGCAGCTGCGCCAACCGCACCCCCGCGATCGAGAGCCTCGCGTCGACGATCGCGATGTTCCGCTGCACATACTCCTCGTCGAGCTTGCCGTCGTCGGGGATCGCGTACGCGAAGGTCACCGCGAGCTGGTACGACTCGGTCGTCCAGACCTCGGGGTCGAGGCTCGACCACGCGCCGCGCTGGTGGTCGGTGATCCGCGCGTGCAGGCGGTCGGCGTACTCCGGCCACGGGCCGACCTCCGCCGCACGCATCAGCCCCGAATCCCACACCGCGTGCAGGTTGAACGGCCGGCCCAGGAGCTCGACCCGGATGTCGTTGCCGCCCCGATCGTGGGCGAAACCAGCGTGCAGGGGCTGGTGGATGTCGCCCACAAAGTGGATGAGGAACTTCAGCGCCTCGCGCCGCTGCTCGTCGGTGAGCTCGGGGTCGACCAGTTCCTGGCTGAACCGTTTGATCGCAGCCACGGCGCACCCCTCCGGCGGGCTGTGGCGTTCGAAGACGAACGCGGGCTCGCCGGGCGGGATGTTGCTGTAGTGCAGCGGGGCGGACCAGCGGTACGCGGGCTGGCGCCGCACCTCGTCCGCCCACGCGCCGACCTCGACCATGTGCCGCCCGCCGAGGATCTCCGTCACCCGCTCGCGGACCTCGGGCGAGAGCTCGCGATCCGCGATCTCGGAGATCACCGCGTGCCCGTCGCGCCCCCAGCCGAAAGCGATCGACGAGGACAACAAGAGGACGACAAACGCCGCAATGAGGCTGCGCATCGGTGTGCTCCATCGGCGCCGGCGGCCGCCGGCACGAACAGAGCGTAGCGCTGCGCCGATCCGTCCCGGGGCCCGCTCAGTGCTCCTTGGTCACCCTGAGCACTTCCTTGACGCTCGTGAGCCCGCTGGCGGCTTTGGCCATCCCGTCGGTCTGCAGGCTGACCATCCCACGCTCCAGGCACATCCGCCGGAACTCAGAGACATTCGGGTTGCGGGCGATCACATCGCGCAGGTAGTCGTCGACCACCAGCAGCTCGTACAGGCCCACACGCCCCGCGTAGCCCGTGTTGCGGCACTTGTCGCACCCCTCGGCGACCCAGTGCTGCGACTTGTCGAGCCCCTGCATCTGCAGGAACTCGGCCATGTCCTCGCTCGGCTCGGACTGCTTCTTGCACCCGGCGCAAAGGCGGCGCACCAGGCGCTGGGCCAGCACCCCGTTGAGGGCCGCGCCCACCAGGAACGGCTCCAACCCGATGTTCACCAGACGCGTCACCGAACCCGGCGCGTCGTTGGTGTGCAAGGTCGAGAGCACCAGGTGGCCCGTGAGCGCAGCCTGCACCGCGGTGTGCGCTGTGTCGTGGTCGCGGATCTCACCGACCATGATCACATCGGGGTCCTGACGCAGAAGGGCCTTGAGCGCAGTCGCGAAGGTCATCCCGATCCGGTCGTGCGTCTGCGTCTGGGTGATCCCGTCGAGGTGGTATTCGACCGGGTCTTCCACCGTCGAGATGTTCAGCTTGTTCTTGTCGAGCTGGCGCAGCGACGAGTACAGCGTGGTCGTCTTACCCGAGCCGGTCGGGCCCGTCACCAGCACGATCCCGTGCGGCGCCTGCACCTGCGTCTTCCACAGCTCCAGCGTGCGCGCCTCGAACCCCAGGTCCTCAAGCTGCACATTGATCGACCGCGTATCGAGGATACGCATGACCGTCTTCTCGACCCCCACCGCCGTCGGCAAAGTCGACATACGAAGATCGAGCTTGCGGCCCTGCACCGTGCAGCGGATGCGCCCGTCCTGGGGGATGCGCCGCTCGGAGATGTCCAGGTTCGCCATGATCTTCAGGCGGCTGGTGATCGCCGCGGCCATCGACACCGGCGGGTTCATCATCTCGAACAGGATGCCGTCGATGCGGAAGCGGACCTTGAGCTTCTTCTCCTCCGGCTCGATGTGGATGTCCGACGCGCCTTCTTTGATGGCGGTCTGGATGATGTAGTTCACATAGCGGATGACGGGGCTCTCGCCCGCCCGCTGTTCGAGGTCGACCGCCTCGGAGCTCTTCTGCTGGACCTCGACATCGCCCTCGTCCACATCGGCGAGGATGTCGTTGAGGTCCTCTTGCTGGGTGTCGTCCTCGCCGAGGATCTCCAGGGCGCCGCGGACATCGAACCCCGTCACCAGAACCAGCTTCACCGCCGGAACGCCCAGACGACGCCGGATCTCGTCGAGCAGGAAGACATCGTCGGGGCGCGTCGTCCCCACCACCGCCCGCTTGCCCTCGGTGCGCAGCGGCACGACCAGGTGCTTCTTGCAGAAGTCCGAGCCGAGGCGCTGCAGCAGCTTGCCGTCGAACCCGCCGTCGAGCCCCTTCTCGAGGTCGATCCGCTCGAAAGGGACATGGGCGAGCTGCGCGACGACCGCCTGGATCGGCGCCTCGTCGGCCCCCTGCTCGATCAGCACATCGACGAGCCGGCGCCCGGGCGACTGCTTGATGACATTCTTCGCGGTGGTGAGCTGCTCTGGCGTGACGGCCTTGGCGGCCAGGAGCGCCTCGCCCAGCTCCGTCGCGGCGCCGCTGTTGTCGCCCTCGCCCGCCTCGGGGCGGTACAGGTCGCTGACCGCCTGGCCGACCCGCGTCGTCGGGGCCGACGAGTTCTGCTTCACCGCCGGATCGTTCTCAGAGTCCCTCCGACGCTGGGCCGATGGCATCGCCGGGAGCGGGCTGAACGAGGACTCGGCCTTGTCGATCGTGTGCGGACGCTTGGCCGACTGCATGTCTTCCAGCCGGCGCGGGGGCTTGGGCGCGGGGCGGCCCGGCGCCGCAGAGCCGGCCTTGGGGGCCTCGTTCTCGGCGCCCAGCTGCGACAGGATGTCGTCGATGTTGTACTTGCCCACGCGACCGCTCTCCGCCCGGATGATTCCGGATCAGTCGTTGCCCAGCGGGACGACCGCCATGTCGCGCCCCATGCGCAGCTCGTAACGCTCACCGTTCGCCTTGACCACGACACGACCCGCGTCGATCTCCTCGACCGTGAAGAAGTCGTCGATCTTCTCGCCGACTCGCACGAGCCTGCCGTTGACATTCGCGATCGGGTTCCGACCGCCCATCGCGCTCTGCAGACGCAGCCTCGACAGGCGCACCTGCAGCTCGCGCCGGCGCTCTGTCATCCGCCGCTCCTCCTCCTGCGCCGCGCGCTGACGCTGACGCTCGAGCTCGGCGAGCTGGCGGGCGTCCGCCTCGGAGTTGTCGGCCATCATCACCTTGAACGGGTCCTGGCGGAAGGCGTGCTCGGGAACCTCGATCGGGGCGCGACTGTGCGCCAGCGCCTGGATCGCCCGCTCGTACTCCTCCTGGGCGGCCGGTGTCTTCAGCGAAGACTCGAACGCCGTGGGCGCACTCTGAAAGTCCATCCCCGACTCGGTGCCGACCTGGCGCATCCAGATCACGCCCACGGCGCCGCACAACGCGATGACGCCCATCACGATCTGGAAACCGGTCAGCTTGCCACGCTTGGCCAGCGCCGCGCCCTCGGGCTCTGCGAACGGCTGGGACTGGTCGAGCTCGTCATCGCCCATCTGGTTGATCTGGTCGCGTTCCTCGATCATCGATCGCCCTCCTCACGCATGAAGTAGATGCTCAGGGTGAACTCGATCTCGAGCGGCTCGTCGACCTTGCGACGCTGGAGCTTCAGATCGGGGATCCTCGTCAGACGGGGCAGGTTCTCCAGGCTCCGCACAAACTCGACGAAGTCCAGGAACTCGCCCGTCGTCTTCATCTTCAGCGGCTGCTCCCAGTAGAGCGCGGCCCGGATCGGCTCGTTCGTCTCCATGTCCGGCGCCGCCAGACCCGCACGCACCGCGATGTTCGAGACCTGGCGGATCACCGCCGACAGCTCCTTGTTGCTGGGCAGCATGTCCTCCAGCGAACCGATCTCCGCCTCAAGACGCTCGTTCTCCTCGCGGATGTTGTGCGTCCTGGCCGTCTCCTCGCGGTGACGCTGCAGCAGGTTCTCGCGGTGATCGATCTCCGCACGCGCCGAGGCGATCGCCTCGTTCTGCGGCTTGAACACCAGGACGAAGCTCGCCATCGGCATCGCGACGAGCACAGCAAGCAGCACAAGTTCTCGCACGCCGAAGCTCATCGCTCAGTTCTCCTTGCCCGCGTCGACACCGGCGACCTCGGAGCGTTCGGTGTTCTCTGTGTCCTCGGGCGTGTCGCCCGCCGCCGCGGCCGCCTCCAGCACGGCCTCGACCGACACCGCCTCATCGGGCTCGACAACGCCCTGGGCCTGGGCCAGCGAGCGCAGCAACGGCCCGTCGTCACGCAGCGACGCGGTCATCTCGAACCGACGCAGCTCGCGATTGTCACGCCGCGTCTCGGCGATCCGGCGGAGCTCCACATCCTTCAGGATCGGCGAGCGACGCAGCGCCGCGTAGTAGTCCGCGACCGCCGTGTTCGTCGGGCTCACGCCCTGGATGTTCATCGTGAACTCGAAGCGGGGCGGCGCGATCGCGGGACGCTCCTCGCGGGACTGCTGGTTCTGCTGGTTCACATTCGCCGTGCGGCTCAGCGAACGAACCTGCCCCGCCTGGCGGGGCTGCTGCTGCTGCTGGGCCGTCTGCAGACGACGCCCACGCAGCTCGATCAGCCCGAGCTCCAGGTCCGAAGGACGCGCCTCGTCGAGCGCCTGCAGCAAGAGAAGCCTCGGCGTCGGGTCGCGCAGAGCCGTCGCCACAGCCTGACGCTCGATCAGCGTCCTGCGGCTGGCCTCCAAACGGCGCAGCTCCTCCTCCTCGACCTTCACGAGGTTGAACTCCTCGTTGATCTGGTCCTGGCGGTCGCGCACATCCACCCACCGCTGGTTGGTGATCCAGAACGCGCTGACCACGCAGAACATCACAACCACAAACAGCAGCACCGCGATGAAGTTTGTGCGCAGATCCTCGCGTCCGCGCACATACTCCTCGGGCAGGAAGGTCCCGCCCTTGCTCTCGCGTCCCTGGCCGAAGTCCTTCAGCATCATCGCGCCTCCCGAACCGAGTCAAAGGTCCGTCGGGCTCAGGCACGCCCCGAGCGCCTGCGCCCAGCCCGGTTGGGCCTGGGAAAAGTCCACGCCCGTTGAGGGCTCACGACCCGTCCTCGCAACACCCGCCATCGGATCGGCGATCTGCGCTTCCACGCGGATCGCCCGGGCCACCGACTCGCCCAGAGCACGGTGACGCGCCTCGCCCCCCACCAGCACCGCACGCTCCACGCGACGCCCACCGAACAACGACTCGTGGTACCGCAGGCAGTGCCCGATCTCGTCGACGAGCATCTCAAGAGGCTCCGACAGATCCGCCTTCACCCCCGCCTTCGTCTTCGCCCGCGTCGCGCCGCCCCCCGCCTTGGCCATCCCCGCAGACAGCACCGCCATCTGCTCGCCCCCGTCCCCCTCCGGCGCCGGGGCCTGGGCGCCGGGCGTCACCCGCTCCATCGCCAGACGCTCGCGACGAGCCTCCGACAGCGGCAGCTTCGTCTGCCCGCAGACCGCCTCGTCGAACGCCCGCCCTCCGATGTCGATCAGGCGGGCAAACACCATCCGGTCGCCGTGCGCGATCACCACCTTCGTCCGCGTCCAGCCCAGGTCCATGTACAGCGTCGGACGCGCGTCCTCCCCGCCCGTCTCCCGGATCCCGCGGCACGCCCGCAGCAGCGACCCGAACTCGTTGTGGATCCCCACCGGTTCGAGCTTGCAGCCCCGGAACAGCGTCATCAGCCTCGCAACAAGCTCGCGGGGCGTCGCCATGCAGATCACCTCGGCCTTGTGGTGCTGCTCGCTCACGCCCTCCACCTCAGTGTGCCGGTACACCACCGCCGCCGTCGGGCAGCCGAGCTGCTCGGGCAGCAGGGCGTCGATCATCGACCGCAGCGCCACCCCCTCGGTCTTCTGGATCTGCAGGTGCTTGCAGAAAGTCCGCCCCCCCGGCACCACCGCCACAACACGCTTGCCCTTGAACCCAGACGACTTCAAGAGCGACGGGAGCTGCTCCATCTGGTACGCCAGACGCTTGCCCTCGTCGTACAGCATCGTGTCGGGGGTCGGCAGCGTCGCCGCGGCGATCAGCGTCGGCGTCTCCGACCCGCTCACCTGCAGCAGCTTGAGCGCCGTCGACCCGAAGTCGACCGCGATCGGGAGCGTCCCCTGGCGGAGAAGCCCCACCGAAGCCTTCTGCTTGAAGAGAGACAAGCCTCCCAACGCCATCTGCAACACTCCCTGCCGGCTCCGAGCGCCGGGGCTCGGTGTTCGCCTCTGGCCCAGCACAATGGCGGGGCCCGCAAAGGGTGTCGGCTTTCAGCGTCGATCGGTCCAGCCCCGCACCATTGATCCCCGTTCTCCATCTCGACCCACCCGCGCACGCGACACAACCCCACCCCGGGGCAGACCCGTTCTCGGACCACTCTCAACGCTCGGAACTCAGCCCCGCAGGATCGCCCCGATCCGCTCCAGCCCCGCCATCGCCCCGGGGAGGTCCCACACCTGCCGGTCGCGATCGCCCGTGGTGTTGCTCACCACCCGGACCTCTGCAAAGGGCGTCCCCAGACGCATCGCCGTCAGCCCGACCGCCGCCCCCTCCATCGCCTCGACGATCGCTCCGGTCCTGGCCGCCACACCGACCGCCCCAGCGTCCGTCCCCGAGCACGACGAGACCGTCGCCACCACGCCGGTCTGGTCGATCACCCCCAGCCCCGCCAGAGCCCTGAGCAGCACCGGGTCCCCCGCGACCCCGTCGCCGGCGTCCCGCTCCCCCATCGCGGGGACGGGCGGGAACCCGAATTCAGCCAAAGACCGAAAACCGCCGGGGCCTGCGACCCCTTCGTCAGCAAAGACCGACTCGCTCGCTCCGACCACCACCCCGAGCTGCTCTGCGGGGGCGTCCCGCTCCAGCGTGCCCCCGATCCCGACATTCAGCACCGCGCCGTGCACCCCGGGATCGAGCACCAGCGCCGTCGCGCCCGCCGCGTTCGCCTTCCCCACACCGCTCAGAACCAGATCGACATCGTCCGCAACCGGGAATATCTCCCACTCCGCCGGCGGTTCGACCCCGGGGTTTAACCCGCAGAGCAGCGCGGTGGCTTCATTCCTGGCGGCAACGACGAGCAGCACGCGCCCGTCACTCGGCAGATTCAACCTCGTAGTCAGCACGAGCCGAGCATAGCCGGGACCGGGAATCCGACCCGAAGCGCTGATTTCGGCATCGCACCGGAGATTCCCCTCGAATCCCCGAGAACGCATAGAACCCCGCGAGGCTCGGCCGGTACAACCGGCGACGGCCCACACCATCCCGGCTCGATCCGGGGAGAAACCGACGGCAGGACCGCACATGCAGACCAAAGAAAAGTCACGGCGTAAGGGCAGAGGCTTCGGCGCCGGCAAGATCATCACCGTCCTCGC
Organism: Phycisphaerales bacterium; assembly: GCA_007694925.1. GTDB lineage: Bacteria > Planctomycetota > Phycisphaerae > Phycisphaerales > UBA1924 > SLFH01. The sequence continues at coordinate 12,668 of REET01000158.1, read as the reverse complement.
GGTCATCTCGCTCGCCGGGGTCGGGGGCATCTACCTCGCCCAGAGCGGCGAGAGCGACTCGCGTGTCCTCACCGCCGAGCTGCACCCCGCCAGCATCATGGACTTCGAGATCACCGCCCTCGCCTCGGGCGAGCTCGAGGCCGCCCGCTCCATCGAGATCAAGAACCCGCTGGATGTCTCCTCGACCATCGAGGAACTGGTCCCCGAAGGCACCTTCGTCCGCCGGGGCGATGTGCTCGTCAAGCTCAACACCGAAGAGCTCCAGAACCGCCTCCAGCAGGAGGAGCTCGCGGTCGTCAACGCCCAGAACGACTTCGACCAGGCCGACGGCGCCCTGAAGATCCAGCTCTCCGAAAACGCCACACGACTCCGCGACGCCCAACTCCGCCTCGACCTCGCCAGGCTCGCCCTCCAACGATGGAAGGACGGCGAGGTCTCCAAACGCCGCGAAGAGCTCCGCATCGCCAACGAGCGCGCCACCCGCGAGCTCAAGCGACTCTCCGACCGCTTCGAGCGGAGCCAGACCCTCCACGCCGACGGCTTCCTCTCCTCAGACGAGCTCCAGCGCGACGAGATCGCACACCTCGAAGCGATCGCCACACTCAAGATCGCCGAGCTCAACACACAGATCTATGAGGACTTCGAGTATCCCGAGGCCGAGAAGAGCCGGATGGCCGATGTCACCAACGCCGAGGACAACCTCGCCCGAACCATCGAGCAGAACGAGATCAACCGCCTGAACCGCCAGGCCGCGCTGGAGACCAGACGCGAGCAGCTCCGCCTGCGCATCGAGAACCGCGACAAGCTCCGCGCCCAGGTCGAGGCCGCGATCATCACCGCCCCCGCCGACGGCCTGGTCGTCTACGAGAGCACCATGCAGAGCAGCCGTCGCTCGATGAACGACGGCCCGCTCTCGGTCGGCCAGCAGATCCGCCCGCGCGAGACCCTGATCTTCCTGCCCGACACGACTGAAATGGTCGCCGCGGTCAGAATCCACGAGAGCCTCCAGGGGCGCGTACGCCCGGGCCAGAGGGCCACCGTCCGAGTCGACGCCGTCGACACCGAGTTCTCAGGCGTCGTCCGCTCTGTCGGACTGCTCGCCGAGACCGGCGGCTGGCGCGACCCCAACCGGCGCGAGTACACCGTTCGCATCGCGATCGACCGCGAACAAAACAACCTCGAACGCGTCAAGCCCTCGATGCGCTGCGACGCGACCATCGTCATCGGTCAGGTCGAACAGACAGTCTCGATCCCCGTCCAGGCCGTCTTCTCACGCGGGCCCGTCCAGTATGTCTATGTCCCCGAAGGCCAGAGGGTCCGGTCCGTTCCCGTCTGGGTCGGACGGCGCTCCGACACCTTCGCCGAGATCCGCGGCGGCATCGAGCCCGGCACGCCCGTCCTCCTCCGCGAACCCCGTTCGGGCGAGGCCATGTCCCGTGACTGGACGCCCGAGCAGCTCGCCCAGGCCGCCTACCTGATCAACGACGAGGGCGAGATCGTCCCCGATTTCGAGAAGCGGGGCATCCGCCGCGGAGGCTCACCCGCTGCGGCCGCAGCCGCACCCGGGCCAGGCGCCCGGCCGGCCGAGAGACCCTCCGCCCAGTCAGGCGATCAGCAGGCCTCGGGCCAGGCCGAGCAGCGTCAACGCAGGCGCCCCGCAGAACAGGCCTCCACGCCCTCGAACTGAACAATCCCGCCCCTGAACTCACGACGCCAGTCGCGACCGGAGCTCCTCAGCCCGGTTGACCTGGCGTCGTGCCGTTGCGCTCAGGTCGAACTCGTTGGGCGTGGCGGGGTAGAAATTGTCTGCGCCGACGGGCTGGCCCTCGGCAAACTCGATCTGCAACTCCGGCACTTCGCGCAGGTCGACTTGCTCGCCGGTGATGTCCGGCTCGCCCCTGGTCGGGTCGAACTCCGGCCCGCCCAGCACCTCGACCGTCGGGCGGCACGGGTCCAGAGGCGACCACGAAGAGACAACGCCCGTCATCCCGTTGCTCAGACGCACCACAGAGCCCGCCGGGTACGCAGGCACCACCGTCATCAGCCCCGCCCGGACCACCGGGTCGACCCAGCGGCAGAAGGGCGGCTCCTGCAGCAGCCTCAACGCACGCACCGCGGGAATCGGCCCGCCGTCGGAACCCCCGTGCCGGTGCAGGCGGTCGTACAGATCCGTGGCCGCCGCCACCCTCGCGAAGATATGGATCTCGGTCCCGGCGTCGCCCTTGCCCTTCGGGAAACCCGAGCCGTCGTAGCGCTGGTGGTGGTTCAGGACGACCGAAGCCGCCGCGGGCTCGATCTCGCCCTTGACCATGTCGTAACCGACCTGGACATGGCCCCGCCACTGCGGGTCGTCCGGGCAGCCCTCGACGCCCCAGCAACTCTCGGGCTGGTCTTCGACCCGGGTCATACCGATGTCGTGCAGCATCGCGCCGACGCCGAGGCTTGTGACATCGCGGGCGTGGATCGCCGACAGCCTCGCCCGCTCGCGCACCAGGTAGAACTCCAGCTTCAACCCCACCAGCAGGCTCAGCATGCAGACATTGGCCGAGTGCGTCAGCAGCTCGCGCGGGCCGGTCAGCAGTTCGTACATGTAGCTGCACGCGCCGGGCTTGGCGATCAACTGGTCGACAAGCGCGCCGACCGACCGCCTGTACTTCGGGTAGTCCAGCCTCGTGTCCACACCGGCGTTCAGCGCCGAGAAGTCCTGGTTCAACTGCCCGACCAACTGCGCGTGCAGCCTCATCGCGCCCGCGTTCAGACAGTCGGCCACCATCTCCAGCCTCGGGTAGCGGATCCACAACTCCGACACCCGCAACTGGCGCAGACGGCCGATCGCAGGGGCGCGGAGTTCAACGCCGTCACGCAGCAGCACCGTGCCCGGGCGTTCGGGGTGCAGCACCGGCAACGCCAGCGTCATCCCCGCCCTGGCCTGGCTCAGCGAGACACGCAGCATCTGGCGGCTCCCTTCTGTCCGGACGCCGCTATCGGCTTTGCCGAGCCTCGATCATCAGCCCAGACCCCGTCCAACCCTGTTCTGGAGTGGCGATGGCCCGGATCCGGCAATCAGGGCAAAGCACCGGGGAGCGATAACTACCCCTTAAGCCCCAGGTACACCATGTACAACAGATACGACAGGAACAGAAATCCGCCCCCCACCCTCGACACGCGTTTTCGCATCAGCGGCAGGCAGACCAGCGCCGCCGCCAGCATCACCCAGATGTCGCGCGAGACAATATCTGGCGGGACATCCATCGGCCGCACCAGCGACGCCACCCCCAACACCGAGAGGATGTTGAAGACATTCGACCCGAGGATGTTCCCCGTCGCGATGTCGCTCTCCTTCTTCAGCACCGCGTTCAGGCAGGTCACCAGCTCCGGCACGCTGGTCCCGAACGCCACGATCGTCAGACCGATCACGCTGGCGGAGACCCCCATCGAGACGGCCACCGACGACGCCCCGAAGACGAGCATCTGCGCCCCCGCGCCCAAGGCCGCGGCCCCGACGACGACGAGCACCACCTCGCGCCAGATCCTCTTCCCTTCCGGCGGCGCGTCGCTGGGCGGCTCGACCGCCTCGACGAGCTTGGCCGCGACCGTCCCCTCCAGCCCGCTCGACGCCTCGCGACGCCCTCGGGTGTAGAGCCAGAAGGTGTAGCCGAAGATCCCAAGGGTCAGCACCACGCCCTCGATGCGCCCGACGACCCCGCCCGTCCCGATCGCCAGCATCCCGATCGCCGTCACGCCGATCATGGCGGGCACATCCTCGCGTACCAGGCGCGGCGTGCAAGACACCGGACGCAGAAGCGCCGTCAGCCCGAGGATCAGACAGATGTTGGCGATGTTCGAGCCGACGACATTGCCGATCGCCAGAGCCCCCTCGCCCTTGAGCGTCGCCTGCACGCTGGCGCCCAATTCGGGCGCGCTGGTCCCGAAGGCGACGACCGTCAGACCGATCACCAGGTGGCTCACGCCCAGACGGCTCGCCAAACGCGCCGAACCGTCGACCAGCCAGTCCGCCCCGAGCACCAGCAGCGTCAGCCCGACCACCAGCGCCGCCCAGTCCGGCGAGAACGGAAGCAGCGCGCCCCCGAGCGCAAGGCCGATCGCCGCGATGATGAACTGCGTCCGTTCCAATGCTCGGCCCGAGTCTCCGTCCGGTCTGCAAAGTCCGGAGTCCGCCGGACGCTAACGCTCCGCCCGACGCCCCAGGAGCGAGTAGTGCTCCGGAATCGACGGGATGAGCACGACCACCCGCGCCGCGGGGCGCTGAGGATAGCTCCCCCGAGGGGAAATCCCCGTCCGAAGGACCGTTTCGCCCAGGTGCGGCGGCCTCGGCGGGGCCGGCGGACCGACGGGCTGATCCGCCTCGCCCGTTCGCTCCTCCTCCTCTGTCCGGACACGCAGATCCGGATCGAACGGCGCGATGATGAACGCCTCGCCCGAGAGAGCCGCAAGCGACGCCGAAAGGCGCTCCAGCGGGAGCCCGTCCTCGCCCGGCCGGTCGACCCTGAAGCCGACAGGGGCCCGCCCCGCGTCGGCGATCCGGGGCAAGAACTCGACCCGCATCCTGCCCCCTACCCCGCCGTCGGCGATCAGCGGCTCGACCCAGCACCGCACCAGGAGCTCCGGACGCTCGCCGGCAAGGGGCAATGGCCCCGAATCCAGGAGAATCAACCGCTCGCGGGACGAGCCCGAGTCGGCCAGCCGCTGCCACCCGCCGTCGGGGGCGATCCAGCTCCGCTCGACGGACCCGGTCCGCTGCATCGCGGCCCTGAGCTCTGGCAGGCGTCCCCGGTCGACGCGGAAGACGCGCAACGCGTTGGCCCGCCACGCCTCGGCGTTGGCGATCGCCTCATCGCCCCGCTGCGCCTCGGCGAGGGCGTTGAGCATCAACTGCGGGTCGAGCGTGACCGTCCAGATCTGGACCTCGACGCCCGTCTCGCCCCGGAGCGGTGTGTCCAACGCGTCGGGAGCGTCGGCCCGATACTGCTGGGGGGTGCAAGACGCGCTCCCGAACGCCGCGATCATCGAGAGGACCAGGAGAACGCCTGCTCGCATCACGCGGGGTCGCAGTCGTTGATGCGGTCGATCAGGCGCCGGACGAGGCCGTAGTTGTAGCGGGTGTGGGTGAAGGCGAGGCGGGGCAGGTCGAGGTGGTCGTCCTCGACCTCGTAGGGCCCGCGCTGCACGATCGAGCCCCGCGCGATCAGCGACGAGAACTCATCGGTCAGCCGGTCGACATCCTCGTCCCTGATCCTGCGCTTCAGGCGGATGACCAGATCGTCGCGCACATACCTCGATGAGTGGTAGTTGCGGTAGAACTTCTTGATGTGCTCGACGGCGTCCTTGGGCGACGAGGCGATGTAGTACAGATACTCGTCTTCGGGGCTGATCAGGCCTCGCGCGAGCAGCTTCTCCTCCACAAAGTCCTGCCACTGCTCCCAGTACGCGTTGCCCTCGCCCTCGAGCATGACGATCGGGATCATGCTCGCCTTTCCGGTCTGGATGAGGGTGAGGGTTTCGTAGGCCTCGTCGAGTGTGCCGAAGCCCCCGGGGAAAAGGGCGACGGCGTCGCACTGGCTCAGGAACATCAGCTTTCGCGTGAAGAAGTAGCGGAAGTGGATCAGCTTCTGGTCGCCGGTGATGATGGTGTTGGCGGTGGTCTCGAAGGGCAGGCGGATGGCGACGCCGAAGCTCGCCTCGACGCCCGGGCCCTCGTGCCCGGCCTTCATGATCCCGTCGCCCGCCCCGGTGATGCACATCCAGTCGTTCTCGGCCATCATGCGCCCGAAGTCGACGGCCACCTTGTAGTCGGGGTGTTCGGGGGGCGTGCGCGCAGAGCCGAAGATCGTCACCTTGTACCGGTCGGGGTACTGGCCGAAGACGCGGTAGGCGTAGCGCAGCTCCTTCAGGGCCGCGGCCATGAGCTTCAGGTCGCCCGTGTCCCGCCCGTCTGGGATCAGCTTCAAGCCGGCCACCAGCAGCTCACGAACAAGCCGCCCGTCGTAGGTCGTCGGGTCGCCCCCGACGCGGGAGATCAGCTCGTTGAGCACCTCGGCGATATCGGGAGAATCGGCCCGGAGCTGTTCGGCCCGCTCCGGCGGCGCCGCCGTCTCGTCCTTGGGCGAGGTCGAGGCGGCGGGGTCGAGCTCTTGTCTGTGGTGCTTGTCGTTCATTGTCCGCGATGGTACGGGGCCCGACGAGAGACCGTCGGAGGACCGACCGGCGGCCTCATCGGTCCGGGTCGGACGATTCGGTCCGCCGGGCCCGGTCGCCCACACGCCTGGCCAGGGCCCGGTTCTGCTCCATCCGCTCTCGGAGGTCCAGCAGGCGGCGTTCCTCGGCGCTGGGCTCCCGCCCCAGAAGCCGACGGATCAGATCCCGCGTGCCCGGCAGCGGCTCGGTGACGATCCGCGTCGAATCCACCGGCCCGACCACGCGCGCCACGATCAGCTCGTCGCGGAACTGCTCGACGATCGGGCTCAACAGCGGGATAGGGCGGACAGCTCGCGAGGCGAGACGGAGGTCGAGCTCACGGGTCGGCCAGTCCATCGTGCCGTAACCGAAGACTTCGACCGTCTCGGTGAAGATCGAGAGCTCGTCGAAGGTGACACGGTCGTTCTCAACGAAGAAGCCGAGGATCGCCAGGTCGAAGCGTCCGGACCTTGGGAGCTGGAGGTTGCTGACCTCGATGAGGCGCCCCAGCAGCGGGAGTTCGAGCACGGGCCCGGCGCCGACCTGGGCGACCCCGCGACCCCGCCTGCCCCGCGTCGTCCCGACCCAGCCCCCGAGCGAAAGCTCCGCGCTGATCAGCCCGCGCGAGCCATCGGGCGGATCGCCGAGCTGCGCTGTCAGGCTCTCGGGCGGCTCGCCGACAGCCCCCAGATCCGCGAGCACCGGCGCCAGGCGGACATCCGAAAGGCGGATGCTGGCGGTGTAGGCCCGCCTTCCGCCATCGGAGGTCTCGATCAACGCGTCGGCACCGATGCGCCCGCCATGACAGTCGGCCGAAAACCGCTCCAGACGGATCGAGCCCGGCCGCGAGCCCGAAACGATCTGCGCGCTGATGTTCCTGGTCCCGATCCCAGACAGACGGGCCGTCGGCGCAAATGCGTCGATCTGGAACCGCTCGCGCCGGTTCCCCCGTTCGTCGCGCTCGTCGCGGATCTCGAAGGCGAGGCGCCCCGTCGCCTCGCGCAGCTCAACGCCGACCTCGGCCCGGGCGCGGTCGAACTCCAGCGTGCCCGCGGCGCTGAAAGGCGGGCTGTCCGAGCCGTCCAGCTCCACGCCGAACTCCTGAAGATCCAGCGAGAGCGGCCCCTCGATCACGCCGTCGATCGCGTCGATCCTCTCGCGCAGCATCCCCGGGACCACCGCCAGCAGGTCCCCCGAAAGGCTCTCGGCGTCGACCCGAAGTCGCGCGTCGGCGCGCGTCGGCCCGTCTTCGGCGGCACGGACCTCGCCGGCGAGTTCGCCCGACCAGCCCACGCCCTGAAACGCCAGCCCGCTCAGACGCAGCCCGCGTTCGAAGAGCTCGATCGCCCCTTCGATCTCCGTCAGGATCACCCGCCGCCCCTCGCGGTCGAACGCCAGCCGCTTCGGCTCGACACGACCAGTCACGACAGGATCCGCATCCGGATCGCTCGGGGGCGAGATCCGCAAGAGACCGTTGAACCGCCCCGCAGGGTCGAGCGCGTCGTACAGCTCGGCGGCACGCGCCCCGAACACACGCTGCAGGATCGCTCGGAACAGCCCCGACTCGACCCTCGCCTCCGCGATGCGGGCGCTGACCCCTTCGCCTCTTTCGCCGTTGGGATCGCCCATCGGGTAGCGCCCGTCGAGGCGCACCTCCGCCGCGATCTCGCCGTCGTGCGTGATGGTCGCGTCGAAAGCCTCGAACCCGAGGAGTTGCCCGGGCAGCACGCGCAGCGTGCCCCGCTCGCCGCTGAAGGCGACCCGCCCGAACGGCGTCAGGATCGAGACATCCTCCGGGCGGCTGAGGCTCAGTTCCGGGGTGTCGGGGTCCGCCGAGCGGTAACGCAGCGCCACATCGGCGCGCCCGCTCGGGCGCAGGCGTTCGATCGCCGCGGCCAGGGCCTCGCCCGCCTCCGGCGAAAAGACGCGGGCCGCCCTGTCGAGGGGCAGGCCAAGCTCGAGCGATCGCGCGTCCATCTGCGCCTCGACCAGCGCTTCGGGCAGTTCGCGCGGGAATCGGACCAGTGCCTTCGCGTCGAGGTCGCCCGCCGGCTCCTCGTTCTTGAACGCCCGGGCGAAGATATCGACCGTCGCGTCGGTCTCGGTCACGACCACCGAGCCGTTCACCTCGCGCAGAACGACGCCCGCGAGAGCCCCCGCGCGCCCGACCTCCGCGACGAGCCCGGCCAGATCAATCCACGCGTCGACGCCGATCGATCCGTCGTCGCGCTCGCCGACCGACACGCTCGCATCGACCAGCCCACGCAGATTCATGCCCGGCAGCAGGCGGGCCAGGGCCGCCCGCTCGCCCTCCTCAGCGCCCGGCCGGGCGGCGCCGGAGTGGACCACCGCGTACTCAAGCAAAGGCCCCGCCGGGACCTCCCTCGCCCCCACGCGGACATCGGGCGACGCGCCGCCATCGGAAAGATCCAGGTCGATCGCGATCTGCGCATCCCCACCCGCAAGGCTCGAAAAGTGCTCGCCGGTCACGCGTGCGTCGTTGTTGTAGACATCGATCAGCACGCCCCGGGCGATCAACGGGATGGGGAACGCACGCGGCACAAGCCGGAGCTCGTCGAACCGAACCTTGACCTCGGTGGTCCAGATCGACTCCTTTCCGAGCTCGCGCCGCACCCGTACCTCGATATCGCTGACCCCCCCGGTGCTGAACGCCGCCTCGCCCTCGCCCAGCAGGCCCCTGGCGCGAAGCTCCGCCTCGTGCTCGTCATCGATGAGCTGCGAGACGATGTCGCCACGCGTTCCCAACGCCTCCTTCATCAGGTCGTCCAGCGGCGCGTGCTCGACCTCGACACGGATGTCCACCTCCGCACTGTCCGTCGGCGGGCCGATGACCCCCGAGGCGAACATCGTCGCCCCGCTCGCCGACCGCCCCGAGAGCCTGCGGATCTCGATGCGGTCGCTGTCAAAGAGCACGATCCCCTCCATCCGCTCGAACGGATAAGGGAAGTCGCGGAAGCTCGCCGTCCCGTTGCGGACCTGCAGCCACCCGCCCACCTCGACCGGGCCGATCACGCCCAGATCGTCCACCCGCCTCTGGATGGTCACCGTCGCGTCGAGGTCCGCCGTCGGGTTCGAGAAAAGCTCCAGCCGCTCGACGACCAGCCTCGGGACGAACGGGAGGAGCGCCGGACGCGATTCGAGCCGGAAGTTTGTCGCCCTCATCTCGGCCTGGAACGGGGCGTTGGCGTCGATCCCTTCGTAGTTGAGCGTGACGGTGTAGCGCAGGTCCTCAAAGAGCCCGTCGAGCGTCGCCTCCACCCCGCGCGGGCGCAGCTCGATCCGCCCGTTGACATCGCGCATGCGGATCAACGGCCCGCCCTCTGTCGCCGCGAACGGGAGCGTCACGCCCACGCGCGCCACGCTCGCCTTGAGGTTCGGCCCGGCCTCACGCGTCAGGGTGAACTCCGCCGAGTCCACGACGCCGTCCAGCGAGAGCAGCTCCATCGCGCCGCGGATCGAGGGCGGCATCGACGACGCGGGCCAACGCGAGAGGTCGATCGAGCTGGTCCGGATCTCCAGTTCTTCGGCGACGATGGTCCCGTCGAAGCGGAGCGGGCTCAAACGCCCCCCCGCCCGCTCGATGAGCGAGATCGTGTACCCCTCGTCGGGGGCGCGTGTGAGCTCGCCATCCGCGAGCACGCGCGCCAGCGAGCGGTAGCGTGTCGCGTCGTGCTCGCCGAGTTCGATCATCACGCCGTGCACACGGACGCTCGGGATCTCGAACACGCCGGGCGTCCCGCGGCGTGTCGGCACGGGGACCGACTCGATGTTCAGCGTCCCGTTGACAAGCGACTCGCTGATCCGGACCACCGGGTCGTACAGGTCCATCGAGGTCAGCCGCCCGGCGCCGATCCTCGCGCTGATCCGCGGCACCTCGAGAAAATCCGCGGCGATCCCGGCGTGCCCCGGCACGCTCAGCGTCACACCGACCATATGCACGGCCCCATCGAGCCCGATGCGCGCCCGATCGACCTTCACATCAACATTCAGCGCCGCGCGGATCCGAGACTCGGCGATCTTCGCCGCGATCGGCCCACGCGTCGAGACGAACACCGCCCCCAGCAGCACGCAGATCGTCAGGATGCAGATGAAGATCGTCCTGCGCAGCGGCCCCCTCCGCCGCAGCAGCCCGCGCGGAGGGTCACCCTTCGGCGGACCGGGCTCGCCCGGACGCTTGCTCCCCCCGCCGCCGGCGATATCGTCCGCGTCCGCCATCGGAAGATGGTATCGGCCCCCGGCGGGGGTGACGCGGAGGCAACGGGTCCATGGCCAAGGCGAGAAAGGTCTATATCTGCGCATCCTGCGGGTCGGTCCAGCACCGCTGGATCGGCAAATGCCCCGACTGCGGGACCTGGGACAGCCTTGAGGAACAGACCGTCTCCAAAGGGGCGTCCGCCGACCCCCACGAGGAAGCCCGGGCCTGGACCGAGGCGATCGCCGCCCCCGAGGCCCGCCCCATCGCCGAGGTCGGCGCCGACGCGCCCCCCACCCCGCGCATGGCGACCGGCATCGGCGAGCTTGACAGGGTGCTCGGGGGCGGGCTGGTGCCCGGCTCGACCGTCCTCTTGGGGGGTGAGCCGGGCATCGGAAAATCAACACTCCTGCTCCAGGCGGCCGGGGCGCTCGCGGGCGAGCGCACGCCCGTGCTGTATGTCTCCAGCGAGGAATCGGCCGAGCAGGTGCGACTCCGCGCCGAGCGCCTCGGGCTCGACACCCGCGCCGGGCTGCTCGTGCTCAGCGACACCAACCTCTCGCGCATCGCCGAACAGGCTCGCAAGACCTCGCCCCGCGCGATCGTCATCGACTCGGTGCAGATGGTCTACAAGGGCGACCTCGACGCCCCGCCCGGCTCGATCACGCAGCTCCGGCGCTGCGCCGGCGAGCTTGTCGCCCTCGCCAAGGCCTCGGGGATCGCGCTGGTGCTCGTCGGGCATGTGACCAAGGACGGCCGCCTCGCCGGGCCCCGCCTGCTCGAACACCTCGTCGACGCCGTCGTCAACTTCGAGGGCGACCGGGCCCACGCCCACCGCGTTGTGCGAGCGGTCAAAAACCGCTTCGGCGCCACACTCGAAATCGGCCTCTTCGAGATGACCGGCAGAGGCCTGCGCGAAGCGCCCGAGGGCCTCGCCTCACCCGCAAGCTCCTCGGCAGAGCCCCGCCCGGGCACCGTCGCCTGCCCGGTGATGCACGGGTCTCGTTGCCTGCTCGTCGAGATCCAGGCCCTCACCGCCACCGGCTTCCTCGGAGCCGCCAAACGCAAGGCCAGCGGCCTGGACTCCAACCGCCTCGCCGTGCTCATCGCGGTGCTCGAACAGCACGCCGAGCTGCGCCTCGCCGACCGCGACATCTTCACCCAGGCGGTCGGGGGCGTACGCGTCGCCGAGCCCGCGGCCGACCTCGCCCTGCTCCTCGCCATCGCCGGGGCCCACCTCCGCCGAGCCCTCGAACCCGCCTCGTGCGTGATCGGCGAGGTCGGGCTGGCGGGCGAGCTGCGCCCGGTGGGGCACTTGGAACAACGCCTGCGCGAAGCCGCGAGGCTCGGGTACAAGCGGGCGATCATCCCCAAGGCCGGCATGGAGCCAGAGCCCGTGCCGGGGATCGTGCTGGAACGCGTCAAGGATGTCGACGGGGCGATCCAGCAGTTGGGCTAGCCCTGCAGCCATTCGGGCAGAGCAGTCAGCTTGCCGTCGCGGCCGACGCAGGCGAGCGTCGTCGAACCCGTCACCAGCACATCGCCTTTTACGCTGGGCGAGTTCTCCGTCAGCGAGCGTTCCTTGAGGATCACGGCGTAGTCGTGCACGAGCTTGACGCGCGTCGTCGAGGCGAGCTTCACGCGGATGTCGAGCACATCGTCGTAGCGGGCGGGCCGCCGGTACTGCAGCTCCAGCTTGGTGACAACGAGAAACAGCCCGTCGGCCTCCATCTGGGCGTAGGTGCGCCCCTGCCCCCGGAGCATCTCGGTGCGGGCCTCTTCGAGCCACGCGGGGAAACTGCCGTGGTGGGCGACGCCCATCGGATCGCACTCGCAGTAGCGGACGCGGAGGGATGTTGTAAATTCGGCCATGGCGGATGGTAAGTCCTCAAGCGAGCACACAGACACTCGTGGCACGGGAGTCGGTTGATCCCGCTGCTCAAGACCAGACGATCGGCCCACGAGCCCGAGCATGCCCTGGCGCGACACCTTCTGTCGCTCCGAGCGATGGGTTGTAGCCACGGGTGGAGCGCAGGCCGACGCGCAGCGTCGGACGAGCGCAACCCGTGGAAAGTGTCATGTTACGATTTCGCCCTGAAGGGGCGAAGGAACCGCAGCGTGCCTCGTGTCGAACTCCTCCTCCGCCCCTTCAGGGCGGACCCATATTTCGCGAGCTTTCCACGGGTTCCAGTGTGCTGCGCACACTTCCACCCGTGGCTACAACCCTGCGCCCCTTCGGGGCGAAAACTGAACCCATTCC
>REET01000196.1 GCA_007694925.1 Phycisphaerales bacterium | reverse complement strand
ACCCTCCAGCCGCCCGAGCCTCCAGACCTGCTCGACGATCCGCCCCGCAGACAGGTTCCCGTCCAGCCCGCCCATGCCCGAGGCACAGAAGCGGCAGCCGACCGGGCAGCCGACCTGCGAGCTGACGCACGCCGTCTTGCGCACGCCGTCGAGCGACGGGATCATCACGCACTCGGTCTGTCGCGCCGGGTCGCCGGGACCGGAAGCGCTGCCCCCGTAGACCGGCAAGGAGAGCGTCCCCCGCGCCGGATCGCCCGGGCCCCCACCATCGCCTTCGCCATCGGGGCGCGAGCCGTCCCACCACTGGACCAAAAGCTTCTGCGTCCCGTCGGTGGCGAGCTGGTGGCCGAGCACATCGCCCGAGAGAAACGCCATCTCCGAGGCCAGCGTCTCGCGGTCGCCCTTGGAGAGGTTGCTCATCTCCGCCGGATCGACGACGCCCTTGAGGTAGACCCATTCGAGGATCTGCTTGGCCCTGAACGCGGGCATCCCTCGCTCCTGGCACCAGTCGCGCAGGGTGTCGGGCGTCATCGCGAAGATGTGGTGCTGGGGGTGACGCATCAGCCGGCGTGCCCGGCGCTCTTGGCGCTCACCGTCACCGGCACGGCCCCGTACGCCTCGCGAGTGATCACCGGCGCCGAGACGCGGATCCGGCGCGACTCGGGATCGATCCCGCGCGACTTCATCATCCGGCGCAGCTCGCCGGGAAGATTGAACTCGACATCCTCAAGGAAGATGTCCCCCTGCTCGATCTCGCCACCGAACCGCTCGATCAACGCACGGCAGACCCCCGCCACCAGGTCCTCGGGCGCGCTCGCCCCGGCCGTCACCAGCACCCGCTCACCGCCGGTCGGGAACCACGACCAGTCGAGCTGCGACGCGTCGTCGATGCGGCACGCCTTTGTCCCGACATTCTCGGCGATCTCCGTCAGCCGCACCGAGTTGGAGCTGTTGGCGCTGCCGATCACCAGCACGAGGTCGCAATCGGGCGCGAGTTGGCGCACGGCGTGCTGTCGGTTGGTCGTCGCGTAGCAGATGTCGTCGCTGGGCGGGGCCTTGATGCTCGGAAACGCGCCCTTGAGCGCGTCGATCACGATCTTCGCGTCGTCGGTCGAGAGCGTCGTCTGCGTCAGGTAGACCAGCTTGTCCGGATCGTCGATCTTCAGGTTCGGGATGTCCGCCGGCGATTCGACGACCTGCGTCGCTTCGGGCGCCTCGCCGGCGGTGCCGACAACCTCCTGATGGTCCTTGTGCCCGACCAGCAGGATCTGGTAGCCCTTGCGGGCGTAGCGGATCGCTTCGGAGTGGACCTTGGTCACCAGCGGGCAGGTCGCGTCGATCGCGTGCAGGCCGCGCTCTTTCGCCCGCTCGCGGACCGAGGGCGGGATGCCGTGGGCGCTGAAGACGACGATCGAGCCCCGCGGCGCCTCGTCGACATCCTCGATGAACTTGACGCCGCGATCGCGGAACCGCCCGACCACGTGCTTGTTGTGGACAATTTCGTGGTAGACGTAGATTGTTTCGAGAGGAAAAAGGTCGAGCACCTGGTCGACGACATCGATCGCCATCCGGACACCGGCGCAGAACCCCCTCGGATTGACCAGCACAAGACGCATCGGATCTCTCGAACCTTTCTGGCGTCCCCGGGGCGGCCCTCAAGCCGCCCCTGACCCCCGCGAGCCTCGCTCTTCCTCCCGTCCGGCTCCGTTAGACGCGGACCCGGGCAGTATGCAGAGGGTAGGGCCCGACCGGGGCGCAACCGCCAGAGACCGGGGCAGATCCGCTGGCATCAGAGGGCTCTTGCGGCTACGCTGCGCATGCCGGGAGTGTTCGGCAACGATGAGGGTACGCACGATGCGCTGCCGCTTAGGCTTCAGGTCCGCGCTGCACGCGACGCTGCTGTCGTGCGTCGTTGTATTGACCCCAGGCTGCTCCGAACGAGCCGAAGAACGCCCCGAGCGGCCCCAGCGTCCTGCCGCCGAGCCCCAGACCCGCGACGAGGACCTCCGCTCGGGCGCGATCCGCTTCGGCATCAAGGACCCGCCCGCCAAGGCGCCCGGCGCCATCCGGCTGGCGACCTATAACCTCGAAAACCTGGTCTCAGACCCCATCGAGGACGAGTCGGCGGGCAAGCCCCCCGCCGAGGTCTCCGCACTGGCCGAGACGATCCGGCGTCTGGACGCGGACATCCTGGCCGTGCAGCAGGTCGAGTCGCTCGACACCCTCCGACGGTTCAACGACGAGCACCTCGCCGAGATGGGGTACACCCACATCATCACGGCCGAGACGGGCGACCCGCGCGGCATCCAGCAGGGCGTCCTCAGCCGCTTCCCGATCGTCACCTACCAGTCCTGGCCCGGGATGGAGCTGGGGGGCGAGCACCCCGAGATGTTCGGCGATCGCCCGAACTTCTTCGCCGGCGAGCCCGTGCGGTACAGGCGATCCCCGCTCAAGGCGGTCATCCAGATCCCCTCCGGCGAGGAGGACCACCTGGAGCTGACGCTGCTGGTCGTGCACCACAAGTCCCACCCGCTGAGCGCCTACTGGCGCGAGGCGGAGGCGAGGGCCCTGACCGAGAAGATCCGCACGATGCAGGACGAGCGGCCCGAGCGGCTGATCGCCGTGCTCGGCGATTTCTCCGCCGAGATCGACCACGCGAGCGTCAGGACCTATCTGGAGGTCGGCCTCCGCGACGCCCAGCAGCCCGAGCTGATCGAGACGGGCGAGCAGACGCTGCCCGAGAAGAAATGGGCGACCCACACCACCGGGACACGGATCGACATGATCCTGGTCAACGAGCCGCTCTGGAAGCTGATCGAGCCGAGCTCGGGCTTCGTGCTGGGGACGCCGGCCCGCGCCCCGTGGGAAGGCCGCCAGGACCCCAAGCCCGAGGGCTGGGCTTCAGACCACTACCCGGTGGCCGTGGACATGCGGGTGGGTGACGATGAGTGAATCAAACGCGATCTTGACATTGGCCGGGCTCGGCATCGCCGGGTGACGGCCGTAAACTGTCGCTCTGAACCCGTTCGGGGGGGGCGACGGGAGAATCGGACAGAAGGCCCCTCGGCAAAGACAACCCGGTTGTCAGGTCTTCACAAGGCTCGGCGAATCGGACTTCGGGCTCGTTGGGGACGCTCGTGCGGCATCGGGCGTGACGGCACAGAAGAGGCTCACTCGCATGGGATCGTTGAAGAAGTGGCAGATCGCCGTGCTCGCCCTCGCACCGATTGTGCTCGGGGTGTCGATCTTCTTCTCCCTCGGCAGAGGGCAGGTGAGGACCGCCGACTCTGTCGTGCTCGTCGATCTGATGTCGGGCGACCGGTTCATCTTCTCGACCGCGGGACGGCGCACGATCGCGATCCCCGCCGAGCACCCCGACACGGGCGAGCAGACGCTCGTCCCCGTCAGCCAGAACGACAACGGCGTCTGGCACGCCGACCGCCGCTTCATCGGCACGCTCCGCGACCACGCCCGCACACAGGAAGAAATGCGTCGACAGCTGCGCTCCGCTGGGCGGACCCCGCCGGAGAAAGACAATCTGGAAACCCTGTACGAGAGGCTCCGCAACAGCGAAGTCATCGATCTGGAGTCGGCGAGGATCAGGGTGACGGAAACCGCTCCGAGAAGAGTCCGCTGATCGCGCCGAGGACACCGAAACACACCGCCGAATCCGGCGAGGAATGACCGAATGAATCGCAAGCCCGCCAGTGACCGTGGCTTCACGCTCATAGAGCTCTTGGTTGTCATCGCGATTATCGCGCTGCTGATCGGCATCCTTCTTCCGGCGCTGGGAAGCGCGCGCAATATCGCGCGCGACCTGGTCTGCAAGACAAGACAGAAGACGCTGATCGACGCCCAGTCGCAGTACATGCTCGCCAACCAGGATTGGTACGCGGGACGCAACACCACGGGGCTCGTCGCCCCGGTCGAGATGGCGCTCTCCATCCTTCAGGGTGACGCGGCCCCAACCTTCCCGACCAGCACCTTCGACTGGATCAGCCCAGTGCTCGGCGATTCGCTGAACTTCTCGCCCAACCGAGCCCGACGCACAGCGCAGATCTTCAACGGCTTCGCCGACCCCGCCGCCTACAACTTCAACGACCTCCTCTTCGGCAGCTCGACCGACCGCTCGGACTTCCAGGCGATCATCGAGGACGAGGGCTTCCGCCAGATCAGCTACCTCTCACCCGCCTCGTTCCACTACTACTCCAACGACCTCACAGGCCAGGAACTCGGGGCAAGGCGAGTCCGCCGGCGCTCGAGCTTCGGCGTCTTCGAGGTTGCGCCGGTCCGGTTCACCGTCCGCGGCGAGTTTGTGACCCCCAGACGCTTCCGACCCAGGATCGACCTCATCGGTGTCCAGACCTCCGGCAAGATCCTCGCGCATTGCGGCACGCGTTACTACGAGCCCAGCCAGCGCGTGCTCGACTTCGATGTCAGCCCGACCCCCGGCTTCTTCGGTTCATTCACCTCGTCCTCCCCCTCGTTCCACCGATCGACGGAGTTCGGGCGTGAGCACGCTCCCGGCGCCGACATGACCAATGTCGACCTGACTTTCCGCCACCCCAACCAGCGCATCAATACCGGCCGCTTCGACGGCTCGGTCAGCAGCCTGACCTCCCGAGAAGCATGGAGCGACGCGGCGCCGTGGTTCCCCGGCGGATCCGTCCGCGTCAGCGGCGGCACCCCCACGCCAGAGGTGGCTGAGCGATACAGCGTCGGCGATGTGCTCCCCTGACCTCGACTCCGCTCGGACTCAAGACCCGCAGCACTCCCAACGCCGGCCCACGCCGGCGTTTTTCTTTGCCCTATCCTCGCTCCATGACCACCCCCGCAGACCCCGTCCTCGCCCGCCTCGCTGCCTCCGAGCGTGACGGGATCGAACGCCTCCGCGACTGGCTTCGCATCCCCAGCATCTCGACCGACCCGGCCTACAAGGACCGCGTGCGCGAAGCCGCGGTCTGGGCGGCAGACCACCTCCGCGCCTCGGGCTTCGACGCCGAGTTGATCCCCACCGGTGAGCCCGAGGGCGCCGGCCACCCCGTCGTCCTCGCCCGGTGTGAGGGTGAGCCGGGCGTGCCCCGCGTGCTCTTCTACGGCCATTACGATGTCCAGCCCGCCGACGAGTCCGAGCCCTGGCGCCACGGGCCGTTCAACCCCGCGATCGAAGAGACCGAGCACGGCCCGCAGATCGTCTGCCGCGGCGCCAGCGACGACAAGGGCCAGGTCTCCAGCTTCCTCGAAGCCGCCCGGGCGTGGTTCGAGGAGACCGGCCTCGCCGCCGGGGGCGTGCCGATGACCGTCCTCATCGAGGGCGAGGAGGAGTCGGGCTCGGTCAACCTCGAACGCTTCCTTGAAGCCCACAAAGACAAGCTCGACGACTGCGCCGTCTGCGTCATCAGCGACACCGGCATGCTCGGGCGGGGCAAGCCCGCCATCACCACCGGCATCCGGGGCTTGACCTACACCGAGGTCACGCTGCACGGCCCCAGCCACGACCTGCACTCGGGCATGTGGGGCGGTCGCATCGCAAACCCCGCCAACGAGCTCTGCCGCATCCTTGCCCAGCTCCACGACGCCGACCGACGCGTCACCATCCCCGGCTTCTACGACAGCGTCCGCGAGACCCCCAAGGACGAGCTCGACGCGTGGAGCAGGCTCGACTTCTCCGAGGCCGACGCGCTGCGAGAGATCGGCCTCCCGCCCGAGGCGAGCCTCGGCGAGGCCGGACGCAACGCCTTCGAGCGCGGCTGGGCCCGCCCCACCTGCGACATCAACGGCTTCAAGAGCGGCTACATCGGCGAGGGCGCCAAGACCATCATCCCCGCCAGCGCTGCCGCCAAGGTCAGCTTCCGCCTCGTCGCCGACCAGGACCCCGAGCAGGTCACCGAGGCTTTCTTCAAGTGGCTCGATGAGCGCACGCCCCCGGGCTTCCGCTGGGAGAAGCACGACCACGGCGGGGGCTGGCCCGCCACCGTCTCGACCGACGAGCCCGTGCTCGGCGCCGCGATGCGCGCCATCAAACGCGCCTGCGCCGTCGAGCCCGCCCTGATCAAGACCGGCGGATCGATCCCCGTCGCGGGCCTGCTCAAGCGCCTGCTCGGCATCGACACGGTCTTCATGGGCTTCGGCCTCGACGACGACCGCGTGCACTCGCCCAACGAGAAGTTCGAGATCGAGTGCTGGCGCATGGGCGCGCGATCGCACGCCGTGCTGATCGAGGAGTTGTTGGGACTGGGCGCAGGGGGCGGAACGCAGAAGCGGGGCTAAGCCGCTTTACACCGCCAACGCCAGCGAGTCCTTCACGCCCAGCGAGGCGTAGATGTCCCGCGTCGCGGTCGAGCGGTTCAGCGTGTAGAAATGCAGCCCGTCGACCTGATGGTCGAGCAGGTCGCGGCACTGCTCGGTCGCCCAGTGCACGCCGACGCGCTTGGCCGCCTCGTCGCTCCCGTCGGTCCGGTTCATCGCGCGGATGAGCGAGGCGGGGTAGCGTGCGCCGGCCGCGAGCTCGGCCATGCGCTTCATGCCCTTGATGCTCGTGATCGGCATGATGCCGGCGATGATCGGCACGCGGATGCCCGCCAGCTCGCAGCGCTCGCGGAAGTCGTAGAAGTCGTGGTTATCGAAGAAGAGCTGGGTGACGATCGCGTCGGCCCCCGCGTCGACCTTCGCCTTGAGGTAGTCCATCTCCAGCAGGCGGTTGGGGGTCGAGGGGTGCCCCTCGGGGTAGCCCGCGACACCGATGCCGAAGCCCCGCTTGTCGGCGTGCCCGCCCCGCTCGCCGAACTTGCGGATGAAGCGGACCAGGTCGGTCGCGAAAGGGAACGAGCCGGCCTTGCCGTCGTAGTCCTTGGGCTCATCGCCCCGCAGCGCCATGATGTTGCTGATGCCCGCCTCGGCGTAGCGCTCGAGCACCTTGCCGATCTCGGTCTCGTCGTGGCAGACGCAGGTCAGGTGGGGGACGGGGTCGAGGGCCGTCTCCCGCTTCATGCGGAGCACGAGGCCGTGCGTCCGCTCGCGGGTCGAGCCCCCGGCGCCGTAGGTCACGCTGACGAAGCTCGGGCGGAGCGTCTGGAACTGCGTGAGCGTGCCGAACAGCTCCTCGGCAGCGGGATCGGTCTTGGGCGGAAAAAACTCGAACGAGCAGGTGCGGTTCTGCTGAACGAAGATGTCGCGGAAGTGCATCGGTCATCTCCCCCCGGCTGTTGGGGCCGGGACAACCGACATTGTACCATTGATCCGGATGAATGGATGAAATCCACAGAGATTTCCGACAGCACCCGACCACATGCCGTTCATTTGTCCCCCCGGATCACGGGAAATACGCGTGCAGGGCGTACTCCCGGACCATCCGCTCGGTGGTGAAGTACGACCCGTTGATCGCGATCGCGTGCTTCATGACGCTCGCCCACTTGGCCTTGTCGGCGTAGGTCGGCAGCACGGCGTGGAGGAGCTTGTCGTACAGGCTGTCGGCGTGGGCGTGGAACAGGGCCTCGCCCTGCCCCTCGCCCTCGATCGCCCAGCCGGTCATGCCCTCGACGCAGCCCTCCAGCCACCAGCCGTCCATGGTGCTGAGGCTGGGCATGCCGTTGAGGGCCGCCTTCATCCCGCTGGTGCCCGAGGCCTCCAGCGGTGGCTCGGGGTTGTTCAGCCAGAGGTCGGCGCCGGCGGAGTACAGGCGGCAGAGTTCGATGTCGTAGTTGGGCACGAACGCGATCTCGACAGCGCCGTGGAGCTCCTTGGAGTTGCGGACGATCTCCTGGATGATCTCTTTGCCCCGCCCGTCGTGCGGGTGGGCCTTGCCGGCGTAGATGATCTGGACGGGCCCGGCCTTCTCGGCGATCTTGCGCAGGCGTTCGGGATCGCTCAGGAGCATCGCGGGGCGCTTGTACGCAGTGGCGCGACGGGCGAAGGCGATGGTGAAGACATCGGCCTTCATCTTCGTGCCTGCGGTCTTGTTGACATGCTCGATGAGCGTCTTCTTCTGCTCGGCGTGGGCGCTGAGGATCTCCTCGTCGGGGATCGAGAGGGCGAGGCGGAGGTCGGCGTTGTAGTGGCGCCACTCGGGGACGCGCTTGTCGAAGAGGCGGCGCATCGCCGGGCCTGTCCAGGTCGCCGCGTGCACGCCGTTGGTGATCGGCTCGATGCGGTAGCCCGGGAACATCTTGCGGCTGACCTCCGCGTGCTTCCTCGCGACGGCGTTTGAGAAGCGGCTGAGGTTCATCGCCAGGCGTGTGGTGTTGAGCACCTCGCCCGCGAGGGGGGAGCCGCCGGGGCCCTCGCCGGCTTCGTCGCCGTACATGTCGGGCCGGTTGAAGACGGGGTGGTCGCCGACGATGGCGCGCACGCGGTCGATGCCGAATCGGTCGTGCCCTGCGGGGACGGGGGTGTGCGTCGTGAAGACGCAGCGGCTGCGCGCGTAGGCCATCGCCTCGGGGTCGAGCCGCTGCTTGTCGTAGCGAGACAGGTGCTCGCTGAGCAGTTCGACGGGGACGAGGAAGGCGTGGCCCTCGTTCATGTGGAAGCAGACGCAGTCGTGCGTGAGGGCGCGGAGCATGCGCTTGCCGCCGACCGCGAGCACCGCTTCCTGACGGATGCGATGGTCCGGATCTCCCGCGTAGAGCGCGCGGGTGATGTTGCGGGCGGCCTCGTCGTTGGTGGGCAGGTCGGCGTCGAGGAAGTAGACGGGCACGCGGTGGCCGGTCACCCCCACCACCCAGTGGCGGAAGGCGCGGATCTGGACATCCCGCCCGTCGACGGGGACATACGCCCTGGGCCCGAGCTCTTCGAGCCTCTCCTCGGGCGACCACTTGACGGGGTGCTCGTGCTGGCGACCGTCTTTGTCGAGCTCCTGGCGGAAGTAGCCGTCGCGGTAGAGCAGCGTGACGGCGGCGTAGGGCAGGCCGAGGTCGGCCGCGGCGCGGATGGTGTCGCCCGCGAGCACGCCGAGCCCGCCGGAGTAGGTCGGGATCGAGGCTTCGAGGCCAATCTCGAGGGAGAAGTAGGCGATCGTCCCGTCCTGGCTTGGCATGTCTGGTCGCTCCGTTGGGGCGTGCGGGGTTCTGCTGGGGCGTCTGGGCGGGGCCCGACGCGGGAGCATGAGTATCGGTCCGATGATGGCGTCGGCTCAACTCCCCTCGAATGAAGGGTATGAGAAGAACATCGCACGGATTGCTCGCTCTGAATGTGGCACTGGCGGCTTGCCCGCCAGTGGGGCTTCGCCGAGGAAGGAGAAACGCCCTTCCGCCGCCGATCTGGACTCTAGAGCACAGGAGACCCGACCCTTCGCTTCGCTCAGGGATCGGCGTCCTTCGCGCGAGCCGATTGCACGCAGTGGCAGCGAACTGTCGTCGGCGCGAACGCCGCGCACGATCGTCGATGAGCAGCGATGCCCGCAACCCGGACGCCGATCCCTGAGCGAAGCGAAGGGTCGGGTCCGAACATTCAGCGATGACCGACACGATGCAAAAAAGACACTGGCGGACGAGCCGCCAGTGCCACAGGGATCATCGCTGTTCAGCGACACGGCTCGGCGAGCCGTGCCACCCGATCGATCAATAGCGGTAGTGGTCGGACTTGTAGGGGCCGTCGACCGGGACGCCGAGGTACTCGGCCTGGTCGGGCGTCATGCGGGTGAGCTTGACGCCGAGTTGGTCGAGGTGCAGGCGGGCGACCTTCTCGTCGAGGTGCTTGGGCAGCACATAGACCTTGTTCTCGTAGTTGCCGGTGTTCTGGAAGAGCTCGATCTGGGCGATCACCTGGTTGGTGAAGCTCGCGCTCATCACGAAGCTCGGGTGGCCGGTGGCGCACCCGAGGTTCAACAGGCGCCCCTCGGCCAGCACGAGGATGCTCTTGTTCTGGTCTGTGAAGACGAACTCGTCGTACTGCGGCTTGATGTTGATGTGCTCGACCTTCGGATCCTTCTGGAGCTTGGCCATCTGGATCTCGTTGTCGAAGTGCCCGATGTTGCCGACGATCGCCTTGTTCTTCATCTTCCGCATGTGCTCAAGGGTGATGATGTCCTTGTTGCCCGTGGTGGTGATGAAGATGTCGGCGGTCTCGACCACGTCCTCGAGGGTCTTGACCTCAAGGCCCTCCATCGCGGCCTGCAGGGCGCAGATCGGGTCGATCTCGGTCACGATCACGCGGCAGCCCTGCCCGCGCAGCGACTGCACGCAGCCCTTGCCCACATCGCCGTAGCCGCAGACCACCGCGACCTTGCCCGAGAGCATGGTGTCGGTGGCGCGGTTGAGGCCGTCGATGAGCGAGTGGCGGCAGCCGTAGACATTGTCGAACTTGCTCTTGGTGACGCTGTCGTTGACATTGATGGCGGGGAAGGGGAGCTTGCCCTGCTCGGCGAACTGGTAGAGGCGGTGGACGCCGGTGGTGGTCTCTTCGGTGACGCCCTTGATCGCCTTGGCGACCTTGGTGAAGAAGCTCTTGTCCTGCGGGATCGACTCGCGGATGGTCTTGAGGATGTAGGCGTACTCCTCCGAGTCGGTCTCCTCGTT
>REET01000194.1 GCA_007694925.1 Phycisphaerales bacterium | reverse complement strand
GCCTGGCGGATCCACCAGGTGGCGTAGGTGCTGAACTTGTAGCCGCGCTTGTACTCGTACTTGTCGACGGCGCGCATCAGGCCCGTGTTGCCCTCCTGGATGATGTCCAGGAAAGGCAGGCCCCGGTTGCGGTACTTCTTGGCGATCGAGACGACCAGCCGCAGGTTCCCGCCAGAGAGGTCGCGCTTGGCCTGTTCGTACTCCCAGAAGACGACATTGATCCGGCGCACGCGGTCGATTAGGTCCTGCGGCTCTTCGAGCACCAGGGAGCGGAGCCCGTCGAGCTCCTCCTTCATCACCTGGATGTCGTCCTCTTCGAAGCGCTCGGGGTGCTCGTCGGCGACGGCGATGTTCTTGCGCAGCTCCTCGATCTTCTTGGCGACCGAGCGGAGCTTGCGCATCAGCGGGATGATCCGCCCCGTGCGGAGGCTCAGCTCCTCGGTCAGGCTCGCCATCCGCCGGCGCCGGGCGTTGATCCGCTCGATGAACGGGCCCGCCTTCTTGGCGTCGGCCTTCTTCCCGCTCTCGCGCAGGCGGCAGACCTCGTCCCAGTCGCGACGGTTCAGCTCCAGCAGCTTCTCGATCGTCGCGAGGTTCGCGGGGATCCTTTTGGCGATCTTTTCCTTGGCGTTGTCCTCGGCGGTCGAGACGCGCATCGTCCTGTCGAAGGGCAGGTCGCCCGCGTGCACCTGGCGGAGCGTGTCGACCGCCTGGGCGACGATGTAGTCCGATTCGAGGCACCGGCGCCGGAAGATCATCCGCGTCGTCTCGATCTTCTTGGCCAGGCGGATCTCTTCCTCGCGCGTCAGGAGCGGGATGGCGCCCATCTGCGTGAGGTACATGCGGACGGGGTCGTCCATCCGCTTGCCGCCCGATTCCTCGGCGACCGCCTCTTCCAGATCCCGCAGCAGCTGCTCGTCGGACTCGGGCTGGTCGTCGTCCTCGCCGTCGCCGTTGCGGTGGGAGTTCTCGGCCGCCTTGATCTCCGCGGCTTCGGCGACCCGCTCGCCCCCGGTCACCGACATCGCCCGGAGGGGCTTGCCGCCCGTGCCCCGCGCCTGGGCGACCTGGCGGAGCGTCTGGCTCAAAGCGTCGGCGCCCGCTTCCTCGCCCCGCTCGAGCGCCTCGCGGTGCAGGCGGGCGCGGAACTCCAGCTCATCGACAAGCTCGATCCCGATCCGGTCGATCTGGATCAGCACCTCGTCGATCCGCTCGGGCTCGACCAGTTCGTCGGGCAGCGTGTTGTTGATCTCTTCGTAGCTCAACCACCCTCGACGGCGGCCGAGTTCGAACAGTTCAGCAACAGCGGGGTGCAATTCGGTCATCGAGCGTGGTTCCAGACGGCGTCGTCGCCGGCACTCTTCATTCAGATCGGACGGGCGGCGAGCACGGATCAGCCCTCTTCAGACCTCAGGGGTCGCTCCGACGGGGCTCCGGCCCCCGCCCCGGCCCGAACTTGGGCACCAGCGTTCCGTCCGGCCCCGCGGCCGACTGCGCCCGCCGATGGGCCTGCAGCCGGGCCATGATGTCCGGCTCCGAACCCGTCCGGGCCCGGTCCGACTCGATGCGCCGGACGCAGCCCTCCCACATCGAGCGGACCCGTTCCTGGTCCTCTTCTGCAAGGGTCGAGACCCGCTCGCGCAGGGCCGTCGCCAACTCCACGCCCCCGGGCTCGGCCCGGAGCGCATCGATCACGCCAGCCGAACGGACGCTCCCGGTCGATTCCGCCTGCCCGATCAAGGTGTTCGCGATGCTGGACAACACCGGCAAAGCGTAGGCTCGGCTCCGCAGTGCCTCACGGATCTCGGGCGTCGCGGCCCCCCACAGAGCGGGGTTCGCCAGCAGGCAGCCGAGCATCGTCGCGTGCACGCCGTCGGGCCCCCGCAGCGGGTCGCCGCCGAAGCCCGGCTTCGGAGAATCAGACCTCTTCGGGGGGGTGGGGGGCGGCCGGCGGCCCGAGGACACGCTCGCCGTCAGCGTCCCGACCGGCACGCCCGTGATCGAGCTGAGGCGTTGGAGGATCAGCCGCTTGCGGACAGGGTCGGTCCGGTGCAGGCCCAGCTCGGCGAGGCGGGGGAGTTCCTCTTCGATGGCGCGTTGCACCGCGGCCGGACCGGCCCCGCTCAGGCGTTCCTTCACCCGGGCGAAGCGGAACTCGAGCAGGTCGACCGACGCGTCGAGCGCCCGCTTGAACGCTTCGGCCCCGCCCTCACGCTTGAGCAGCTCGTCGGGGTCCTTCGCGTCGGCGACCGCCGAGAGCGTGCAGACGCGGACATCGAGGCGTTCGGAGAAGAAGACCTCCGTCGCCCGGTCGGCCGCGCGGAGCCCCGCCTCGTCGGCGTCGAAGAGCAGGATCACCGCGTCGCACAGACGCCGGAGGATCTTGGCGTGCCCGGGCGTCAGCGCCGTGCCGAGCGTCGCGATCGCGTTCTCGAACCCCGCCTGGTGGCAGGCGATCACATCGGTGTATCCCTCGGTGACGATCGCGACGCGGCTCTGGCGGATCGCGGGCGCGGCCTGGTGCAGCCCGTACAGCGTCGACGACTTGTCGAACACGACCGAGTCGGGGCTGTTGAGGTACTTCGGCTCGTCCTCTTCGTTGATCTTGCGGGCGCCGAAGGCGACGACGCGCCCGACCTGGTCGTGGATCGGGAACATGAGACGGTTGCGGAAGTTGTCGAAGGTCTTGCCCCCGTCCTTCTGGCGCACCAGGCCCGCCGCGACGAGGTGGTCGACGGGGATCCCCTTGCGCCCCAATGTCAGCAGCAGGCCGTCCCAGCGGTCCGGCGAGGCGCCGAGCCTGAACTTCTCGATCATTTCCGGGGAGATCCCGCGTCCCTGGGCGATCTCCCTCGCCCGCCTGGCGCCCTCGTGCTTGTGGAAGTACGAGCAGAAGAACTCGCACGCCGCGTCGTTGGCGCCGATGATCTCCGCCCGCCCGGGCCCGGCGTTCTGCTGCTTGTTGATCCCGGTGCGCGTCAGCTCGATCCCCGCCCGCTCGGCGAGGAACTCCAGCGCCTCGCGGAAGTTCATCGAGTGGAACTTCTCGACGAAAGTGAACACATCGCCCGCGGCGCCGCAGACGAAGCAGTTGAAGATCTGCTTGTGCGGGACGACATACATCGACGGGTTGTGGTCGTCGTGGAAGGGGCAGAGGCAGACGAACTCGCGCCCCTTGGGCTTGAGCGTCACATGCGCGCCGACCACATCGACGATGTCCGACGCCTCGCGGACCCGGTCCAGATCCGTGTTGCCCTGCATCGGTGCGCTCATCGAAGACGACTGTACGCCCGAGCCTGCCCCCCGCCCCCCGGCCCACACCAGGCCCCAGCGCCACGCCGGGCTCCAGAACGGTCTACGCTGGCTTCGATGGTCAGAAAACGAGTGCGTTTCTCCGGGATCGTGCAAGGGGTCGGCTTCCGCATGACCTGCCGGCACGCCGCGTCCGACCGCGGGCTCTGCGGCTGGGTCAAGAACGAGCCCGACGGGACTGTCCTCTTGGAGGTCCAGGGCGAGCCGGAGGCCGTCGAGGCGATGCTCGACCATCTCCGCGAGGTGCGGGCCGGCTGCATCGAGGGCGAAGACCACACCGACCTCCCGCCCGACCCTGAAGAGTCGGCGTTTGAGATCCGCCGCTGACACCCGACCCGCCCAGGCCCGGCCGACGCTCCCCACGAAAGCTTTCATGACCGACCGAATGATCCTCTTCGACATCGACGCCACGCTCCTCACCACCGGGGGCAAGGGCTTCGGCGCCATGATCCGCGCCGGCAAGGACCTCTTCGGCGAGCATTTCAACGCCGAGGGCGTCGACAGGGCCGGACGCCTCGACCCCCTCATTATCGCCGACCTCTTCCGCGTCAACCGGGTCGAGCTCACCCTCGACCGCGTGGCCGCCTTCCGCAGCGCGTACGCCGACCGCCTGAAGGACTCGCTGGCCGAGGGCGGGGCGACCGCCCTGCCGGGGGTCCACGACCTGCTCGACTCGGTGATGACCGAGACCGGCCCGACCTGCGCGCTCATGACCGGCAACTTCGCCGAGACCGCCCGCCTGAAGCTCACCGCCGCCGGCATCGACCCCGACCGTTTCCCCTTCGGCGTCTGGGGCGACGATGCCCGCGAGGATCCGCCCTCGCGCGACCAGCTCCCGGGCGTTGCGCTCCGCCGCTTTGCCGACCTCCGACGCGTCGAGGCCGACCCGGCAAGGGTGGTGGTCATCGGCGACACGGTGCACGACATCTCGTGCGCCCGGGCGTGGGGGTGCCGCGTGCTGGCGGTCGCGACGGGGTCGTACACACGCGAGGACCTCGCGGGCGCCGACCGCGTTGTGGACGACCTGTCGGATACGGATTCGATCCTCGACTGGCTGCTGTCCTGACAACGCCCGCCGGGGCCTCCGCCCCGTGTTTTGCAGGCGATACAGGTTGTGGACACCGGTCTGTTGTCGGTTGGCCGACGACGGACCGAAGCCCCGCTAGACTCCGGCCGGGCGGACTGCCGCCACGGAAACGGCGGGACCTTCCGGCCCCAGTCTCAGGTGCGCACGCACCGTCGGCCGCATCACGGAAGGAGCGCGGGATGACCGACAGCCACCGGGCGCTCTGCTCGGACTTTTACATCAACTTCAAGCTCGGCGTGAAGATGGAACTGCCCCGCAACCGCGAGACGGTCCTCGAGTTGTTCGAACGCCTCCGCCGGCGCTTCCCCGCCATGAGCATCTTCCGCCCCGTCAAGGACGAGCTCGCCCTCGAGAGCCCGTCCGACGACCCGCTGCACCGCTGGGTCGCCGTCAAGGCCACCAGCCTCCGCGCCGGCGTCGTCAACCCTCCCTCGATGACCGAGGCGTACGACCTGCACACCGAGCTCGCAGAGGCCGCGCCCTACTTTCTCTCGATCAGCGGGCTCGATGTCGAGTTCGTCGAGCTCCTCTACGGCTTCGACCTCGAATGCGGGCAGAACCACGACGCGGTGATCTACGAAGCCCTCGTCGGCGACTCGCCCCTCGCCGGCTTGCTCGACCGCGAGGAGGGCACGCCGCTGGACTGCCAGCCGGTCATGGGGTTCTCGTTCGGCGAGAAGAACGAGTACGAGGCGCACTTCGAGGTCAAGAGCCGCAGCGCCTCGACGCTTCGCGAGGGCGACGCGCGCACCGAGCCGATCAGTGTCTACCAGACCGTCCGGCGCGTCGGCGGCGTGGGCGACATCCGCGAACTGCCCGGCGTCGTCGGACAACTCGCAGAGCGGGGCGAACGCCTGCTCGAACAGCGCTCGGTCCCCAGCCTGCTCGTGCCGCTCCGCAACGCGATCGCCTTCGGCAGCCTCTGAGCGGCACTACCCTCAGCAGGCGATGGCCAACCTCGACGCTCCACTTCCCGGCTCTCTCCTCGCGCAGGCGGGCTCGACGGCCGCAGGCGAGATCGTCCTGTGGGTCGGGCTGCTGATCGTCGCGCTGATCGTCGGCGCGGGCCTGATCATGATGCTGCGCAACCGCGCCCTGCGGTCGGCCGACGACGCCTCTACCGACAAGGGCGTCTTCGACAGCCTCCGAAAGATGCACGAGCGGGGCGAGCTCTCCGACGAGGAATTCAACGCCGCACGCGATTCGATCATCAGGCGGCTCAGGACCAAGCCTCGTTCCGAGAACATCGAATCACCCCAGAACGGGGGTGTTAAGAGCGTTATGCCTGCCGACCAACAGGGCGAAGTCCCTTCGCCCAAAGCGGACGAGTCCGAGCGTGTTTTCCGGGCCAAACCCGGCCACGACCTCTTCGGACGCCCGCTTCCGGGGTCCGGCGGCGCCGGAAATGACGGTCCTGACGCCGGCCCGCCAAAGAAACCCGAGAAGTAACAACAAACGGACGCAGACACGGACCCCCGGGATGCGGATGATGAAGCATGCGCCGGAGGCAGGAACATTCCCGCCGACGGTGCGGATCATCCCGGCGTGGGCGCTTCGGAGGACCAGAGAGCTTCCACGATCGTTCTGTCTGTCCAGAACCACCCCCCGCCGCGCCGATAGTGACCTGACCTTTTCCACCCCGAAGCGAGAGCGGAGACCAGATGGCGAAGAACAGGAACGACAGCCCCGACCAGCCCGGCACCGGCGGCGGAGGCTCCAACGGGGGATTCCGCGGCCGGAAGGTGACGACCTGCTCGTTCTGCGGCAAGACGAGCCGCGAGGTGGGCCCGATGGTCGAGGGACCGTCGGAGGTCTACATCTGCTCCAACTGCGTCGACCTCTGCCAGAACATCTTCCGCCAGGAGCGTCGCAGGCTGAAGAGCCCCGGCGCTGCGCTGAGCGAGATCCCCTCGCCGCGCGAGATCAAGGAATACCTCGACCAGTATGTCATCGGGCAGGACATCGCCAAGCGTGCGATGTCCGTCGCGGTGTACGCGCACTACAAGCGCCTGCAGCATGTCGACAGCGAGAACGCCGACCAGATCGAGCTGGACAAGAGCAACATCCTGCTGCTGGGCCCGACGGGTTCGGGCAAGACGCTGCTGGCCCGCACGCTGGCGCGCATCCTGAAGGTGCCCTTCGCCATCGGCGACGCGACGACGCTGACCGAGGCCGGCTATGTCGGCGAGGATGTCGAGAACCTGCTGCTCAAGCTGCTGCAGGCGGCCGACTTCGATGTCGAGGCCGCGCAGCGCGGCATCATCTACATCGACGAGGTCGATAAGGTCGGCAAGACCTCGAACAATGTCTCGATCACACGCGATGTCTCGGGCGAGGGCGTCCAGCAGAGCCTGCTGAAGATGCTCGAGGGCACCGTCGCCAATGTCCCCCCCCAGGGCGGACGCAAGCACCCCGAGCAGCAGTACATCCAGCTCGACACCAAGAACATCCTCTTCATCTGCGGCGGCACCTTCGTCGGCCTGGAAGACATCATCCGCCGGCGCCTGGGCAAGACCCGCATCGGCTTCGGCAGCTCCGCGATCTCCGCCTCCCGGGGCACTGTCGAGGAGAAGGCCGAACTGCTCGCCAAGGCGACGGCGTCGGATGTCGTCGAGTACGGCATGATCCCCGAGCTCGTCGGGCGTCTGCCGGTCGTCACGCCCCTGATGCCCCTGACCAACGACGCGCTGGTCCAGATCCTGACCGAGCCGCGCAACGCGATCGTCAAGCAGTACCAGCACCTCTTCGAGCTCGAGGGCGCCAAGCTCTCGTTCACCACCGAGGCCCTGCAGCACATCGCCGACA
The DNA here is from genome assembly GCA_007694925.1 of Phycisphaerales bacterium. Lineage (GTDB taxonomy): Bacteria > Planctomycetota > Phycisphaerae > Phycisphaerales > UBA1924 > SLFH01. The sequence goes on along the minus strand of REET01000194.1, from coordinate 3,490 downwards.
AGGCCCGCGAGCGGAACACGGGCGCCCGGGCCCTGCGCGCCGAGATGGAGGGGATCATGCTCGACCTGATCTACGAGCTGCCGGACATGGACAACGAGGGCGCCGAGTATGTGATCGGCATCGAGTCCATCCGCGACCGCCTGCCGCTGAAGCAGCTCAAGAAGCCGCGCAAGCACACGGCGTGAACCGGCCGCGATAACAGGACCGAATCAGGGCGTCGGCTCAGGCCGACGCCCTGTTTCTTTGATGGGTTTGGCGGCGGTTCAAGCGTCCCGGGAAGGATTCGAACCTTCGACCTGCGGATTAGAAGTCCGCTGCTCTATCCAGCTGAGCTACCGGGACGGCGGACGGTCCGGGGCCGTCGGGCCAACGGTAGGCCGCCCACAACCTTTCACGGGTGGATCCGAGGGCCCCGGCGGGCGAAGATCCTGACCCTCCCCGGCAGTGGGCCGAGGGGAGCAGCAAGGGGTTCGGGAGGGCGGATCGGCGGGCCTCCGAGGCGGCTTCCGGTTACGCTGTGGCGGCCTAGACTTGATTCCTGTAAAACCGCAACCGTTCCAGGCAGGCAACAACTCGGTGCAGGAAGATCCTGCCGCCTCGCCCACCGAATGCGCTGCGGCAACCCCGGAGGCCAGCGTGACGCGATTGAGCCCCGCGCAGCCCGTTGCAACTGTTACCGCGTCGATCGACGCCAGGTCCCGTGTCGCTCGGGCGCTGGTCGAATCGACCAAGCCGGGCATCACGCGCCTGGTGACCATCACTTCCGTCGTCGGGTTTCTGATCGCCGCCGTCGGGCTGTCTTGGACGGCCTGGTCGTTCGCCGCGGCCTTGCTCGCCTGCGCCGTCGGTACGGCGCTCTCGGCGGCGGGCGCCAACGCGATGAACCAGTGGGCCGAGCGCGAGCGCGACGCGAAGATGCCGCGGACCGCCGGGAGACCGATCCCCAGCGGTCGCGTCCGCCCGCAGACGGTCCTGCTGGTGTCTGTTGTGCTGTGCGTGCTGGGCGTGGGCCTTCTGGCTGTGGCGACGGGCCTCGCCTCGGCGCTGGTGGCGCTGGCGTGCATCTTGAGCTACATCGTGATGTACACGCCGATGAAGCCGGCGAGCATCTTCTCGACGCTGGTGGGCGCGGTGCCCGGGGCGTTGCCCCCGATCATCGGCTGGACCGCAGCGACGCACGCCGCCGGGCAGGACCAGTGGCAGGCCCTGCTCGCGCCGGGGGCGTGGAGCCTCTTCGTGCTGATGTTCGTCTGGCAGCTCCCGCACTTCCTGGCGATCGCGTGGATGTACCGCGAGGACTACGCCCTGGGCGGCTTCAGGGTCCTGCCCGTCGTCGAGGCGCAGAAGCACAAAGACGCCGGCGAGGGCGGAGCGCCCGTCGGACGAGTCACCGCGATCACGATGTTCGTCACCGCGATCCTGCTCATCCCCGCGACGATCGCCCCGGTGTTGGCGCTGCCCGACCGCCTCGGCTGGTTCTCGCTGAGCGTCGCGGTGATCACCGGTGTGGCGTATGTGGTGCTGACGGGCAAGGTGCTTCGCGATCCGACGCCCGCCGCGGCTCGTCGTGTCTTCCTCGCTTCGGTGATGCACCTGCCGTTGCTGCTGGTCTGCCTGGTCGCCGAGGCGGTCGTGCGGACGCTGCTGTTCTGATCGCCCGTGGCTGACGCCGAAGCCAACACCGACTCCGGCGAAGCGCCCGTCCGCACGGATGAAGCCTCGGGGGCTCAACGCCCCGAAGCGCCCGCCCTCTCGTTCGAGGGCGTCACGCACCGCTACGCCAAGCAATCAGGCGACGCTCTCGCTGGGGTCACGCTGCGGGTCGCGCGAGGCCAGCGCGTCGCCCTCCTGGGCCCCAACGGGTCGGGCAAGTCGACCCTCCTCAAACTCGCCTCGACCGCGATGCCCGTCCGGGCCGGACGCGTGCTGGTTCTCGGCGCTTCTGCGACGATGCCGGGCGGCGTCCGCCGCATCCGCGCTGAAACCGGCGTTGTCTTCCAGAGCCCGAGCCTCGACCCGCTTCTGACGGTGAAGGAAAACCTGCGCGTGCACGCGGCGCTCTTCGCCATCCGCGGCTCGCAGCGGCGCGAACGCATCGCCTCGCTGCTGGAGCAGTTCGCGATCTCCGACCGCGCGCACGACCGCGTCGGCACGCTCTCGGGCGGTCTGGCCCGGCGCGCCGACCTCGCCCGCGCCCTGCTCCACGAGCCGGACCTGCTCCTGCTCGACGAGGCGACCGCGGGCCTCGATCTCGCCTCGCGCAACGCCTTTTGGGATGCTCTTCTTGGCCAGGAGTCCGATGACACCGGCCGCACGATCGTCTTCAGCACCCACCAGATCGACGAGGCGGAGCGGGCCGACCGCGTCGTGATGATGCACGGAGGGCGCGTCGTCGCCGACGGCACGCCCGAGGACCTCGCCTTGCGCGCCGGCGAGCGGACGCTCTGCTCGGAAGATCCGCGGGCGGCCGGTGTGCTCGACGGGGCGGGCGTCGGTTATGCATCAACGGATACTGGCGTCGTTGTGCGGGGCGATGAAGCGATCGAGAAGGCCGCGGGGCTGCTGGTGCAGGGCGGCGTCGGCTTCGAGGTCCGGCGACCGACCCTGGCTGATGCGTACCTGGCAATCACCGGCGAGCCGCTGACTGGTGAAGTGCGAACCGGCGAGGGCGAAAACGAGTCGACGGCGCAGCCGCGGGAGCGAGAAGAGGCCGGAGAAGACGCGGCATTTGTCCCCGGCGTCGTTCCGGCAGAGCCCGCCGACCTGCCCGGTGCATCGGGCGCGGTCATCCCGCCCTCGGCCGGGCTGGCGGGCGCGATCCGGGCGCTCTCGTCGCGCGAGTTTCTGCGGCTGTTCCGTCAACCCTCGCGGATCGTCGGCACGCTCGGCACCGTCGCGATCGTCTGGCTGGTGCTGGGGGGCGGGTTTGCGCGGGCCGCGGTCGGGACCGACGCGGGGTATGTCGCCTGGCTGCTGCCGGGGATGGTCTCGATGGCGGCGCTCTTCACGGCGGTGTTCGGCGCGATCACCCTGATCGAGGACCGCAAGGAAGGTTTTTTGCAGGCGGCGCTGGTCAGCCCCGCGCCGAGGGCGGGGATCGCGGGCGCGAAGATCATCGCAGGGGGGCTCTTGGCGTTGATCCAGGCGGGGGCGGTGCTGCTGGCTGGGCCGCTGGTCGGTGTCGAGCTGACCGGGGCGGGGATCGCGGGGGCGATGGTCGCCTCGGCGTGCATCGCGGCGGGCGTGCTGGGCGTGGGGACGGCGCTGGCGTGGCGGGTCGGCTCGGTCGCGGGCTTCCACGGGCTGATGAACCTGGTGCTGATGCCGATGTGGCTGCTGAGCGGGTCGGTCTTCCCGGCGTCTGAAGCCGCGGGGTGGATGCGCGTGGTGATCGCGATCAACCCCCTGAGCTGGCCGACCGACGCTTTGCGGGGCTCGGTGCTCGGCGAGCCGGCGGGTGTGTTCGCGTGGGCCGGGGCGGCGGCGTTCG
>REET01000075.1 GCA_007694925.1 Phycisphaerales bacterium | reverse complement strand
GTATATCTCCAGCATCTGGGCCTCAATAGGTCTGAAAAGCCTGAAATTCGTGGTCTCCGGCCGCCAGCGAGTGGCCACGCGAGGTACGAGGCTGTCCCCGGTCATTGCCTTGAACTCGATGTATGTGTCAATTCCCGGCACGGTGAGGTTTGCACTTCCGTGGGCTTGCATGCCATGAGCGAGGTGTCCTCGATACGCGCCGAACGGGTTTGCATGTCCAAGCTCACTCTGCAACTCCCCGTGGGCTCTGACAAGTGATGCAACAACCGGAAAGAGCGGAGTCGGCTCGGACACCCATTCCCCGAGTAATTCAATTCGTCTCTCGCGTCGGGGTTCGAGGAACTTGGCGTAATCTCGTGTGCGGACCCTCTGGTCATCGAGCCAGACCCGGTCTCGGATGTAACCGTTCGGCTCGTCCGGGCCGACGCCACTTGGCTCAAAGGAGAGGAAGGAGATCACGCGCCGCTCACCCGCAAGGGCGGTGAGTGCAAAGGCGTCTTCGTATTCGCTGAAATCTTTGTCAAGGCCAAGACTGTCTTCTGTCATGCCGCTCGGCCTTGGGGAAGGCATCGCCGATTGTTCCGTTGCGCAGCCGAACACCGCAGCTGCCACGCACAGCCCCCCGAGCCCCGCCAGCCATTTGTTCCGTAATCTCGCCATGTGTTCGACCTTCCCCGGCTTGTTACGGCCCAGCTTACCACACCGTGCCTCCGGCAAACGCCTAATTCTCGCCCGAGCCCGTCCGCCTCCCGCCAAGCAGCGGCACGAGCTTCCATCGGTAACGGCAATCAAAGTGGTGGTAGCGTTCGCCGCACTCGGGGCAGTCGCCTTCTTCGGCCATCTGCGAGAGGTCGTAGGTGCAGCGCGTGCACAGTCGCCAGTCCGCGGCTTCGAGCCTGGCGCGGAGCCCACCCTCCAAGAGGTAGAGAAACCCCAGCGCCGCCGCGAGCACGCCGACAAAGACGCCGATCTCGCCGATGAAGCCCAGGCCGAGCCTGTCGGCGAACGAGCCCGCGACGAGCGACAGCGCGAACGCCGCGATGACGAAGACCAAGCGTTTGCGGGCGATCGCGGGCGGGGTGGAGGTCTCGGGGTTCGCCCGCTCGGCTTGCTGCGGCGGGGTCGGGTCGCGTTGGTCGCTGGGCGGGGCCATCGGGGCAGATTACACAATCCGGAGGGCTGGCCCCGGCCCCGCCGCTCCTCGCTTACACTCGCCCCATGGCCTACACCGCACTGGCACGCCGGTACCGCAGCCGCGATTTCGACGAGATCGTCGGGCAGGAGCCCATCGCGCGGACGCTCCGCAACGCCATCGACTCGGGGCGGGTCTCGCACGCCTACCTCTTCACGGGCACGCGCGGGGTCGGCAAGACCTCGATGGCCCGCATCTTCGCCAAGGCCCTGAACTCGTCGGGCGAGGCCGGGCCGGTATCTGACGAGGTCGCCCAGGCGATCATGTCCGGGCAGGATTCCGATGTGATCGAGATCGACGCCGCCAGCAACCGGCGCGTCGAGGAGACGCGCGAGCTCATCGCCAACTGCATCTACCGGCCGATGCGCGGGCCCTACAAGGTTTACATCATCGACGAGGTCCACATGCTCACGCGGGAGGCGTTCAACACGCTCCTGAAGACCATGGAGGAGCCGCCCGAGCATGTGAAGTTCATCCTCTGCACCACCGAGGCGGACAAGGTCCCCCCGACGATCCGCAGCCGCTGCCAGCGGTTCGACTTCCGCAACATCCCCACGCGCGAGATCGCCCGCCACCTCGCCGAGATCGTCGAGAAGGAGGGGCTCAAGGCCGACCCCGACCTCGTCCACCAGGTCGCCCGCCTCGGCGACGGGTCGATGCGCGACGCCCTCTCGCTGATGGACCGCCTGATGGCCGCGGGCGAGAAAACCCTGACGCTCGTCCTGCTCGAACGCCTGCTCGGGCTTCCGGCGAGGGACACCGTCTCCGCCCTGATCGACGCCGTCGCGGCGGGCGATCCCAAGGCGGCGCTGGAGGCGACCGACAACCTGCTCTCGCGCGGCAACTCCCCCGAGCAGATCACCGAGACCCTCGCCTCACGCTTCAGGGACCTGATGGTCATCGCCGCGTGCGGGCCCGAGACGGATCTCGTCGATCTCGCGGGCGATTCGCGTGCAGAGGAGGTCGAGCGGGCGAAGTGCTTCGACGCCGCGGGCCTGATGCATCTGGTCGCCCTCTGCGAGAGCGTGCAGCGCCACATCAAGTCGAGCGCCTCGCCCCGCGCCCTGCTCGACGCGGCGGTCGTCCGCCTGGCGATGAGCGAGCGGATCGCAGACATCGCGGCGATCGCGTCCGGGCACACGCCCCAGCCGGCTGGAGCGCCGCCAAAAAAATGACCCAGGCGTCGGCCCAAAGGCCGGCGCCGCCGCCCCCCATCCAGACGCAGCGGGCTCAGGAGCCCGCGAGTGCGCCCGCAGCGCCGACACCGCCCCCCGCGTCGGCCGAGCCCAAGCCCGCTCGCCCGCCCCAGAGCGCCGGCGAGCTGTTGCAGTCCGCGATCGGCGCCGCGCCGTCGATGCGGATGCGGATGATGCTCGAAAAGCTCGCCCCGATCGGGCTCGACGACGGCGTGCTCAAGGCCGGAGTCGCCCCGGATGTACGCAACCTCGTCGAGATGAGCCGCGGCGCGATCGAAGGCCTGCTCGCCCAGGCGGCGGGCCAACCGATCCGGATCGAACTGCAAGCCTCCGAGACGGAGTCCCCGCAGCCCGGCGGCTCTCGTCCCGAGCCCGCGTCCGAGAACTCCGGCCGGGCGGTCGCGGGCGCAGGCGAGACCGGATCTGCCGCGGCCGATCACCCCCTCGTCAAGCGGGCCCGCGAGCTGTTCGACGCGGGGATCGTCAATGTCCGACCCAAGCAGTCTGGCCCCCGGGCCGACCGCTGACGCTGGTCCAAAGCGGAGCTGAAAGTGTTCGATTTCAAGACCATGGGGGCGATCGCCTCGCTGCTGAAAGATCCAAGCAGGCTGCGCGAGACCCGAGACCGCATCCGATCACGCGTCGAGGAGGTCCGCGCCGCCGCGGAGTCGGGGGGCGGGGCCGTCCGCGTCTGGGTCAGCGGCACGCTCAAGGTCGAGTCGATCGAGCTGAGCCCCGCGATCACCTCCGCCGGGCCCGAAGGGACGCAGATGGCGGGCGCGCTGATCGCCGAGGCGGTCAACACCGCGACCGACATCGCCAAGGACCGCGTCCGCGTCATCCTCGAAGAAGAGGCCTCGGCGCTGGGCTTCACCAAGATCCCAGACGAGATCACGGGACTCTTGCGGTGAAACGCCCCGTCTGCGGCGAGCCCGCCAAGGAAGGGCGCTCGATCGCGTGGCCGATCTGCGATCCCGACGGACTCGAACTCGTCCACACGCCCTACCCCGACCCGCCACCGTGGGCGCGAGCCGAGCCGGAGATCCGCGCGGCGTGGGAGCGGATGTGCGCACAGAACCCGAGGCTCTTTGCCGGCCCGGTCGTCAGCGTGCGCGCGTTCGAGCCGGCATCCGGCCGCTTCGAACTCGCCGAGGCGACCTATCGGGAGCTGGTGGTGCAACCCGGGATTCCCACCGGGGTGCACCAGCTCGCCGTGATCGCGATGGTTGTTGACGACGAAGGGCGCGTGCTCGCGGGCAAGCGCGGGAAATCGGTGCACCGGTATCCGGGCCTGTGGGAGATCGGCCCCGCCGGCGGCGTCGACCCGCCCAGCGAGGGGACGCCCACGATGGCGCACATCCTCGACGAGCTCGGACGCGAGTGCGAGGAGGAGATGGGGCTCTCGGTCGATGTCTCGATGGCCGAAGCCGCGGCGGTCGTCCTCGACAAGGACGCCTTCAGCTTCGACATCGTTTTCCGGGTGCCGATGACGGCGATGCGCGCTCGGGAGGGGTCGGTCTGGGAGTACCAGCGGGTCGGCTGGCTGACGCCCGAGCGGTGCCTGCGGCTGGGCTCGGCGGAGGGTCGCGGGATGATCGGCGCGAGCCTGGCGACGCTCCGTTGCCTCGGTTGGCTGCCCGGGTGAGCCGTCCGGAGCCCGAATCAGGGGGCTCTGGAGGGCTCCATTGGGAAAAACCTTGACTTCGTGCTTCAGACAATCTTGACAATCGACGGATTGGAGGCGACACTAAGTGCGTCTGGCTGAGAGGCCGGGCCGAAAGAACAACAACGCCGGGAGCACGGGCAGCAGCCCGCCTCGGCACGGACAAGACTGCCCCGATTTCGCCGCCTCCCCCTCGTCCCGGGCGCGGATCGGGGCAGTCGTTTTTTTGCCGGTGTTTTGTCGGCGTCGGCCGCAAGCGGTCGGGGTTGGTTCCCATGAATCCGGCCCGGGCCGGATTCGATGGCTCTGGGGTGTCGCGAGCGTTGCGACCTAACATCACCGAGACCCCCCGCCCGGAACCGGCTCCGCCGCGATCAACCCCTGAACCCCGACTGACCCGATGAGCCGCGCCGTACTGCTGAAGAGGTTTTCGCTGCTCGTCCGCACGCTCGCCGGCGTGCTGGTGCTGTTGCTGGCTGTCGGTGTGTTCGGGTTCCTGAGGTCGACCAGGCCGCTCCCGGCCCAGACCGAGCTCGCGGCGGAGGTCCCGCGCGTGCCGGTGATGGTGACGACGCTTGAACCGGTTTCCCGCGTCTGGCCGGGGTACGGGACGGTGCGGGCGATGGACGCGGCGAATGTCCCAACGCAGGTCTCCGCCCGCGTGCTCCGCCGGCCCGAGGGTGTCGAGGACGGTTCCCGCATCGCGGCGGGTGACACGCTGCTGGAGCTCGATCCGGCGGACTTCGACCGGCGCATCGACGCGATCAACGAACGGATCGAGGGCATCAAAGCGAGGCTGTCGAGTCTGGAGACCGAGGAGGGGCGGCTGCGCGAGCGGGTCGAACTGACCGAGGAGCAGGCGGACATCCGGCGGGCGGAGCTGGAGCGGGTCCGGCGTGCCGTCGAACGCGGCGCCGCGACCGACGCGGATGTCGACCTGCGCCGGGCGCAGTACCTGGTGGCGAGGCAGGAGCTCAGCGGCATCCGTCTGCAGCTCGACCAGATCGAGTCGCGTCGTCGGGATCTGCAGTCGCAGGAGCGTGCCGAACGGGCGGAGCTGGCGGTGGCCAGGCTGCAGCGCGACCGCACCGAGATCACCAGCCCGATCGACGGGTACATCCAGGAGATCCTGTTCAAGACCGACGAGTGGGCGCCCGCGGGTTCGACCGTCGCGCGTGTCGTCGGGCTCGGGCGTCTGGAGATCCCGCTGCTGGCGCCGATCTCGGCGGCCGGGCGGCTGCGCGTAGGCGACACGGTCGAGGTCCGGGTCGAGGGAGAGGGCGGGCGTTCGTTCATCGGCGAGGTTTCGCGCCTCGCGCCCGAGTCGCGCGAGGGCTCGCGGAGCGTGACGGTCTTTGTCGAGGTGCGCCAGGAAGAGCCCGAGACGCTGACGGCCGGGGGCGACGGGCGGACGGTGCTGCGCCCGGGCCAGTTCGTGACGGCGCAGCTCCGCTCGGGCGAGCCGACCCAGCGCGTGATCGTGCCCAGGCGGGCGGTCCGCCGCGACGCGGTGATGGTCGTGCTGACCGAGGCGGGGAGCAACGGCGAGGTTTCGCGGGTGGTCGAGCGTCCGGTGATCGTCTCGCACCACATCGAGGGCGAGCGTCCGGAGCTTGCACGGGGCGAGACGCAGTGGTCGGTGATCCAGAGTGGGCTGGAGGCGGGCGAGACGGTCGTGATCGGCGGGCTGGACACGCTGCGCGAGGGGCTGCGGGTCGAGCCGGTCCCGGCGGGGGTCTCGTCGGCCTCCGAGAGCGCTGAAGGGGCGGGTGACTCGTGAGCCTGCCGCGTTTCGGCGTGCGGAACCCGGTGGTCGCGAACCTGGTGATGTTCGCGATCCTCGGCGCGGGGCTGATCTTCGGGGCGAACCTGACGCGTGAGTTTTTCCCCGAGACGCGTCCGAACCAGGTCGTTGTGGCGGCGCCCTATCCGGGCGCGGCGCCCGACGAGGTCGAGAGCGCCCTTGCGATCAAGATCGAGGACGCGCTGGCGGAGATCGACCGCGTCAAGGAGATGCGGACGGTCGTCACCGAGGGCTCGGCGAGCGTCACGGTCGAGTTCGAGCCGGGCGTGGACATCGAGTTCGCCGTCGCCGAGGTGCAGCGCCAGGTCGACGCCCTGCAGGACCTGCCCGAGGACGCCAGGCGCATCGTCGTCAGGAAACTCGAACCGAACATCCCCGCGATCGTGCTGTCGCTCTACGGCGACGCCGACGAGCGGGAGATGAAGCGGGCGATCCGTCGCATCCGCGACGACCTGGACCTGCTGGAGGGCATGGGCGATCTGGTGATCGGGGGCGTGCGGGCCGACGAGGTGACCGTCGAGGTCCGGCCCGAGGCGCTGATCGAGCACGGGCTGAGCATGCCCGAGGTCAGCCGCCTCATCGGCGACGCGATGCGCGAGCTGCCCGGCGGGACGGTGCGCAGCGATGTGCAGAATGTCGGCGTGCGCACGGTCGCGGCGGGGAGGCGTGCGGCCGAGGTCGCGAGGATTCCCGTCAAGAGCGAGCCGGGCGGGCGCGTGGTCCGCCTGGGAGACATCGCCGAGGTCCGCGAGGGGTTCATCGACATCGATCGGCGGGCGAGGCTGAACGGCAAGCCCGCGGTCTCGATCACGGTCTTCAAGGTCGGCGACGACGACGCGGTGAACATCGCCGAGCTGGTCAAGGCGTATGTCGCGGGGCTACGGGGCGAGGAGATGACGCTGAGTTTCCGTGAGAAGCTCGCGTCGCTCACCCGGCGCCCGGGCGACGAACGCCCCCTGAGCGAGCGGGTGCGGGCTTATGAGATGGGGCTGGCGCGGGCCGAGCTGACGCCGCTCCCCGGCGAGGTGATGTTCACCACCGACCTGGCGCGATTCATCGTCGACCGCCTCGACCTGCTGCTGCGCAACGCGTTCTACGGCGGGTGCCTGGTCTTCCTCACTTTGCTGGTGCTGCTGAGCTGGCGGACGAGTTTCTGGGTGGCCTTGGGGCTGATCATCTCGATGGCGGGGACGCTGGCGATGATGTACTTCGTCGGGGTCACGCTGAACCTGCTGACGATGTTCGGGCTGATCGTCGTGATCGGGCTGCTCGTCGACGACGCGATCGTCGTCGCCGAGAACATCACCGCCAGGCACGAGAAGGGCGAGAGCGCCGAGGTCGCGGCGATCCGCGGGACGGGGCAGGTGCTCTGGCCGGTGGTCGCGACGGTGCTGACGACGATCTGCGCGTTCCTGCCGCTGGCGCTGATCCAGGGGCGGCTGGGGGACCTGCTCGAGTCGCTGCCGTATGTGGTGGCGATCGCGCTGCTCGTCTCGCTGATCGAGGGGCTGTTCATCCTGCCCAGCCACATGGCCCACAGCCTGCGGGGGACGGACCGTCGGCGCGAGCGCGGGGCCGAGAGCCGGCTTGAGAAGGCCGAGCACTGGTTCGACCAGAAGCGCGACGCGATCCTGATGGGCAAGGTCGTGCCGGGGTATGTCCGCGTGCTCAAGCGGCTGCTCAGGCACCGTTACCTGACGCTCGCCAGCGCGGTCGCGGTGATGATCGCCTGCGCGGGGATCGTCGCGGGCGGGCGCCTGGAGTTCATCTTCTTTGAAGACAGCGACGCGGAAACGGTCAACGGCTCGCTGGTGATGCCCGTCGGCACGCCTGCGGAGCGGACCGACGCGGTGCTGAGGCGGCTTGAGGCGGCGACGCTGGCGCAGCCCGAGGTGCAGAGCGTGTACGCCGTCGTCGGCTCGCAGGGCGATCTGGAGGGCGAGAGCGTCAGCGTGAACCAGCCCAATGTCGGGCAGCTGATCATCGAGCTCGTGCCGGTGGAGCGCCGCGATCGCGCCAGCCCCGAGATCCGCGAGTCGATCATGGCCGAGGCGGGCGAGCTCACCGGCGTCAAGAGCTTCAGGCTGCAGGAGATCGGCGGCGGGCCCGGCGGGCCGGCGCTGAACTTCGCCATCACCGGGACCGACGAACGCCAGATCGCAAGGGCCGTCGAGCGCGTCAAGGCCGAGCTTCGGCGTTTCGACGGGGTCTACGGCATCGCCGACGACGCCGACGCGGGCGCGCCCGAACTGCGCGTAGAACGCCTCCGGGCGTCGGGCGAGGCGCTCGGGCTCACGAGGGTCTTTGTCGGCCAGCAGGTCCGGGCGATGGTGCTCGGGCTGGAGGCGTTCACCTTCGCGGGCGACCGCGAGGATGTGAAGGTCCGCGTGATTGCGCCCGAGCGTGTCCGCCGCAGCCTCTCGGAGATCGAGCGGTCGTACATCTTCACGCCCGCGGGCGAGCCGGTGGCGTTGGCGGAGGTCGCCGAGATCACCGAGGGCGAGTCGTACGCGTCGGTGCGGAGGCTCAACAGGCGGCGCGCGGTGACGGTGACGGCGGATGTCGCGCGGACGATCGCCAACGCCGACGAGATCGCCGCGGCTCTGGAGCCGGTGTTCAGATCGATCGAGCGGGACGAGCCGGGGATCACGATCCTCAAGCGCGGACGCCAGGAGGATGTGGCCGACAGCTTCCGGACGCTGCCGCTCGGAATGGCGGTGGCGTGCGGGCTGATCTACATCATTCTGGCGTGGCTGTTCGGGAGCTTCGTGCAGCCCCTGATCGTGATGGCGGCGATCCCGTTCGCGACGATCGGGATGATCCTCGGGCACCTGCTCATGGGCTTCCCGCTGACCTTCCTCTCGCTGATCGGTTTCGTGGCGCTGACGGGCGTCGTGGTGAACGACTCGCTGATCCTCATGGAGTTTTTCAACGAGAAGCGTCGCGAGGGCAAGAGTGTGTACGACGCGTGTGTCGAGGCGGGGCGTGCGAGGTTCAGGGCGATCCTGCTGACGACGGTGACGACCGTGCTGGGGCTCTCGCCCCTGATGCTCGAACAGAGCTTCCAGGCGAGGTTCCTGATCCCGATGGCGATCACGATCGCGTTCGGGCTGCTCAGCGCGACGGTGATCATCCTGGTGGTGCTGCCCTGCATGCTGATGATCTTCCAGGACTTCCGGCGCGTCACTTCGTCGGTGTGGCACGGGCAGTGGCCCCCGCCGATCGACCGGCGCGAGGCCGAACGCCTCGCGATGCTGCGCGAGCTGGCGGGGATGGACGAGGAGGACCGGGCGGCCGCCGCTCTCGGCAGGCGGGTGCGCGACCCCGACGAGCCCTGATCCGGACTTTCAGCCCACGACGGGCTGTGGAATGTAGTGCTCGATCGCCCGGTGCAGGGCTCGCTTGGCGGCGTCGGTGATGTGCGGGTCGCCGGTGATCTGGGCGGTCACGAACGCGCCCTCCATCAGCAACGCGATCTCCTGGGCGAGGGCGCCGGGGTCGGTCGCGCCGGCGTAGCCCGCGAGCTCGCGCACGAGCGATTCCATGGTTTTCTTGTGCTCGGCCGCGATGACGTGGGCGGGGTCGTGCTGCGTGGGGAACTGCACCGCGACATTGATGAAGATGCAGCCGTTGTAGTCTTTGCCGGCGAAGACGGCGTGCAACGCGTCGAAGATCGCCATGAGCTGGCCCCGCGGGGTGTCGCCCCCGTGCCGGCGCACGATCGCGAGGAATGTGTCGCGCCACCAGCGGTCGTGCCAGCGGAGGGTCTCGACGACCAGGTCTTCCTTGCTGGAGAAGTGGTTGTAGAACGTGGTCTTGGTGACGCCGACCTCGGCGAGGATCTGGTCGAGGCCCACGGCGTGGAATCCCCGCTGGTAGAACAGGTCGTGGGCGGTCCGGACGAGGTGTTCGCGGGTTGTGCTTGAGCGGCTCTGTCTGGCCACGCGTGGTCCTCCGGCGGGGCGCCCGGTGTGCGTGAGATTTTCTTCCAGCCTAACCGGCCCGGGCGGGCCCGCGAAGGGCATTCTTGACTCCGAGTCAAGGTTTTATGGACGGGCAGTCAACTGTTCTTTGCTCGGCAATGGGCGATTGTTGTCGCATCGCTCGTGCGGCCGCCGGCTGAGTCGGCCGGGGCCTGCGAACGAGAGAACCCCGAATGGGAGAATTGCGATGCAGACGATGACGCGTTCGATGGTCAACGGGATCGATGTCGAGGCCCTGCGTTCGATGATCGATCAGGTCGGGGCCGAGCCCGCCAGGGGCATGGCCAAGTTCGAGGTCGCCACCCGCTGGATGGGCGGGACCTCGTCGGAGACGGAGGTCGAGGCGTGGGAGCTCGGGGGAGAGCGGCTGAAGCGGGGCTTCGCCATCCGCACCGACGAGCCGGCCCAGCTCTGCGGGCGCGACATGGCGCCCAACCCGCAGGAGGTGCTCATGGCGGCGGTGAACGCCTGCATGATGGTCGGGTATGTCGCGATCAGCGCCATGATGGGCGTCGAGCTGGAGAAGCTGGAGATCCGCACGAGCGGGACGCTGGACCTCCGCGGCTTCCTGGGCGTCGACAAGGAAGTCAAGCCCGGGTACGAGGGGCTGGACTACACCGTGGTCATCAAGGGCAGCGGCACGCCCGAGCAGTTCCGCCAGATCCACGACATGGTGATGGCGACCTCGCCGAACTTCTCCAACATGCGGAGCCCGGTGCGGATGCGCCCGCAGTTGATGGTGCTCTGAGCCCTCAAGGGGCGAGAAACCAGAACGGGAGCCACGGCCCGTCGCCGAGAGGCGGCGGGTTGTGTTTTTGGGGTGTAGGGAGTTGGACGCGCCCGGCGACGCCGGGCGAGAGGGTCGAGCGGG
>REET01000176.1 GCA_007694925.1 Phycisphaerales bacterium | reverse complement strand
TTCGCTGCGCTCAGAGGTCGGCGTCCGCCCCAGTGGCGATCGCTTGCCTCTTTCCCGGAGCGGATCAGCTACAGTGGCGCTATGGCGGCAAAGAAGCCCAAGAACGACCTCCCCACGCTTGAAACGGTCGAACCGATCGGCTCCCGCGTGCTCATCCGCAAGGACGAGGACAAGAAGCAGACCAAGACGGGCATCCACCTGCCCGACAAGATCGAGATCCCGACGCTGACTGGCCGCATCGTGGCGATCAGCGCCCAGGTCGACCGCGACGAGGACTACCCGATCCGCCAGTACGACCGGATCCTGTTCAACCCCAAGCACGCGATCCCGGTCGATCTCGAGGGCGATAACCGCCTGTATGTGATCCCCGTCGAGGATGTGGTCGCGGTGTTCAGGCGGGACGGCGCGGGGGGCGGCGGGTGAGCGACGAGCGTCCGCCGCAGGATGAACGAACAGGAAGCCCGATGGAAGGCCCGCTGGACGGGCTGGCCGACCCGCTGCCGATCGAACCGATCGCCGAGCCGGGCCTGGTCGACGCGGTCATGCATCCGCCCGGCTCCAAAAGCCTGACAAACCGCGCCCTGCTGCTGGCGGCGTTGTGCGACGGACCATCGCGGATCGAGCGCCCGCTCCTGGGCGCCGACGACACCGAGCGGATGATCGCGGCCCTTGAGACCCTCGGGGCCCGGATCGAGTTCGACGGCCCGCGCGACGCCGAAGCGGACCTGATCGTTCATGGCGTGGGGGGCCGCTTCCGCATCGGGGCCGACGGGGTGACGCTGAACCTGAACAACGCGGGGACGGCGACGCGGTTTCTGGCCGCCGCGGCGTTGCTCGCCGACGGGCCGGTCACCATCGACGGCAACGAGCGGATGCGACAGCGACCGATCGGTGAGCTCGGCGAGGCGCTGGCCGCGATGGGGGCCCAAGTTTCGTACCCGGTCGCTGAGGGCTTTCCGCCGATCCGGATCGAGCCGCCCGGGCCGGGGCTTTGCGGGAGCGAGGTGCGGTTCGGGCAGACCAAGTCGAGCCAGTACCTCTCGGCGCTGCTCTTGGTGTCGCCCTGGCTCGCCCGGGGGCTGACGATGCGTCTGGACGCCCCGGCGACGAGCGCGTCGTACCTGACGATGACGCTGGAGCTGCTCTGCCGCCTGGGCGTGACGACGCGGGTCTCGGCGGACATGCGGGTGATCCGTGTGGCGCCCGGGCCCCCGCCCCACTTCTCACTGCCGATCGAGCCGGACGCGAGCGGGGCGACCTACGCGTGGACGGCCGGGGCGATCCTGCCCGGTGCGCGGGTCGGCGTGGTCGGGCTGACCGACGGCTCGATGCAGGGCGATGCGCAGTACCCGCTGGTGTTGCGTCGGATGGGGGCGGAGGTGGAGCGGTCGGGGGGCGGGCTGTACTGCCGCGGGCCCGAGACGCTCCGCGGGATCATGGCCGACATGGCGGACATGCCCGACGCGGCGGTCTCGCTGGCGGTCGCCTGCGCGTTCGCCTCCGGCCCGAGCGTGCTGCGCGGCGTGCGGACGCTGCGCGACAAGGAGTGCGACCGGATCGCGGCGCTGCAGACCGAGCTCGGCAAGGTCGGCGTGCGGATCGACGCGGATGTTGCGGGCGATCCGGACGCGATGACGATCACGCCGCCCGAGGGCGGGATCGACTGCTCGGCGGGGGTTGCGCCGGTGGTGTTTGACACCTACCGCGATCACCGGATGGCGATGGCGCTCGCGTTGGTCGGGCTGCGCCGGCCGGGGGTATCGATCGCCGACCCGGTGTGCGTGGACAAGACCTTTCCGACCTATTGGCGCGAGTTTTCGGGGTTGTATCCGGTTGGGTGAGCGGCGCGATTGCGCAAGCTCCGAAGGAGCGCCGGATCGTTGCCACGGGTGGAGCGCCCGCGCGATGCGCAGCATCGAGCGAAGCGGAACCCGTGGACAGCTCGCTCAAAGAAAAGCCCTGACGGGGCGACGGAATCGATCTCACGCTCGACCCGAGCCTCCAAGCGCAGATGGATCGCACCCTTTCCTCCGCCCATTCAGGGCGGAGTTGCTTTGGATCGATTTCCACGGGCTTGCTCGGCTTCGCCTCGCCGCGCCCGTGGCTAGGTTCGTCCGCTCCTTCGGAGCGGGAGAGCTTGGAGAGGTGAGCAGGCGAGCCAATGAGCAGGTGAACAGGTGAGCCGGAGAAGGGGTAGGTGGGAGTAGAGAAGGTTGCGGATCGGAGATGACTTCGCCTGGATGTTGTCTGAGAGCACCGACCTCGCCGAGGCCGGTGGCACGGCTGAGCATGCCATCAGCGCGCTGGTGACAGCACGACTGGAAGCTCCATCATCTCGTCGCGGCGGCGGACGCCCAGCGTGATGCGCTGGCCGGGGTGGTAGTCGCCCAAGCGGCGGACGAACTCGGAGAGGTCGCGCGTCGGCGAGCCGTCGATCGAAACGATCACATCGCGCGGGCGCAGGCCCGCGTCGCGTGCCTGGCGCGAGACCGAGCGGCCGACGACGGGCCCCTCGCCCTCGCCCGGGTCGACCTCGACGCCGATCGAGGCCCGCAACCCGCGGATGCGCCCGTCGCGCACCTCCGCGACATCGGGGAGTGTGCGGAGCCAGCGCTTAAAGTCGCGGTCGATCTGCTCGATGTCGGCGTCCAGGACGCGCTCGATCGAGGCGACGCCGCTGCGGTCCTCGTCGTACCGGTCGATGTAATCGGCGTAGAACGCGCCGAGGGCGCCCCGCTCGTGCAGGTACAGGAAGATCGCGCGCGCGTGCGCGTAGTTGGCCAGGGGGGCGCGCCCCGTGAAATGCTGGCGAGGCATGTTCGCCAGCTCGGCGATCGTCGGCAGGCCCGCGGCGCTCAGGCGGCGCTTGAGGATATTGGTCCGCCAGCTCGGCGTGGGCGTGATCATCCCGCCGGGCCCCTCGTCGATGTCTTCCACCAGAGAGCAGAGCCCCTCCTGGATCCAGACGGGGTGGCGCTGGCCGAGGCGGTCGTTGCTGCGCCAGTGCAGCACATGGAAGAACTCGTGGCGGAAGGTCGAGCCGATGTCCATCGAGACGAGCTTCTTCTCGTCGTTGCTGTACGCCCCGCCGATGCGCTGGAACTCGCCGGCGACCGCCTGGGGCCCGTAGCGCTCCATCGCCCAGATCGCAAAGTCGCGCTCGGTCGGGAGGACGACCGCAACGAACGGATCGTTGTCGTCTTCTGCGAGGTCGGTGAAGATCTCGCGCACGCCCCAGTCGGCGAGGCGGCGCATCTCCTCGACCGCCTGCTCTGTCGCGATGGGGTGGAAGGCGCTGGCGATGATGATGCGCAGGTCGTCGTCGCGCTTGACGGTGTAGCCGGGCCGGTACTTGCGGCGGAGGTGCTGCTCGACCCCCTCGGCGTGGGCCTCGATGATGCGGTCCCAGTTTTCGACGATCTCGGCGTACAGCTCGGTGTCGCGGATCGCGCCGAGCGAGGGGTCGCCCTCGAGCTGGCGCCGGTCGAGGAACCCGCGCCCGATCGCCTCGGCGAGCATTTCCGCGCCTTCATCCGGCCGACCGAGCGAGGCGAGCGTCACCGCGAGGTTGTAGCGTGGCACGAACCCGGCGGTATCGAGCTCGGCCTGGCGACGGAAGAGGCGTTCGGCCCGCTCGAAGTCGCGTTCGGAGAACGCCTCCATCGCGCGCCGTTGGATCTCCTGGGCCTCCTGGCGGCGCTCGTGCAGCTCGCGCGGGGTCGCCGGACGCCCGTCCTGCTGCGCCAGCGCGGGCGGGAGCGCGAACAGTCCCGCCGCGACGACAGCCGCGGCGAGTAGCGATCCGAGTTTGCTTCGGGATGGGCGTCGGGCGTGCACAGGCCTGGTCCTCTGGGGCATCGAAGGCATCTGACACCTTACGAACGGCGGCCTACGGGCGTTCGCCCGAGAGCAGCCGCTCGACACCCTCGGGCAGGGCGTCCTTTTCGAGCTCGAAGACGCGTGCGGCGAGCGTCTCGGGCGTGTCGCCGGGCAGCACCGGGCAACGCTTCTGCACGAGGATCGGGCCCCGGTCGTACTCGGCGTCGCAGAGGTGCACGGTGCAGCCCGATTCGCGATCGCCTGAGGCGAGCACGGCTTCGTGAACCCGGAGGCCGTACATGCCCGGCCCGCCGTGGCTGGGCAGGAGCGCGGGGTGGATGTTCAGCACCTTGCCCCTGTACCGCTCGGGGATCTCGACGAGCTGGAGGTAGCCGGCGAGCAAGACGAGGTCGGCGCCGGCGTCGTCCAACAGCGACTCGAGGCGGCTTGCGGGGATGCGCCCTTCGACGATCCTCACGGGCAGGCCCCGCTCGCGGGCCTTGTCTGCGCCGGGGCAGGGGCGCGAGGCGATGACCAGGGCGATTCGGGCGTTGAGCCGGCCATCGTCGATGCGGTCGGCGAGGTTGATCAGCGAGCGCCCGCCGCCGGAGATCATCACGCAGAGGTTGGCGGGGTCGCGCTTCGGTTGTGCTTGGCGGGCTGTCACCGGGGAAACCTCACAGCATCAGCCCGTGGGCTCAGAGCGGAAGGGGATGGGCTTGCCCGTCTCGTCGACGGCGACCATGGTGATTGTCGCGGTCGTGACGGGCACGCTCTCGATCGAGCCGAAGCGTTCGGCCTCGACCTGGACGCAGACGGTCACGCTCTTGGTGCCGAAGCGGCTGACGGTCGTCCAGAAGCTCACGATGTCGCCGAGCATGACGGGGGCCTGGAAGTCGACGCGGTCGATCGAGGCGGTGACCCAGCGGTGCAGGCCGTGGCGCCGGGCCTCGACGAAGCCGGCCTGGTCGATGTAGCTGAGGACGACGCCCCCGAAGATGGTGCCGTATTGGTTGGTCTCGCGGGGCATGGTGACCACGCGGAGGGCGAGTGTGCGTTCTTTTCCGGACGCGTCGGGCGGGGAGTTTGATGGGGCCGGAGCGTCTGCGGGGCGCTGGCTCGGGGGCGTGGGCATACCGTCAGCGTATGCGGGGAGCAGAGCGGGGCGGGGCGAGGCGTGCCGCCTAACCATTGGGGAACACTGGCGGACAAGCCGCCAGTGCCACAGGTCCGTCAGCTTCGGAAGACAAAGACATGAGCGACACCCAGAGCCGACCCTCCGCCGTGCCGACCGTCCGCGGGATGCCCGAGCCGCCCGGCCGGGCCGAGAAGGACGCTATCGCCTCGCTCTCGAACGAGGAGCTGGTCGCCCGGTACCGCTACGGCGTCGCCAACTTCGACCAGCGGCTGTTCACACTCGACGACGAGCTTGCCGACACGGCGTTTCTGCCGGATGCGGGCGTGGGGAACTGGCCCTGCCGCGTGCTGGTCGGGCATCTGGCTGACGACGAACTGGCCAACGCCCACCGCGTCCGCAAGATCCTCGCCGAAGAGAAGCCGATGCTGCAGGCGTGGGACGAGCACGCGTTCATCGACGCGGGGCTGTACGCCAAGCACGCCAGCCCGATCGGCGGGTATGTCGCCCTGATCTACACGCTGCGGATCTGGCACAGCGAGCTGCTCTCATCGCTCGACGACGCCCAGTGGCTGCGGACGGGCA
Source organism: Phycisphaerales bacterium (assembly GCA_007694925.1). GTDB lineage: Bacteria > Planctomycetota > Phycisphaerae > Phycisphaerales > UBA1924 > SLFH01. The sequence continues at coordinate 5,278 of REET01000176.1, read as the reverse complement.
TGCATGTCGAGCACGGGGAGCGCTCGATCATCGAGATCGTGCGCTACTCGGCCTGGCACCTCGAACGCCACGCCTGGTTCCTCAACAAGAAGATCCGGCACATGCTCGGCGATCCCGAGGTCTGCAACGACAGGCCCAAGGGCAAAGCCTGCGGGCCCGCGTGCGGGTGCCACCCGGCCGAGTGAGTCAGGCCTTGCCGCCCGAGCCTTTGGGCGGGCTGCTCGGTCCCGGTGTCGAAGACGGCTTGCCCTGGCCCGGCGGCGTCGACGCACGCTGCGATTCCTTCAGAGGCTTGAAGCCCCCGCGGCTTTTCGACTGAGAGCGCAGCTGCGCGCCCACAAGCCTGCCCCCGATCAGCAGGATCAGCAGCACCACGCCCGCCTTGAGCCAGTCCAGACCCAGGCCGGTGAGCATCGCCCCCTCGATCGAGCGCCACGCGTCGCCGATGCTGCCCAGGCGGATGAACTGCACCAAGAGCGGCAGACCGACAAGCACGCCGGCCCCGACCAGGAGCAGGAAGCAGAGGTTGAGCATGAACCTCGCCCGCCGCGGGGCGAGCCAGTAGAAGAGCACCCCCGCCGCGATCAGCACGCCGATCGTGAAGATCCGCCCGTGGACCCTGTCGATGCCGAACTGCGTGTGCCCGATGTACCCGCCGAACTGCGAGGCGATCGTCAGGACGATGATGCTCCAGAACCGCTTGACGACCCAACGCTGGAAGGCGAAGAACCGTTCGGCCCACTTGCCCGCCTCCGACTTGCTCGGCTTGTCTGCGCCCCGGGACTGCGAGGGCGGTCGCGTGGTGGACGGGGGGACCTTCGGCTGCGAGCCGGGGCCGGCACCGCCGCCGGGCTTTGACGGGTTTTGATCGGATTCTGCCATATCAGGATCTGCCGCCTTCGGTCGGGGGCAACAGGACGCCCCGTTGGAGCGTATCCTCGCGCATGGCCCGGCGCAGCACAACCCAGTTCAACGGCCGACGGCCCCGCCCGGTCCGGCTGTTTGGGATCGCGGCCCTGCTGTTTGCGCCGGCGTTGCTCCTCTTGGGCGGGTGCCAGCCCGAGGAGCGGATCGTCCGCTGGAACCCGCCCCTGGCGGGGCTTCCCGGGGCGCGGAGCCAGACGGCGTTCACCGGTCGCGACGGGCGGATGGATGTCGACCCGACGAACATCCCGCCCGACCAGCTCCGCGTGGACCGGGGCGACGGAGTGATCGAGCTGCGCGCCCGCTCGGCCCGCCACCTGATGATCCACATCTACAACACCCTCCGAGACAACGACGCCGACCTCTTCACCGACCAGGTGCTCAGCAAGGTGACCGCCGACGAGTTCGTCCAGCGCGGGCGCAACCCACGCGAGGCGTTCCGCATCCTCAAACGCCAGGAGCGCGACATCCTCGCCCTCTTCCACATGATGCCATCGGGAGAGCAGACACCCGGCGTCTACTGGTCACGCATCGGCGATGTCGACGGCACACGTATCTACCGCCTCCAGGTCGACGGCCCCGGCACCGCCGATCTCCGCTTTACCGCCATGGACATCGCGATGGAGAAGGGCAACTTCAGGCTTCGCTGGTTCGGCAGGCCCTCACGCGCGCAGCACTGAGGCGGGCGCAACTGTGGCACTGGCGGCTCGTCCGCCAGTGTTTCCTGTCGTTGATCCACTGCCCGAGGCGAAAGATTCGAGAAGCGAGACGAACACACTGGCGGACAAACCGCCAGTGCCACATATCTACTCCCCCGTATCAAGCACCGCCATAAACGCTTCCTGCGGGATGTTCACAGAGCCGACGGACTTCATCCGGTCCTTGCCCTTCTTCTGCTTCTCCAGCAGCTTGCGCTTGCGCGTCACATCGCCGCCGTAGCACTTGGCCGTCACATCCTTGCGGAAGCCCTTGATGGTCTCGCGGGCGATGATCTTCCCGCCGATCGCGGCCTGGAGGGGGATCTCGAACTGGTGCCTGGGGATCTGCTGGCGCAGGCGCACCAGGAGGTGTCGGCCCCGCAGCTCGGCCTTGTCGCGGTGGGTGATAAGGCTGAGGGCCTCGACCGGCTCGCCGTTGACGAGGATGTCGACCTTGACGAGGGTGTCGGTGCGGAACTCGATGACCTCGTAGTCCATCGTGCCGTAGCCGGCGGTCATGCCCTTGAGCTTGTCGTAGAAGTCGTACATGAGCTCGGCGAGTGGGATCTCGAAGGTGAGGATCTCGCGCGTCTCAGAGACATAGGTCTGGTTGCGGTAGATCCCGCGCCGGTCCATGCAGATCTTCATCACATCGCCGATGTACTGCTTGGGCACCATGATCTCGACGCGGCAGACCGGCTCCTTGATCGCCACGATCGTGCTGGCGTCTGGCAGGTCGGCGGGGTTGTGCACCTCGATCTCCTCGATGCCGCCGCCCTTGGAGCGCATGTCGACCTTGTAGCTGACGGTCGGCGCCGTCTGCACGACCTCGACATCGCCCTCGCGCTCCAGCCGCTCCTGCACGATGTCCATGTGCAGGAGGCCGAGGAACCCGCAGCGGAAGCCGAAGCCCAGGGCCTCAGAGTGCACCGGCACGAAGGTGAAGCTCGCGTCGTTGAGGCTGAGCTTCTCGACCGCCTCGCGGAGCTGCTCGAAGTCGTTGCCCTTCTTGTCGCTGGTCGCGGGGTAAAAGTCGCAGAAGACCATCTGGCGGGGCGGCTCGTAGCCCGAGAGCGCCTCCTCCGCCGGGTCGTTCTCCAGCGTGATCGTGTCGCCGACCCGCACATCGCCCAGCGTTTTCATCGCCGCGACGATGTAGCAGGTCTCGCCCGGGCCGACCTCCTTCACCCTCTCCTGCTTGGGCGTGTACTTGCCCAGCTCGGTGATGGTGTGCATCCGGTCCAGACCCATCATGCGGATTTTGTCGCCGACCTTCAGGCGCCCGTCGAACACACGGGCGTAGATCACCACGCCCCGGTAGTCGTCGTACACCGCGTCGAAGATCAGCGCCCGCGTCTTGGTCGTCACCGGCTCGCGGGGCGGGGGCAGGCGGTCGCAGATCGCCGCGAGCAACTCTGGGATCCCCTGGCCCGTCTTGGCCGACACCACGAGGCACTCTTCGGCCGCGAAGCCAAGGACCTGCTCCAGCTCCTCGGCGACCTCCTCGGGCCTCGCGCCGGGCAGGTCGATCTTGTTCAGGACGGGGATGATCTCCAGGTCCTGCGCGATGGCGAGGTAGGCGTTGACGACCGTCTGGGCCTCGACGCCCTGGCTGGCGTCGACGACGAGCAGCGCACCCTCGCACGCCTTGAGGGCGCGGCTGACCTCGTAGCCGAAGTCCACATGCCCCGGCGTGTCGATGAAGTTCATCATGAACTCCTCGCCGTTGTGGATGTGTTTGACGGTGACCGCCGACGCCTTGATGGTGATCCCCCGCTCGCGCTCCAGGTCCATCCCGTCGAGGAACTGCTCGCGGGCCTCGCGATCGCTCAGCGCGTGGGTCGCCTGGAGCAGCCTGTCTGCGAGGGTGCTCTTGCCGTGGTCGATGTGGGCGATGATCGAAAAATTACGGATCTGCACGGTGTCCTGTCTCGTGTGAAGGCGGGCGGGCCCCGCGGGGGCCACGGCCCGAAGAGAATGCTCCGGTGAGATTCTATTCGCACCGGGACCCGGTCACGGACGCACGGACGGGCTTCTGGCAGGGCGGGTCTTCCCGGGCCGACTTGCCCCGCCCGCCGCCGCGAAACTTGCTTCTTTGGGGGCGCCCTCCAACGCTCCAGCGTGCCAGACACTGAGCAACCCACACACCCCGGGAGGGCCCCCGCCCACACCCGGGCGATCGGCCTGCCCCTCAAGGCCCTGCTCTCGTTCCACCCCTCCAGAATCCCCGTCTTCTCTCGCCGCAACTACGCCATGGAACTCCGGGCCGCCTTCGCCCTGCCCTTTCTGCTGGTGGTCGTCGACAGCGGCGTCATCGGCGTGCTGGTCAAAAACGCGTACGAGGGGGTCGTTTCAGACCGCGTCCTGAACATGGCGGTCGCCATCCTCGCCGCCTCGACCGCCGCAGCGAACATCGCCAGCTTCATCTGGGTCCGCATCAGCAACGGGGCGGACAAGGTCCGCTTTATCAACGGCGTGCAGATCGCGATGGTGCTGATCGTCGCGGCGATCGCCCTGGCCCCGCGAACGCCATCGGGCCTGCTGCTGCTGACGATCGCCGTGATCGCAGGGCGCCTCTGCTGGGCGGGCTTCATCACCATCCGCTCGACGATCTGGGGGGCCAACTACGCGCCGAGGGTGCGCGCCCGCGTCACCGGCAAACTCGCCACCGTCCAGGTCACTATGCTCAGCCTCCTCGGCCTCGGCCTGGGCAAGGCCATGAACATCTTCCCCGAGGCAGACCGTCTGTTCTTCCTCGTCGGGGCGGTGATCTCGCTCTACGGCGTGTACGCCTGGTCGCAGATCCGCGTGCGCGGGCACCGCTCGCTCCGCAACGCCGAGCTCGCCTTCTCCGGGCGCGAGGCCCCCACCTTCAGCCCGATGAGCGTCGTCAATGTGCTGCGCGCCGACCGGCGCTACGCCAGCTTCATGACCTGGATGTTCCTTCTGGGGCTGGGCAACCTCATGCTCGCCCCGATCCTCACCATCGCCGCCCGCGACCGCTTCAACCTCGAATACCTCGGGGGCATCGCCATCGTCGCCTCGATCCCGCTGGCGATGATGCCCTTCATGATCCCGATCTGGGCCCGCCTGCTCGACCGCGTGCATGTGATCCGCTTCCGGGCGATCCACTCGTGGGCGTTCGTCGCGGCACACGCCTGCTGCGCTCTGGCGGTCGCGATGGGCAGCCTGCCGCTGCTCGTCCTCGCCTCGATCTTCAAGGGCGTCGGCTACGCGGGGGGCGTCCTCGCATGGAACCTCGGGCACCTCGACTTTGCGCCCCGAGGCATGGAGTCGCAGTACATGGGCGTGCACGGGACGCTCAACGGCGTGCGCGGCATCATCGCGCCCTTCCTCGCCGTGGGCATCTACGAACTCGCCATCGCCATCGACCCGAGGCTCGCGGTGATCGCGTTCCTCGCAACGGTCGTGCTGACCCTCGCCGGCGCGATCGGCTTTACTGTGATGTCTCGCAAGATGGGCGATCAGGCCACGCGTGGACGGCGCCCCGCCGAGGTTCCCCCGCCCAGCCGGGTCGAATAGATCAACGAACCGGCGACAGATCTGTGGCGCGGGGGGGGCGCCCCCCCCGGGGGGGGGCGGGGGTGGGAGACAAAAAAAAAAACACAAGCCGGGCACCCCCCCCCCCCCCCCCC
>REET01000257.1 GCA_007694925.1 Phycisphaerales bacterium | reverse complement strand
CACTGACACATAGTGTCGGTGAGGAGTAGCAGGTCTTCATCCCCATCTGGCGGCTCGCCCGCCGGTGTCTTCTGTCATGGATGTGTACATCGAGGAGAGACACTGGTGGACAAGCCACCAGTGCCACAGGTCTGCCGCGGCCGCTACTTTTTCTTCCCCTTCACCGTCAACCGCACCGGGTGCCCGAACCACGCGTTGACGCCGTCGGGCCCGGGGTAGTGCTCGGCGTGGGTCTTCTCGACCTGTTCCATCCCGCTGTTGAAGGCCGCCCAGCCGCCGTCGATGTCGGGGAAGTCGGTCTTGCAGTTCTCGCACTTCTTGTCGGGCATGAAGCGGATCGGGCACCAGAACGACTCGACATTGCGCAGCATCTCCGACCCCAGCGACCAGACCCCCGTCATCCAGTCGCAGTAGAGGCACCAGATCATGTCGTGCCCCACCAGCCCTTCGAACTTGTGGCGGCTGACACTCACCCACTCGGCGTGCTTGTACTTGGGCAGACGCACGAGCCAGGTCAGCGGCGGGTAGACGATGTATTGCGCGATGCGGATGACGGCGAAGATCGGCACCGCCCACGCCGTCCACCAGACCGCCGCGTGGTTGCGCAGGGGCCCGACCGATCGGTTGATCTGCTTGACGATCCGCGGGCCCCTGACCGCCTCGCGGTGGGCCATCTCGTGCAGGACCGTCCAGACGCAGACGGTCAGCACCTGCCCGGCGACCGCCGCGACAAGCCCCCCGAGCCCGACCCAGAACCCGCCGTCGAGGGTCGATCGCACGGCCATCCACGGCCCGACAAACAGCGGCAGGACCGTGAAGTAGAAGATGAACACATCCAACCCAGGCGCTCTGCTCAGCCACTCGGTCACGCCCTTGAACCCGAACTTGGGCAAGGCGTGCAGCAGCCCCGCAACGAGCAGCAGCGATCCGGCGACCGACAGCGCGATCCAGAGGTACATCAGCATGTGCCGAGCATACCCGGCCCGGGGCCCCTCCGGGGGGCAATGATCCGGTTCCGCCCGACCCGAGGACACCCCATGCCCGATCCAGCGACCGAGCCCGACCGCTGCCCCTGGAGCGGCGACGACCCGCTGTATGTCCGCTACCACGACGAGGAGTGGGGCGTTCCCTCCCGCAACGAGACCCACCTCTTCGAGATGCTCTGCCTGGAGGGCCAGCAGGCCGGCCTGAGCTGGATCACCGTGCTCAAGAAACGCGAGCGCTACCGCGAGGTCTTTTGCGGGTTCGACGCCGCGGAGCTGGCAGACCGGGGCGACGCCATCGTCAAGCGAGCGATCCACGACCCCGGCGTCATCCGCCACCGCGGCAAGCTCGATGCGATCGTCACCAACGCGAGGGCGACCCTGCGCCTGCGCGAAGAAACCGGCCCGCTGAGCGAGCACCTCTGGTCGTTTGTCGGGGGCGAGCCCGTCGTCAACCGCCTGAAATCACTCGCCGAAGCGCCGTCGGTGACCGAAGCCTCAACGCGGATGAGCAAAGACCTCAAAAAGCGCGGCTTCGCCTTCGTCGGCCCGACCACCTGCTACGCCTTCATGCAGGCGGTCGGCATGGTCAACGACCACCTCGTCTCGTGCTTCAGGCATCCCGAGTGCATGTAGTGAGTCGTGTCATGCGCCCCTGCGTGTTCAGATCAATCATCAAACCGCAGCGAATCAACCAGCTTCGCCCCGCCGACCAGGCTCCGCTCCGGGTTGACGCTCAGCACCAGCGCCTGACCGGTGCGCACAGCCGGCGCCGGGGCCCCGGGGCCGCCCGTCAGCGTCGCCGCAGCCATCTGGAGTTGCGGGTTGTGCCCGATCAGCGCGACCGCCCGCTCGCCCAGATGCTCGTCGAGCACATCGAGCAACGATGAAACGGGCCGATCAACACGCAGCCCCTCGTCAAACACCAGCGGCACCGCCATCGAGTCCAGCAGCCTCGCCGCCGTCTGACGCGCCCGCAGCGTCGGGCTGACGACCAGAAGCGAGGGCGGGAACTCCATCGCAGAGAGCGCCGGACCGAGGCGCAGCGCCTGTCGCTCGCCCCGAGGTAAAAGCGGGCGGTCCTCGTCGCGCCCGGTGGGTGATTCGGGGTCGGCCTTGCCGTGTCGGATGAGATAGAGCGTCAGCACGATCGGAACCCTGTCGAAGAGGAGTGGGGCGTGTTCAGGAAGCGTCGTCGGACTGGACAAATGTGCCCGCGTCGCGGTCTTTGCGCACACCGGGGAACTTCAGCGCCCGCCCGTGCGCCACGCACCAGACGCCCGGCCCGAGCACCCCGGCGCCGAACAGCGCCTCGGTCAGGTTCTGCAGCGCGTCGGAGCGCACCATCTCAAACGGGCGCATCGCCCCGGTCAGCACGATCGGCACGCGGGGCTCTGGGATCTCGCTGAGCAACAGGTCGCCCGTCTGCTCAAGCGTGTCGGTCCCGTGGAGGATCACGATCCCATCGGCGACCGCCCGCTCGGCGCTGTCGGCGCCCGTCGCCTTGACGACATCGACGATCCGGCGACGGTCGGCGTCGGTGAGCATCAGGCTGTCTTTGCTCAACAGCTCGATGATGTTGATCGAGGTCTGCTCAAGGCGCAGGCGGCGCAGCATCCGCCGGATGATCGAGGCGCGGTTGTCCAGAACGCCCGTGCGCTCGTCGTAGGTCTTCTCGATCGTGCCGCCGGTGGTGATGATCGTCAGGTGGCGCATGTTCTTAGTCTGCCCTGCGGTAGAAGACGGCTCTGAAGGCGTAGTACGCACGCTCTCTGACGACCGGGACATAGGTCGTCGAGGTCCCGCGCCGCCTGACCTCGGTCCGGCGACCGTCGGCGTCTCGCCGTGTGCGATAGGTCGCCGAATCGGTCTCGAAGACCGGGCGCAGGTCCGTGTCGAGCTCGGTGTGCAAGAGCCGCAGCCCCCAGACGACGCGGTCGGCCCCGATCTCGGCGCCGAACCTGCGCAGATCACTCTCAATCGCCGTCGTGTACCGGGCGGTCATCGACGCGTGCCCGATTACCTCGTGCCCTCGGAGCGTCTCTTCGGGCGAGAGGTCCTCGAACTCGACCAGCTCCAGCACCGGCGGCCCCGCGGCTCGCCGCAGCTCAGCCGTCTGCACGAACGCCTCGGGCCATGGATTGACGGCACACCCGCCCAGCACCACCACCAACCCCGCCAAGGCAGCACACAGCGATATCCGCAAGCCGCGGCCGGCCGCTCCTGGTCGAGATGGCGAGAACACGCTCTCGGGCACGGCAGGATTCTATCCGGTGATACCATTGCCCCGATGAGCTCCGGGTCGATCCCATCACCCTTCCGCCAGGCGCACTCAAGCGTCGACGACCGCTGCGTCCCTCTGCGGGCCCGGGAGCTCGTCGACGCGCTCGCCAGGGACCGACGCGCCTTGGGGGACATGGGGCCGGAGATCAGGCGAGTCGCCGGCGCGATCGGCTTGGTCATCACCCAGGAAGCCTCGGCCTTCGAGGAAGAGATCGACGACCTCTACGACGCCTTCAACCCCGAGTCCGACTCGCTCTCGATCGGGCGCGACGCCAAACACGGGGGCGAGGAGGCCTTCCAGGAGCTCCGCCGGCGGGGCGAGTACCTCCTCCAGCGGGCCAACTTCCACAAGCTCTCGGGCGACCAGATGCAAGAGGCGATTGTCGCGGGCCAGATCTCCGGCCTGCGCGTCAAGCTCGACGAGGAACGCCTCGACATGCTCTCGGTCTGGGTCCGGGGACGGGGGTGGAGCTCGCGGACCGCCCGGAGTTTCTCGCGGCCGTTCAGGGGCCGGGTCGTGCCGATGCCGCTCTTCCGGCGCGTGCTCGTCTTCGCCCGCCTCAAGGACGACCCCGCGATCCACCTGAAGATGTTCCGCGAGATCCCGCTCTCGGGCCTGGAAGCCCTTCTGCCCCACGCGCGGGCGCAGATGGGCTGGTTCGACCGCATGCAGGCCTTCGCCGGCGCCGGCGGCGTCATCGGATCGACCGTCTGGCGCCTCTCGAAGATGGGGATCCGCTTCACCTCGATCGGCGGCCGGCTCATCCTGCGAACCCAGATCCTTTGGATGATCGCCTTCGCCCTGGTCCTGCTGATGTTCCGCGCGGTCTTCGGCTTCCGTCGCGCCAGAGACAAGCGCGACACCCAGCGCACCCGCCACCTCTACTTCCAGAACATGTCAAACAACGCGGGCGCCATCCACACGCTGACGACCATGGTCGCCCAGGAAGAGCAGAAGGAAGCGATCCTCGCCTGGACGCTCTGCACCGCCGCCCACCGCGGGTTGCTCGACCCCATCGAGAACGAGGACGACCTGCGCGACCGTGTGGGGCGGTACATCGCAAAGCGGTTCGGCATCCGCATCCGCTTCGACGCCAAGGACGCCTGCGAGGCGCTGGAGCGGATGGGCCTCTGGGCCGACCGCGCCTCGTTCCGCGTCATGGACGCTCAAGAGTCGGTCGCAGTGCTCATGGAGCACTACCGCCACCAGGCGACCATCGACCACCACTTCACCAGGCTCCAAGCCGACGACGAAGCGGAGCAGACGCCCGATCAGAAGCCAGCCCCGGGGCCCGGCCCCGGTGTCCCGTCGCATGTTGCGGGAGACACCGCCGCGCCGCCCGCTCAAGAGGGCGCACCGCCAGCCCAGAGCCCGGGCCAGCAAGCCCGCCCCAAACCCCCATACAAGACTGCACGCACGGAGGTGCGCGAATGCTGATCACACGCAGGATCGGAAAACTCATCCGAGGACGCGCCACCCCCCTTCAGATCGTGCTCGCCACGACGCTGGGCGCGATGATCGGGTTCGTCCCCGGCTTCAGCCAGGCCCCGGGCCTCCTCATCGCCCTGGTCTTCCTGCTGGTGGTGCTCAACGCCAACCTGTTCCTGGCGATCGTCTCGGCCGGCGTCTTCAAACTCGTCGCCCTGGCGCTCCTGCCCGTCAGCTTCCACGTCGGACGCGTCCTGCTCGACGGGCCCACGCGCCCGCTCTTCGAGTGGGCGATCAACGCCCCCGTCCTCGCCTTCTTCGGCTTCGAGTTCTACGCCAACACCGGCGGGCAGCTCATCGCGATCGTGCTCGGCGTCGCCAGCGGCCTGCTCCTCGTCAAGCTGCTGTCGGACTACCGCAAGAGAATGTCCAAGCTCGAACAGGGCTCCGACCGCTACAAGAAGCTCGCCTCCAACCCCTTCGCCCGCTTCTCCACATGGCTCCTGCTCGGCAAGAGCAAGGGCAAGAAGACCTACGAAGACCTGCTCAAGAAGAAGATCGGCCTGCCCATCCGCCCCGTCGGCGTCGCGCTCGTGCTCGTGCTGCTGGTGATCGGTTTCTTCGCCCGGGGCTTGCTCGCAGAGCCGATCCTCACCCGCACAGCCAAGCACGCCATGGAGCGGGCCAACGGCGCCACCGTCGACATCGAGAGCGTCTCGCTGAACATCCGCGACGGCCGCGTCACGGTCGCTCGTCTGGCGATGGCCGACGCCGCAGAGCTCGAAAAAGACCTCTTCAGGGCCGACACGCTCGAAGCGCTGGTCGACACGGCAGACCTCCTCCGCGGACGCTTCGCCGTCGACCGCGTCACCGTCCGCGAGGCCTTCAGCGGCTCGCAGCGCGAAACACCCGGAATCCTCATCGGTCGCGAGCCCAGGCCCGACCCCGACCCCGGGCCCGGCAAGACCATCGAAGACTATGTCAAGGACGCCGAGCTCTGGTACGACCGCCTCCGCCAGATCGAACGCTGGCTGGAAAAGATCGGCGAGAAGACCGACGAGGAGCCGACCGACCCCGTCGGCGACGAGGACCGGGAAACACTCCGCGAGCGCCTCGAACGACGCGCCGCCGAGCTCGGGTACGCCCGCGTCAGGGCCGACCACCTGATGCAGGACGCGCCGAAGTTCATCGTCCGCGAGATCGAGATCGACGGGCTCATCATCGAGGCGATGCCCGACGAGCCCGTCCGCCTCGTCGCCCGCTCGCTCTCGACCCACCCCCACCTGGTCGAGGAAGCGCCGAGCATCGACTTCCGATCGATCAACGAGACGCTGGTCTTCAACGCCTCCCTCCGCGAGGCCAGCCGCGGCGGGGGCGCCAACACACTCACCTTCGTCCGCAAGGGCCTCAGCGCCGATCAGATCTCGGGCATGCTCCTGCCCCAGGACTGGACCGGCGGGCGCCCGCTGCTCGAAGGCGGCACGCTCGATGTCTCCCTCGACGGCGGCTTCGGCCTCGCCGGGGGCGTCCGCCTCGACATGCCCCTCAACATCGATTTCCACAACACCAAGCTCCAGCTCCCCCAGGTCGGCGCGACCGACCTCGACAAGATGAGCCTGCCACTGCTCGTCAGAGGACGCATCAGCGCCCCGCGCATCAGCGTCGAGGACGACGCCCTCGTCCGCGCCCTGCGCCAGGCGGGCAAGCAGCGGGCCGCCGAGCTCATCGGCGAGCAGGCGGACAAGATCACCGACGAGGCCGAGCGACGCATCCGCGACGCCGTGGGCGAAGAGACCACCGACCGCCTCCGGGGCCTCCTGCCCGGCCAGCGTCGTGAACGCGACCGCAACAACTCCGGCGGCGGCGGATGAATCCCCAGCGGCCCGTGCACGGAGAGCCCTTCCAGATCGACGCCGACATCCGGCGCGCCCACACCCTCCCCTCTTGGGTCTACACCGACCCGGAGGTCTTCGAGCGCTCGCGCGAGTCGGTCTTCGCCCCGAGCTGGCAGCTCGTCGCCGGTCTCGAATCGGTCTCGCTGCCCGGCTCCGCCCGGCCGCTGACGGTCCTTGAAGGCCTGCTCGACGAGCCGATCGTCGTCACCCGTGACGAGCGCGACACCCTCCGCTGCCTCTCCAATGTCTGCACGCACAGGGGCAACCTCGTCTGCACGCAGGCCGGCAGATGCGCCCAGCTCCGCTGCAACTACCACGGGCGTCGCTTCGCACTCGACGGCTCTTTCCGCTCCATGCCCGAGTTCGAAGAGACCGAAGACTTCCCATCGCCCGATGACGACCTTCGCCCGGTCCCGTGCGAGGCGCTCGGCGCGTGGCTCTTTGCCTCGCTCAAGCCGGCGACCGCCTTCAACGAGCTCGCCGCCCCGGTGATCGATCGCGTCGGCTTTCTCGACATGCGCCAGATGCGCCACGAGCCGACACGAAGCCGCGACTACCTCGTCAAGTGCAACTGGGCCCTGTATGTCGAGAACTACCTCGAGGGCTTCCACGTCCCCTTCGTGCACGATTCGCTCGCGCAGGCGCTCGACTACGGGAGCTACACCACCGAGCTCTTCAAGAGCGCCGTCCTCCAGCTCGGTATCGCCAAGGGCGCCGAAGACTGTTTCGAGATCCCCGAGGGCCACCCCGACGCCGGCCGCAGCGTCGCGGCGTACTACTGGTGGCTCTGGCCCAACACCATGCTCAACTTCTATCCGTGGGGGTGCTCGGTCAACATCGTCCGTCCCCTCGGACCGGCGCTGACGAAAGTCTCCTTCCTCACCTATGTGTCCGACGAATCCCGCCTCGACAAGGGCGCCGGCGCAGAGCTCGACAAGGTCGAACGCGAGGACGAGGCCGTCGTCGAGCAGGTGCAGCGGGGCGTCCGATCCCGGATCTACTCGCGCGGGCGGTACTCGCCCACGCGCGAGCAGGGCGTGCACCACTTCCACCGCACGCTCGCCGAGGCACTCTTCCCGGTTCGCTGAACACCATCGGCAAGCGCAAGAAAAACGCCCCGGCGAAAAGCCGGGGCGCCGCGTTGATGCGTTGAAAAGCGAAGGGCCCGGATCGGTCAGAAGCCGCGCGGCACGCCGAAGCCCTCGCCCAGGCTCTGGAAGAGCTCCATGAAGCCCTCCTCGTTCTCCTGCGAGGCGCGGATCAGCAGCGTGGTGGTGTCCCGCAGCTCGGTGTGGGTCAGGGAGATGCGGAGCATCCCGCCCTCACGCGTCGGGCGCGTGATCGCCCGCAGGTGGTTGGCGAGATCGGTCGGGCGGACGCCGTCGGCCTTCAGCCTTCCGGCCTCGATCAGCTGCCCCTCACGCTGGCGGAGCATCTCGCCCATCTGGTCCATGGCGCTGGTGTGGGCCGCGATGATCTGGTCGGCGCTCTCGCCGTCGACCTTCGCAGTGAAGTTGATCGAAGGCTGGTTGCCGATGTTCAGCGAACCGCCGAACCACTCCGACCGCATCAGCGCCTCGACGAGCTTGCGCTGCTCGGGGTCCTCCAGCTCGTCGAGGTTCTCCTTCGCCTGCTTGCGCAGCCCCTCGGTGGGGATCATCGCAAAGCGGAGCACGGAGGTGTCGCCCATCGGGCCGAAAGCCTCGCTGAAAGCGCCGCGACGAGAGGCGTTGCCGTTGCCTTCCAGCGGGTTGCCCTGCCCGGGCTGGTACATCACGATGAAGTGCTGGTTGTCCTCCTGGTGAGCGGAGGCCATCAGCCCGGCGCCGGCGCCGAACATCGCCACCATCTGCATCATCTGCTGCTGCGCCTGCTCGTTGGCGACGGGCATCACAACGCGCACATTCGGCTCCTCGCCAAGCGCCTCGGGGTCCATGTCCATCACCATCGTCACCGTGTTCGCCCCGGCCCCGGTGAACATCATCATGAACATGCCCATCTGGTCGACCTGGTTGAGCTGCTGCTCGAGCATCGGGATGAACGACACATCCGCGCCCGCCGCCTCAAGCGCCGGGCGGTCGATCATCGCCCGCACCGAGCTCTTGATCGCCTGCGGGTTCAGCTGCATCAGGTTGACATGAGCCACCATCACCGTGTTGTCGGTGTACATGGAGGCGGGAACGCTCTGCGCCTGGGCGGCGGAAACCGCCACGCCGGCGGCGAGCAGGCACGAGCTGATCCGATACTTCATTGCAAAATCCTTTCGGTTGCGTCCGGGCCGTCGGCCCTCGATCTATCCGCCCCTCCACCAGTTGAGGGGGTCGGGGCGCCCCAGTCTCCTCTCCGGGCGACTCGGACGCGTGAACACCAGTCAACGCCGAAGAACACCCGGCGTCAATCTTCCCTTCTTCCGCTCCCGCCGGGACCGCTTTCATCCGTGCCCCCGGCGTCCGGATTGCCGTCCCCCTGTTCGGGGCGGTCTTTGCCGCGGCGCGGCGTCTTCCTATCCGCCGCCGGAACTTCGTCGGGGGCGGCGCCCCGCACCGGAGGCCTCGGGTCCGCCGATCGCGGTCGCCTGGCGACGCCCGCCACCGGCCAGCGCGTTCCTTCCATGAACGGATCCTGCTCAATCCCCATGTACCTCGCCCGCTGGGCCTCCGGAGAGGCGTCTCTGAAGGTTCTGGCCACCCCGAACTCGCCCGGGTGCAGCCCCTGCCCGGTCACCGCGGCCAACTGCGTGATCGACGACTTCAATGCGTCGACCACGAACGACGGGGGCATCAGGTCCTCCATCTCCCGCATCTGGCCCAGACTCTTGAGATAGACCATCGCCTGCTTCAGCCGCTTGTGGATCCCGAAAATCCTCGACTGCAGCCGGAGCGTGTCGCTCGCCCGCACCCCCAGATTCGCCAGCAGATTCTGCGTAAACGGCGGGATCGAGTCCTTATCCTCGACCATGTCCAGGAGCGCGATCAGCTCGTCGAGGTGGAACTCCCGCCTCCCGCCCTGCCAGACCCACACGGCGTGGTCGATGTCGTGCAGCATCGACCAGGCGATCCGCTGGGCCTCCTCCCGCAGTTTGTTCCGCTCGAGCATCCAGTCGACGATCAGCACGATCAGCGCGATGCCCGCGACCTCCGAGGCCAGGTCCGCCGCGAACTCCGCCCAGCCGACCTCGCCCATCAAGAACCCGGGGATCGCCAGCAGGACCGCCAGCGCCAGCAGGCCGGCAGTCAGGTACACGCGGTAGATGTAAGTGCTCTTCATCGGGCTCGGGACCTCCTCAGACGGGGTCGGACCATGCTATCTGGGGCTGTTCGGCCCGTGCCCGCCGACAGGGCGCTTGCCTCAGGCTCCCCGGTGTGTGATGATCCCGACCCGCCGGCACGCCGCCGGTTTCGTACAACGGAAGGCCGCCATGCAGCAGATCAAAGTATTCATCGGCATCGAAGGGGATCAGTCGGTCCTCGAGCGCGAGGTCAACACCTGGATCGAGCAAAACAAGGTCAAGGTCGTCTCGATCCAGGGCAACATCGCCCCCCAGACCCTCGCCCGCCAGGAACTGCCCGCCACCTCAACGGGGCGGACCTTCCGTCCCTCCGACCTGTTCATCCTGATCGTCTACGAAAAGTGATCGGCGAGCCCCCGGAACAAGCGGTCCGGATCTCACCCTTTACCTCAGGAACGGGCTGAAGCAGACGACGCTCGGCGGCGCATGCGCCAGCACCTCGGTGTCGTCTTCGAAGAAGACATCCACCCCAAGCCGGGTGCACACAACGCCCTTCCACTCCAGCACGCCGACAGACAGCTGTTCGTCGAGGTCGTTGACGATCTGTTCGTGGTAGCGGACGCCCCAGGCGTCCAGCACCGCCGCCGTCTCCGCCTCGTTCTCGCGGAAAGTGATCACGACAATCCTGTGCCCAGCGCTGATCAGCGACTCGGACAGGTGCGCGAAGAACTCGGGGTGTCGGTGGATCGTCCCGTCGATACCCAGCGGGACGACCATGCACGCTACATCGGCTTGCGCCCGATCGTGATGTCGTACATGTGCAGGAGCTTGTTCTTGTCGAAGATCATTTCCTGGCGGCTCTTGCCCACGATGTCGTACTCGGTCGTCAGCTCGATCGCGTCGACCGGGCACGCCTCCTCGCACATCCCGCAGAAGATGCAACGCAGCTCGTCGATCTCGAACTTCGCCGGGTACTTCTCGCGGTCGTCCCACGGGCTCTCGGCCGCCTCGATGTGGATGCAGTTGGCCGGGCAGATCGTCGGGCACATCATGCACG
>REET01000077.1 GCA_007694925.1 Phycisphaerales bacterium | reverse complement strand
CCCCGCCGCTGGGACCTCCTGCGCGAGATCGTGCGCAAGAACCCGGGGCGCGTGCTCCTGGGCTCGGGCGACATCTGGTCGGCCGCCGACATCTTCCGGATGATCCGCTACACGGGCGTGGCCGGCGTGAGCGTGGCGCGCGGGTGCATCGGCAACCCGTGGATCTTCCGCCAGGCCCGCCAGATGATGGCCGGCGAGGCGCAGACCGCGCCGACGATCGACGAGCAGCGCGAGGTGCTGCTGAGCCACTTCGAGCTCGCGCTGGGCGTCAACGCGCAGATGCGACGCCCAGAGCTGCACACCGCCAAGGCGATGCGCAAGTTCGGCATCCGCTTCGCCGCCCACCACCCCGAGGGCGAGACCGTCCGCCGCGCCATGATCGCGGTCGAAAGCCTGGACGACTGGCGAAAAGTGCTCGACGAGCACTACGTTGTCCGCAACAAGGTCGCGGCGCAGTAGTCAGTTCAACGACACGTGCCACCGACCTCGGCTTCGCGAGGTCGGTGCATTGGACGAGTTTGCGAAGCGAGGGATCTGCAGCGGTGTGCGACCTGGAACAGCACCGACCTCTCAAAGCAGAGGTCGGTGGCACAGAAGCACAAGCCGAGACACCGACTCACGCCAGGCGCGAAGCCCGCGTCTCCTTGCGGCTCTCGCCCTTGTCGCTCTGGTACGAGATCCGGCCATGGTAGATCGATGCGACGGTCTTGCTGATCGATTCTGTGATCGTCCGCAGCTCCGCCAGCGTCAGGTTGCACTCGTCGAACTGGCCGTCGAGCAGGCGCCGGTCGGCGATCGTCCGCACCAGCGTCTCGATGCGCGAGGGCGTCGGCTCGGCGAGCGTGCGCGTGGCGCTCTCGATCGCGTCGGCGAGCATGAGGATCGCCACTTCCTTGGTCCGCGGGCGCGGGCCGGGGTAGCGGTACTCGAACTCCTCGGGCCCCTCCAGCGAAGGCGGCGCCGGGGCCGTCGCGACCGCCTTGCCCTCTTCGGCGGCTTCCTTCTGCGCCTTCTCGGCCTTCCGCTGGGCCGCCTGCTCCTGCGCCTGTTCCTGCGCTCGGCGGTAGAAGTACTCGACGAGCGTCGTGCCGTGGTGCGCCTCGATGAAGTGGACCACCGGCTTGGGCAGCCCGTACTCGCGCGCCATCTCGACCCCGTCCTTGACATGGCCGACGATCACCAGCAGACTCATCGCCGGGCTGAGCTTGTCGTGCTTGTTCGGTCCGCCCGCCTGGTTCTCCACGAAATACTCGGGCTTGCTCATCTTCCCGATGTCGTGGTACAGCCCGCCGACATAGGTCAAAAGCGAGTCGGCCTTGATCGAATCGGCCGCGGCCTCGGCGATCGACGCCACATTCAGCGAGTGGTTGTAGGTCCCCGGCGCTCGCATCTGCAGCTCTCGCAACAGCGGCTGCTTCGGGTCGCGCAGCTCCACCAGCGACATGCCGGTGGTGATGTCGAACACGCGCTCGATCGTCGGCAGGATAAACATCGTCAGCGCCGCGACGAACACGCCCGTCACCCCCGCCAAAAACGCGTCGCGCCCCGCCTGCCCCAAGAGCGCCGGCGTCACCGGGCCCTCCAAGAGGTCCGCCAACGCAGAGCCCAGGCCCAGCGTCACCGCCAGCGCGATGCCCATGCGGATCAGCGTGTTGCGGCTGCGGATGTCGGGCAGGTGCCAGACCGCCACGCCGATCCCCGCGCCCATCAGCGCCAGCGTCGACATGGGCGCGCCCGTAGACAAGCACACCAACAACGCAAGCAGACCCCCCACAGCCAACGCAGTCCGCTGGTCATAAGCGATCACGATGATCACCGCGGCGAAGATCACCGGCGCCGTCAGCGTCACCACCGAGAGCTGCGGGAACACAACCGTCCCAAGGCACGACAGCAAGGTCGCCAGCCCCAGAAGCCCCGCCATCCACCCCATCCGACGCGGGCTAACGCGCAACAGAGGGCAGAACATCGCGCAGTACACCGCACCCGCGATCAGCAGCAGCCCCACCCCGAGCCCGATCGAAAACCGCTTGAGCGCCAGCGTCCACGCCGGACGCTGCTCGCGGAAACGCGCCATCTCGATCTGGTGCAAATCGAACTGCGACGCGCTGAGCACGTCGCCCCGACGAAAGATGATCGTGCCCCGGGGCACCTCGCGCCGCTGGGCGGGCACCGCCTCGGCGGCCCGCTGCTGCGCCTCGATCGTCGCGGTCTCGTCGAAGCGATAGGTCGGCTTCGGCTCGCTCTGCAGGCGTGCCGCGACCACCTCCGCCTGCCCGTCCCTGAACCCCGCGGCCCACGCCAGACGCGACGCCTCACGCTCGAGCTGGCGCCGGTCGGCGAGGTTGATCGCCGACTCGTCAGAAACCGGCCGGTTGACGCGCCCGCGCAGCTCGATGAACTTCTCGCCCCGCAATCCCACCTGGCTCTCGCGCTGCCAGGTCTCCTCGTCGAGGATCGGCGCCTCGCGGAGCAACTCGACCAGTTGGTCGACCCCGCGCCGCCACGCGTCGCGCTCGCGCCCCTCGTCGGCCGCCACACGCACCGCGTCCATCCGCTCCTGCGTCAGGGCGAACCGCTCAACAATCCCCGCCTCAACATCCTCGATCGTCTCGGCGTTCTCGAGCGTGCGGGGCAGGTTCAAGAGCGACGAGCGGATCTCGTCGAGCACGCCCGACTCTTCGATGTACACCCGCGGCGTCCGCTGGCGGGCGTCGGCCTGCGCCGCCTGCGTCGCCGACTCGTCGTGGATCTGCACCGGCACGCGCACCTCGCGCGTGAAGGTCATCACGCGCCCCGGCGCCTCGATCGGCCGCTCACGCGTCCAAACCGCCAGGGGCGCGCACACCGCCGTCAGCAGCAGCACGATCACCACCGCCCAGCCGAACTCGCGCGAGCGTAAAGCCGTCAGCAGCAACTCGGACTTGGGCCGGTCGCGGAGCTTGCCGACATCCCCGGCGCGTCCCTTCGCCTTGCTCCGTCCGGTCCTGGTGTGTTCTCTGGCCATCGGCTGTTCAGCCCGCCTCGGTTTCAATCGGGCGTTCGTCCCCGTACGCCTCCAGCACACGCTGCACGAGGCGGTGACGCACCACATCCCCCCCGTCAAGCCAGACGCTCTCGACCCCCTGCACGCGCTTCAGCCGGCGCACCGCGTCGACAAGCCCGCTCTCGCCCGGGTCGGGCAGGTCCACCTGCGTCGGGTCGCCCGTCACGATCATCTTCGAGCCGTGCCCCATGCGGGTCAGAAACATCTTCATCTGGCCACGCGTCGAGTTCTGCGCTTCGTCGAGAATGATCACCGACCCGTTCAGGGTGCGGCCCCGCATGAACGCGAGCGGGACGATCTCCACCACATCGCCCTCCATGAACCGCCTGATCGTCCCGTAATCGGCCATGTCGTGCAGCGCGTCGAGCAGAGGCCGCAGATACGGGTTCACCTTTGCTTCCAGGTCACCCGGCAAAAACCCGAGCTTCTCCCCCGCCTCGACCGCCGGGCGCACGAGCACCACCTTCTTGGCCCGGTGCTGCTTGAGCAGGTGCACCGCAGCCGCCACCGCAAGAAAAGTCTTGCCCGTCCCTGCGGGGCCGACCCCGAACACCAGGTCGTTGGTCCGGATCGCTTCCAGGTACCGCTCCTGGTTGGGGGTGCGGGCAACGACCCGGCGCCCCGCCGCGTAGACATCCATGTCCCCGTCCCAGGTCAGCGTCCCGGAGGAAGCCCCGGGCGTGTGCGACCGCCCGCCCAGCCTCGCGCGGGAGGATTCGTCGGCGATGAGGTCAAGCACCTGCTCGCGGCTGAGCGGCTCCTCGCGACCCGCCGCGGCGCCGATCTGCTCGATCACATTCCGGGCGACCGCCACCGCGTCGGACTCGCCCCCGATGCGGATCGAGCCGTCCACGCTGGAAATCCGCACACCCAGCGCCTCGCGGAGCATCTTGATGTTTCGGTCGGCAGAGCCAACCACACCGACGCCTTCGGGGCCGTGGGGGATTCGTATCGTGATCTCCACGCGAGCCTGTCTCCGTCGCGCCCCGAGCAGGGATGCGGGCCGATCGCCCGTGCGGCGGCCCTCCGTCGGACCCCGCGGGCGGGAACGAGAAGTGTAAGCGATCATCCGTCACCGGCCCGTTCAGAATTCTCCCTCCCCGACTCGCCCCCGCCCGAGAAGATACGCATGGCCAGACCATCCGAGTTCCAGCCCCCCTCCAGACGGCCAGCAGAGCGGTGCGTCCTGAGTGCGTTGGTTATCGGGCTTTGGGCGGCCCTGTGGGCGGCCCAGTTCGCGGGGTGCGCGTCCCGGAGTTCAGATCCGGGCCCCCGGACCGGCGAACACTCGGTGATGCGGGCCGTCGGCGACTACGACGACCTCGACGCCGCCGTCGAAGCCGCGATGATCCGGACCGAACTGGCGATCGTCCAAGCCGGCCCCGGCCCCGACGGCGGCCGCCGATACGAACTGGTCGACGCGCAGGGCCGGCCGGGCGAGCTGGTCATCCGGCGGGTCGGCGAGAACGAGTTCACGCTCCACGCGAGGCTCGGGCGGTTCGGTCGGCCTTCCGACGAAGATCGTTTGAACACGGCCGTGGCCAGGCGGCTCCGCCAGCTCTACGGCGTCGACTTCGCCCCGCTCTCCCGCTGAGGCTTTTTCGGCCCCTTTGCAGGCGTGCCGAGGCACGACGGGAGCTCGAACCAGACGGTCGTCCCGCTCTGCCAGACCGATTCGAGGCCGACGCTCCCGTCGAGGTTGCGGACCGCGTGCTTGACGATCGCCAGCCCGAGGCCGGTGCCCCTGCGACCGGCCCCCGATCGGGCGGGGTCGACCTGGTAGAAGCGTTCGAAGACGCGGGGCTGGTCCTTCAGCGGGATGCCTCGCCCCTTGTCGATCACCTCGAAACGGACGCCATCGGGCCCGCGTTCTGACCGAACGGGCCGGCCGATGACGCGGACGGTCGTGCCGGGGTTGGCGAACTTGGTCGCGTTCTCGATCAGGTTCTTGAGGATCATCTCGAGAAGCTGGCGGTCGGTGCGGAGACCCTTTAGGCCGGGGTCGAGCTCGAAAGCCAGCTCGATGTTCCTCTCGGCGCAAATGCTGTCGAACAGCGTGCCGAGGCGCCCGGCCATCGCCCAGGCGTCGACCGCGTCGCGGGCGATCGTCGCTTCGGGCGACTCCAGGCGCGAGAGGTCGAGCAGGTCGTTCATCAGCTCTTCAAGACGCAGCGCGTTCGACGCGATCATCTGCACCAGCCGGTCCTGCATCGGCCCGGGCTCGATCCCACCGTCGCGGAGGGTCTCCACGGCGCCCCTGATCGAGGCCAGCGGCGTCCGCAGCTCGTGCGACGCGTTAGCGACGAAATCGGTCTTCAGCTGCACGGCGGTCGCAAGTTCGGTGACATCGCGGAGGGTCAGAACGACGCCGCGACGCCCCGCGCCCCGGCCCAGCGCCGGAGCGGCCGAGGCCTCGAAGACCCGGATGCCCTCGGGGCGCTGCAGCCGGACACGCCCCGACGCCGGCGGCCCGGTCGCGGCCGACTCATGCAGCCGCAGCAGATCGCCCTGGGTGAAGAGCTCCTCGATGCCCTGGCCGACGAGCGGGGCCTCGCGCCGCGCGAAAAATCGCTCGGCCGAAGCGTTGGCGACACGCACAAGACCGTGCTCGTCGGTCGCGATGACGGGGGCTTCGATCGCGTCAATGACGGTCTGGAGCGTCGAGAGCCGCTGGCCCGAGCGGATCCGGCGTCGCTCCCTCGCACGGCGCTGAGCGCGGAGGCGGTCCAGGCGAGTCGCCGATGCGGACCGGGCGTCGCGCAGCGTCCAGAGCGTGGCGACCAAGGCGACGCCGACCGCCGCACCGCCCGACCACAGCGGCAGCCGATCCGCCAGCGCAAGGACGCCCGCCCCTATGGCCAGAGCGCCGCACCCGGCAAGGGCGGGCACATGCGCGTGGTGGAGGGGGCGGATGGGCATCAAGCTCTATAGAAGGAACCGGGGCGTCGGTTCACTCGGCTTCGGCTTCGGCCTTCAAAGTCGCGCGGTACCCGACACCCCGGACGGTCTGGACCAGCCCCGCGTGGGGCCCGAGCTTCTTTCGGATGGAGGTGACATGCACATCGATCGTGCGCTCCGTCACGGTGATGCCCGGGCCGATCGCCTTGGCGATCAGAGCGCTGCGGCTGAGGACCCTTCCCCCGGCCTCGATCAGGGTCGCCAGCACGCGGAACTCGGTCAGGGTGAGGCGGATCGGCTCACCCTCGACAAACGCCTCGTGGGTCGAAAGGTTGACGGTGACGGGGCCGAGCTCCTTCGTCTCGTCCTCGTCGCCCTCGGCGCGGGGCTCGGCCCTGCGGAGGAGTGCGGCGACCCTCGCCATCAGAATCTTCATGGAGAAGGGCTTGGGGATGTAGTCGTCGGCACCGACCTGGAGGCCGATCAGCTCGTCAACCTCCTCGCCCTTGGCCGTCAGCATGATGATCGGGAGCGCGGCGGTGGCCTTGTCGGCCCTGAGACGGCTGGCGAGTTTGATGCCGTCGATCTCGGGCATCATGACATCAAGGATGGCGAGATCCGGTGTCTGCCTGGCGATCGCGGCGAGGGCTTCCCTGCCGTTGTGGGCGATGACGGCGTGGAATCCCTCTTTCTGGAGGTTGAAAGCGACGAGTTCGGCGAGGTCTCGCTCGTCGTCGACGACGAGGACGGTTTTGCCGGCGGGCATGGCAATACCCCTGTTTGGGGTGCGTGTTTGTCGGCCCTTTGGGGGTCTATGAAAGACTTGACCAGCATACGGGGGAGTGGGTGTGGCCCGCCAGTGGGTGTTTGTGTGGATTCGGTGAAGGTGCGGTCTCGGGCCTTTGCGGGGTCGGGTTGAGGAAAATCGGGGGTTCGTGGGAGAAAAATCATGCGTTTCCGGGCGGATCGTCCGAAGAAGTATTGACCAAGAGTTTGCGACCGCTAGCAACGGGCGTATACTCTTGCCCTCTGACGGCTCGCGGGGTTCTCGGGCGTTTCAGTCCCGTTCCGCGAGCGAGGGGAAATAGACCCGCCGGTGTCGGCGGGCGAGTGTTGGGGCGTGCATACCGGAAGGTGTGTGTGCCGATTCGAACGGTGTGGATCGCACTGGCCGTGGTGGAACGCGGCCCAATGGTTCGAAGCAAGGAGTCTCAGGAAATGAGTCGGATCAAGTCCTTTGGTGTGCTCGCCGGTGCGGCGATCGCCCTCGCTTCGAGCGCGGGCTTCGCAAGCGATGTTCAGAACTCGCAGCGTGCAGAGCTTCTCAGTGACGCCCAGAACCGCAGCAGCCTGCTCGCGGCCGGGGCTAACGCTTACCACGAGAATGGCCACTTCGGCCTGACCGACAGTGCTGGAAACAACAGCATCAATGTCGGTCTCTTCGGCCAGTACCGCCACTTCTTCAACTTCGGGAACAACGTGGAAGACCGCGGCAACAGCGACTTCGCCCACGGCGGACAGCTGTCCCGCGTCAACATGTTCTTCTTCGGCAATGTCGGCAGCCCCGACTTCAGCTACTTCATCCAGGTCGGCGCCTCCGGCCTCGGCGACTTCGGCATGGGCGACTTCGACTTCGACAACGGTGACGGCCCCGGCGCCAACTCGTCGTCGATCGACCTGCTCGACTTCATCGGTACCTACAACTTCGAGAACGGGATGTTCTTCCAGTTCGGTCGCGGCCGCCCGCTGCAGACCTTCGAGGCCGCCCCCGCTCAGTACCAGCAGGCCATGGAGCGCTCGCTGGCCTACGAGATGCTCGGCACCGACCGCCAGGAATTCTTCGGCCTCGGCTTCGGCCAGGACGCGATCGAGGGCATGATCTACTTCAGCGACGGCGCCCGCTCGGCCGGCACCGACATCGGCGCCTTCAACTCGGCCGACTGGGCCATCGGCGGCCGCATCAACGGCTACTTCATGGGCACCCGTGACCAGTTCTCGGGCAACTACCCCGGTCAGTCCTTCGTCGGCCAGAGCGCCTTCCGCGGCACCCCCGACGGCCTCCGCGCCGGCATCGGCGCCCTGTGGCAGAGCGGTGGCGATACCGGCTTCACCGCCGATGTCGACGCCCTCTATGTCGACGCCGACATCGAGTACCGCAGCGACGGCTTCCGCGCCGCCGCCCACTTCTACTACGCCAACATCGATCCGGATCAGGTCTCCTCGACCGACCACTTCGCCTTCGCGGTCCGCGCCGGCTACTTCGTCGACGAGCAGATCGAAATCTACGCCGGCTACGACGGCCTCTTCTTCGACAGCGACCTCGGCATCGACGAGGACAACCAGAACCTCATCCGTCTCGGTGTGAACTGGTTCCCGATCGAGCGCTCCTACGCCGTCCGTGTCACCGGCGAGTTCTTCGTCGCCTTCGACAAGACCGTCGGCCTGGTCGAGGCCAACGAGGCCCTGACCAGCGTCGGTCTGGGCAGCGCCGGCCTCTCCCGCCACAACATCCTCGGCAGCGACGACGGCTCCGAGTTCGGCTTCGGCATCCAGGCCTCGCTGCTCAACTGATCAGCGTTCCTGACCGAGTCTGAAAAACAACTCCGGCCCGGGCTCCGCCCGGGCCGGATGTTTTTTTGGTGGGGAGTGGGGTGTTGGGCGTGGGAGCCCTGGCTTTACCGGGCGAGACGCCCGGCCACGATCTGTTCCGCGCCCAGCGCCCAGCGCCCAGCGCCCAGCGCCCAGCGCCCAGCGCCCAGCGCCCGCGCCTACGCCCTGATCTCTGCGCCGAGTTCCTTGCGGAAGCGTTCGACGAGGGCGTCCATCTGCGGGTCGACCTCTTCGTGGCGAAGTGTGCGGTCATCATCGCGGAAACGGACGCGGAAGGTCAGTGACTTCTTGCCCTTGCCGACCTGCTCGCCCCGGTAGACGCCCACGAAGGCCAGCGACTCCATCTTGTCGGGCGAGGCGTCGAGGACGAGCTGCTCGACCGCCGCCCACGCGGTCTGTTCGTCGAGCACAAGTGAGAGGTCCCGTTCGATGGCCGGGAACTGGGCGAGCGGCTTCACCGCAGACTTGGGCGGGTAGAAGTGGACAAGGGAATCGATCTCCAGTTCCGCCGCAGCTGCGGGGATCTGAAGGTCGTACTGCTTGAGCACGCCCGGGGCGATGAGGCCCATCCAGCCGATGTGCCGCCGAGGGGCGTCGGGCCCCGACGCGAGCATGACCCGGGCGCAAGCGCCGGGGTCGAAGCCAGTGTGCGGCGGTGCATCGGGTTCGAGGTCGAGGCGGGCGTCAGGGCCGGCCATCGCGCGGGCGAGGGATTCGATGACGCCGCGGAGCTGTCGGACGCCGGTCTGCAGATCGTCGGCCGAGCGTTTCTTGCCGGCGCCCGGAACATCCATGAGCAAAGCGAGGCGCCTGTGCTCGTCGGTTTCAGGGCGGCCATTGCCGAGTTTTTCGGCGAAGACGGCGGAGCGTTCGTAGAGGCGAACGCCGCCGGGCGGGTCGGCCTGAGCGTGCTGGTTGGCCCGGCGGCAGGCGAGCAGGCCGGGCAAGACGCTGGGGCGGAGGGTCGGCTCGGCGCCGCGTCGGTCGTCGTCGACGCTGATCGCGGCCAGGCCTTCGGGGGTGAAGGGTTCTGCCGCGGCGGGGGAGACGAAGCTGAAGGTGACGGTCTCGTAGAAGCCCAGCCCGGTGAGGACCGAGCCGACCTCGCGGAGCGCCCGCTGCTCGTCCTGCGGCGGCTGGATGCGGAGGGCGAGCATTTCGGCGACGGGGACGGCGTCGAGCCCCCGCGTCCGGGCGACCTCCTCGATGAGGTCGATCTCGCGGGTGAGATCGCCCCGGAATGGCGGGATCTCGCAGCGGAGGGTGTCGTCGTCGATCTGGTCGACGCCGATCTCCAGAGCCCGCAGGGCGTGGATCGTCTCGGCGACGGGGATGGAGTCGCCCAGCAGCTTCTCGCAGCGGCTTGGGCGCATGTCGACGGTGATCGGCTCTGGGAGGGGGGCGCCTTCGTCGAGCATGCCGTCGCAGAGCTCGCCTCCGGCGACTTCGAGGATGAGTGCTGCGGCTCTGGCGGCGGCGTCTGGAATTTCCAGCGGGGAGACGCCGCGTTCGAAGCGGTAGCTCGCGTCGGTGCGGATGTTGTGGGCGCGGGCGGCGGTGCGGACGGTGACGGGGTCCCAGGTCGCCATCTCCAGGACGACATCGACGGTTTCGCTCGTGACTTCCGAGTCCTGCCCGCCGATGACGCCGGCGAGGGACTGGGCCCGCTCTGCGTCGGCGACGACGAGGTCGGTCTTTCGGAGCTTGCGGGCCTTGGCGTCGAGGGTGGTGAGGGGCTCGTTTTCGCGGGCGTAGCGGATTTCGAGGGTTTGGCCGGCGAGGCGGGCCAGGTCGAAGACATGGCAGGGATGGCCGAGCTCGAAGGTGATGTAGTTGGTGACATCGACGATGTTGTTGATGGAGCGTTGGCCGACGGCTTCGAGGCGTTCGGCGAGCCAGGCGGGGCTGGGGCCGACCTTGACGCCCTTGATGACGCGGGCGGTGAAGCGGGGGCAGACCTCCGGGGTGTTGTTGCGGAGGGTGAGCTGCTCGGCGACGGGGCCTTTGCCTCTGGGGAGCTTGAAGGGGGGGAGTTTGAGGCGTCTGGGCGTCGAAGCGCTGGCGGAGGCGGCGATTTCTCGCGCCAGACCGACATGGCTGAGGCAGTCGCCTCTGTTGGAGGTAACCTCCACATCGAGGAAGGTGTCGCCGCTAGCGAGCTGGCGGACTTCTTCGAGCGGGAATCCCGCGGCGGTGAGGAGCTCGTCGGCTTCGTCTGCCGTGAGGTTGCCCGGGCTGAGGTACTGGTTGATCCAGCGGAGGCTGATATCCATGGGGCAGAAGGGTAGCCGTCAAGGGAGCTCGCACGGGCTTTGGGCCCGTGCGGGGTGTTGGGTTTGGGGAGTGGGGCGTGGGGGCGCCCGGGGTTGGGGGGGGGGGGGGGGGAGGGGGGGAAGGGGGGAGGGGAGGGGGGGG